>JAZDMF010000312.1:0-43526 GCA_043801235.1 Bacteroidota bacterium | reverse complement strand
TTCAGGCAGGTCAATCCTGAAATACCCCCTGGGCTTAGGAACATAATCGCTGCCACACGAAGATAAAAGAAAAATCAGGAATATCAACTTCAGTGTAATAAACAGTTTAATCATTTTCCGCAGATTTATTTTTTTTTTCATCAAGGGTGATTTTAACTCTTTTTATGCTACGCTTATCGGCTGCTTCAATGGTAAAGATAAAATTTTTATAATATATTTTATCGTTCTTTTCGGGAATTTTTCCTTCTATCTCAAGTATAAGCCCTGCTATGGTATCCGAATCACCTTTCTTTTCATCGAACGTACCGGGATTGATTTTTATTATTTTGCAGAAATCGTTCAGCAGTGTTTTCCCTTCAAAAACAAAATTCTTTTCATCAAGCTTTGAAAAAATAACCTCGTCAGTATCAAACTCGTCATTTATCTCTCCGACAATTTCCTCAATAATATCCTCCATTGTCAGAACGCCTGAGGTGCCACCGTACTCATCAACGACTATTGCCATATGATTTTTTTTCTCACGGAATTCCTGCAGGAGGTCATTAATTTTTTTACTTTCAGGAACAAAAAAGGCCGGTCTTATTAACGACTGCCAGTTGAAATCAGCTTCTTTACCGAGATGAGGAAGAAGATCTTTGATATGCAAAATTCCTGCAATACTGTCGAAGTTTTCCTTATAAACCGGAATACGCGAATAGCCCGAATCGAGAATAATGTTCATCAGCTGGCGGAAATCGGTTTTTATATCAACAGCTGTGACATCAATCCTCGAGCGCATCACTTCCTTTACATCAATGTTACCGAATTTCACAATACCTCTCAGTATCTTTTTTTCTTCTTCCGGGGTATCTTTACCTGTAGTAATATCAAGCGCTGCAGAAAGATCGGTTATAGAAATATTATGTTTGCGTGTTATGCGTTTATCAATAAGCGATGTGGAACTGATAAGCAAAGAACTCAACGGATAAAATAATTGAATGCAGAACGCAATGGGTCGTGCCACAAAAGATGCAAAGGTAATAGCATATTGTGTTGCATAAATTTTGGGGGTTATTTCTCCAAAAAGCAAAATCAGAAATGTCACCAGCACCACCTGAATAATAAAAGCAAAGGCCATATTATCGCCAAATTCAAAAAGCCCGATGGTAATATAGGTGGAAAGAATTACGATGCCCAGGTTCACAAAATTATTGGCAATAAGCAATGTGGCAAGAAGACGTTTGGGATTTTCAAGCAACTTAATGATTTTTTTTCCGGAACGTGATTTTTTCCTTTTAAGTTCGCTGAGATGCATGGGCTTGAGCGAAAAGAAAGCAATCTCAGCCCCCGAAAATAAAGCAGAACAAAACAAAAGAACAATCATTGCCATTATTTCAACCGCAATGCCTAATGTGAATGGTTTGAATAAAGATAAAATAATATGTAATTCCGTTGCCATGCCGGTCAGTAAAGATCAAAATTATCAAAATTTATTTTAGCCCATCTGCAAAAAGCAATGATTTACAAATAACAAATTCGTAAATCGTCATCTGTAAAACGTAAATCATTTATTCATAAACGCATCCCATCCCTGTGCTGTTAACGGAACCAGGCTGCCACTGCGGCTCACAAGGTTTGCTCCTCCTTCAGTAATATGTCCCACCGGAGTAATACCCGGGATGTTTTTCACCTTTTCAAAATCATTTTGGGAAATGGTAAAGAGCAGTTCATAATCTTCACCGCCGTTCAATGCTGCTATTGTCTGATCGATTTTCAGTTCTTCTGCCATACTTACTGTAACCGGGTCGATAGGGATTTTCTCTTCATATACAGCAGCGCCCTTTCCTGATTCCTCGCAGATATGAAGTATTTCTGAAGCAAGCCCGTCCGATATGTCAATCATCGATGTAGGTTTCACTTTTGCTTCTTTAAGTCGTTTTATGATATCGGTTCTTGGTTCAGGTTTCAGCTGCCGTTGCAAAATATAATCGTAACCCGAAAGTTCAGGCTGCATTTCGGGATTGGCTTCAAATACCCGTTTTTCACGCTTTAGCAGCAATAGCCCCATATAAGCTCCGCCAAGATCTCCCGATACAAAAATGATATCGTTAAGCTGCGCTCCGTTTCTGTAAACAATTTCATCTTTCCCTGCACGGCCTATCACTGTAACCGAAATAAACAAACCTGATGCGCTTGCTGAAGTATCGCCACCAACCAGGTCGACGTTATAATTTTTACATGCCAGACGTATGCCTTCATAAAGTTCATCAACAGCTTCAAGAGAAATGCGGCTGGATAATGCAATGCCGACTGTAATTTGCTCGGGAGTACCGTTCATAGCAGCAATATCGCTGAAATTAACGGTTGCCGCTTTATATCCCAGGTGTTTCAGCGGTATGTATGACAAATCGAAATGTATGCCCTCTGCAAGCAGATCGGTCGAAACAAGTATCTCTCCGCCTTCAGCGCTGATAACAGCAGCATCATCGCCAATGCCTTTCAGCGTGGAGTGATTTTTGAGTTCAACGAACCCAGAGATTCGCTTGATAAGCCCAAACTCACCCAGTTCAGAAAGTTCGGTTCGTTCGGATGAAGTTTTCCTGTACATACGGCAAAAGTATTCATTTGCTTCGAACAAAAAAAGCAGCACGACCTTTCATCATCCGAAGAACATGGAAGAGTCGTTCTGTTAGCCGGGCAAATTCTTCAACAGGAATGTGCAAATGGTAAGTGAGAACTGCTGGTTCATTTGCAAAAGATCAAATATATTCACAATAAAAATCCAGGAACCTATCTGCAATAGCTTCCCAGCTGTATTGCCGGCGAATCAGGTTTCCGGCCGCCTGTCCCATGCTCTTTCTTAGTTTTTCATCATTCAGGAGTTCAATAATAATATCAGCAAATTCTTCCTGATTTTCTGAATCAACCAGCATTCCATCCTTTCCATGAGTAATCACATTTTGAATGCCGCCGTATTTAGAAGCAATGACCGGCATGCCGCAGGCCATGGCCTCCTGTGTTGTCATACCGAAAGGTTCGAACAGCGACGGCAGAACAAAAAGCAGAGCCTGCTGATAATAAGGAACCATTATCTCATCTGCAACGTATCCGATAAAATGAACCCTGTCATCAAGGTTTTCTTCTTTGCAGATTCTCCGCATATTTTCGAAGACTTCCTGTTCGCGTGGTATGGGATTTAGTGACCCGCCTCCAATCACCAGATGCACATCATTGCATTGTTCCTTTACCAGTGCAAATGCTTTTAAAAGCAGGTCATGTCCTTTATTAGTATCAATCCGGCTCAGACAGAATATATATTTTTCAGGAAGATTTGTTTTAATTTTTTTATCATCTTCCGCAGGCATTTTAAAACGGTGAATGTCGACACCGGGAGGAATAATCCTGATATTTTCAGCATCATAATTATACAGGCTGTTCAGTTTTTCTTTTTGTACCTCAGAAGTAAGTGTCTGTCCGCATACCGATTTGAATATCCGCATTTCCTCAGCTATCCTGTGTTTGAAATTGAATTTCTTTTCCATTTCAGCAGTATCTCCACCCATCTGGTCCCTTTTCCATGCACCCAGCGAATGCGCCGTAAAGAATGCAGATTTTTTTAATTCTTCTGAAACATCGAGAGTTACTATTCCTGCATCAACATAATGACCGTGAAATAAATCATAATCAATATTATTTTCTTTTATAAACTTCAGCATATTTGCTGATAATTCAGGAAGGGAATCATAAATTAATTCTTTCGGAATAAATTCCCATTCACCCGAATGTATCCTTATCACACTTACTCCCGGGTTGCCGGGAACCGGATCGAGCTGTTGCTGGGCTTTATCAAACCAACGGGTAAATATATCCACCCTTATACCTTGACGGGCTATGGCCTTTGCTAGTTCAAGAACATAAACAACCTGCCCGCCTGTATCTGTCCTGCCTAATTTCGGAACCGGATCAAAGTAGCCATGCGTACTTATCATGGCGATATTTTTAAAAGGGTATTTACTCATATTTTCAGAATTTTATTGAGCTATTTATTTCAGCATCGAATGATTTTGTAATAATGATATTGGCGAATGCTTTGTGTTTTGAAATTATTTCATGTTCGATGATTAATATTTTATCTAAAAAATCATCTTGTTTTTCCCTTGCTCTTTTCTTCCTTGATTCAATAGTATCATATATAATCCTGTTGATGAATACTTTGCAATCAACATTTTTTAATGTTAAAGTGTACGTACCTTCGACTATAAGAACTTTATATTCAGTCAGGTCAGCAAGTTCTTCCCCGATAGTGTCGGCATTAAAATCCACAAGCGGTTTTTTAATTATGAAACCACCTTCCTGAGCATCTTTTAAATTCCTGTCAAGCAAATCAAGCTGTACTTCCTGCATTCCCACCCTGCTTACATCTTCTTCCCTTTGCCGGGCATTCGTTTTTGGAGGATAAACAAAATAATCATCCTGTCCGAAAATGTAAGATTTGATATTTTTCTTCTCAAGTAGTTCTTTAACAGAAACTGCAATTTCAGATTTTCCCGCACCCGATTCACCGGCTACTGAAATTACATACTTATTTTTGTTTTCAGAGATTTTATTAAAAATAATGTCAATGATTTGTTTCGCAGCTTTTCTGTGATTTTCATCAATTATCAATATATCGCCTTTCATACTGTATTCTGATTTTTATTATTTATTTCAAAAATACATTTTTTCGAATACTGAAACTGAACTTTTTTTTTAGATTATACAATAAACGGGATAAAACCATACATTTTATAAAGTTTAAATTATGAAAAGATTCCGAACGAAGTGAGGAATCTCATAAAATGTTATAATTAATCCCGTTTCATGTATAGCTAAATTATTATGCTTAGCGCATCAAAATATTATTTACCCAAAACGGAAGACAATAGCCAAGTTTTAAAAAAATATCCGTAAATTTGTAGTCAATACTTGACGATGAGACCACAACGTATTTACATAGACACTTCTGTTATCGGCGGCTGCTTTGATGAAGCGTTTGCAGTAGAATCAAATTGGTTGATAGACCAGATACAACAAGGAAGAATCAAAGCGATATATTCCGAGGTGACAGAGCAGGAGTTGCGACAGGCGCCGCAGCATATCAAAGACTTGATGAAATCGCTTCCGCGTGACAATTTTGAATATATATCAATCACAGACGAGGCAACAGAATTGGCCTTGAGTTATATATCAGAACAGGTTGTGGGTAAGACGAGCCTGGCAGACTGTTTACATATGGCAATAGCGACGATACAGCGTGCCGACATATTGGCGAGTTGGAATTTTAAGCATATTGTAAATGTAACACGGATACGAGGCTACAACTCAGTAAATATAAAACTTGGCTATCCGATTATAGATATACGCTCACCAAAAGAAATAGTAGAATATGAAGACTAAAGATACAAAAAATAAAAAGATAAAGAATTTTGATGCAGTAGGCTTTATGCGTGAGGTTCGCGATAAACTTAGCAAGGAGCTTGCAAACATGACATCAGAGCAGATACTTGAATATTTTCGCAAGCTTCGGACAGAAGAACGGATTTTGCCCAGCATATAACAGGCCGTTTGCTTTCAGTGGCGGGGCGGTAGCTCACCCGCCTTGCCAAAGAGGCAGGTAGGACAGGGAAGTAATAATTTTAAACGTCAGTGCTTCGTGAAAAGTGTAGTGGGTCAATATCGCCACCGAACAGCAACCGCCAAAACGTTAATCCTCCCCCCAATTTATACTCAGGCAAGCAATAAAAAGCTTACACAAAAAACGCAACTGACAATTGCCTGCCGGAATTATGATTACCAAACAAATTCCTTCCGTTTTATTTTTTTATTTTCGCAGCCTGAAAAGAGTTGGTAAAACACATGGAAAACAGCCAGAAAATTTGGACTAAAGATTTTATCCTGATGTGCATTGTTGCACTTTTCCTTTCGGTTGCATTTTATTTTCTTATACCTACACTGCCCGGTTACCTTGCCTGTTTACTAAAAGCCGATAATACCGATATCGGAATTATTCTTTCAATTTATACTGTTTCTGCATTATTGATTCGTCCGGTTACAGGCTATGCCATTGACCGATACGGAAGAAAAATGATTTACCTTATTTCATTTTTCATATTTTCACTTATGTTCGGAGGTTACGCCATAGCAGGCACATTTGTGTTTTTTCTTTTGCTACGTTTTGCCCACGGGCTGATGTGGGGAATAACCACAACAACAAGTTCAACCATTATAGTTGATATTGTTCCGTATCAGCGAAGGGGGGAAGGACTGGGTTACTATGGTCTTGCCATGACCATTTCCATGGCGCTGGGGCCTTTTCTTGCTGTCATCATTGTAGGAAAATCAATGAATTATGATGCCCTGTTCATTTCAAGCATGTTGCTGGGGATGGCCGGTGTTATTCTGGCTATGTTCGTCACATATCCTGGAACGCATGCAAATAAAGCAACTCCGTCGTTTTCAATAGCATCGCTTTTTGAGAAAAGATCCTTCGTGCTTTCGCTGAATATATTTATTCTGATGATTTCTTACGGCGGATTGATTTCATTCATCACTTTGTACGGGAAAGAAATAGGTGTTGATTATCCGGGCAACTTTTTTATTTCATTTGCCGCTGGTGTATTAATATCGCGTATGACTTCCGGAAAAATTTTTGACAAATACGGCCCATCCCTTATTGTTCCGCTTGGGATAATATTGCTTATTGCCGGATTTCCTGTTCTGGCGCTGGTAAAAACCCTTATTGGATATTTTCTGTCGGCATTCATACTGGGCATGGGAGTGGGAATTATTTTCCCGACTTCGCAGGCAATTACTAATAATCTGGTTGAGAAAGAAAGACGCGGTGTTGCAAATTCCACATTATTTACTGCTTATGACCTGGGCATTGGAACGGGAATGTTCGTTATAGGTTATATTTCCGACACCATAGGACTTGCCAACTCATTCATACTTGGTTCGATTATCAATACTATGGGCCTTGCATATTTTTTTCTTTTCACCTTGCCTTATTATAAAAAACATCATTTTATCGAAAAATGAATGGGTGGAGTATCCGCAGAAAAAATATTATATTTGTAAAAAAAAATAAAAATAATGCATATGAAAAAAACATTCATCCTTTTAGTACTATCATTTTTTACATTCGGTTCTATTATTGCACAGGATTCTCCAAAAGGATTATCCATGGGCAAGGGAGAAAAAATAATCCTGAACCTGTATTCCGATATGTGGCAGGGCGCCGATTCAAGTCTTACTGTGAACTCCTTCAATCCGGGTTTTGCTGCTTATTTCATGTATAATATTCCATTGGGCAAAAGTAAATTCAGCTTTAAAATCGGGTTCGGTATTGGCTCTCATAACCTTCATAGTGATGCCTATCCTATTAAAGAAATAAAGTTTGATTCTGCATCGGCCACAGATGTGTATACAGGAAATACTATTTTCGAACGAATTCCAGGAAATGCGTTTAATAAAAAAATTGAGTATGATGTAAATAAATTAAGCCTTACTTATTTCGATGTTCCTGTAGAATTCAAGTACAGTTCTGAAAACAAAAAAGGAAAAGCCATAAAATTTGCTTTGGGTTTTAAGGCAGGTTACTTAATCAACGGGCACACAAAATATAGAGGAACTAAGTATGAAAGCAATATTATTAATGACCCTGATTTGGGAGAAGCTGATATTAAGATTAAAGTATACAAAATATTTAATATTGAAACTTTAAGATACGGAGCTACTGTCCGGTTCAACTACGGCATGTATGGAGTATTCGGTTATTATTCACTTTCAAAAATTTTCAAGGCCGGCAAGGGAGTGGAAATGTACCCGATTTCTGTTGGCATAGCATTAGCGCTGCTCTAAACTAACAGATACAAGCCAATCATAATGACAAAACCCGCGAGGAATCCGCAATACACTTCGGACGGCTTGTGGGTTTCTGATTTCAGGCGGGCATATCCCACGATCCCGCTGATAAGAAAAACCGAAGAAATCAAAAAAGTCATATCGCAGGAAAGAGCCAATGCCAGTCCGCAAAGCATTCCGGAAATACCACCCAGTCCCACCATATGAATGCTTATTTTCCACCAGATATTAATGATCACGACCATAGCCAGCAGTAATGTGGCTCCCATAAAATAAAAAGAATATATTTCGGGAAGCTGCATCTGGCGGAGCATCTGGTAGGTTACAAAATAAAAAACCGCTGTTATAAGATAGGGAAACCTTCGTTCTTCGCGGCTTTTCATCTGATAGCTTTCAATAAAACCTTGGCGTTTCATTAATGCCGCTATCAGTAAAGGAAATAAAACCGTGGTTACGAAAACAAAAGAAAGTATAAGAAGCCGTGCTTTCAGAATAAGCCCGAAAGAAAAATGCGACTTCATGTTAAAAAGCAGCAGGAGTCCGTAAACAGGTACAAATACAGGATGAAAAAGAAAAGATATAATTTTTGTCAGGCGGGTTTCCATTCCTTATCAGATTTCTTTACGCAGCCGGGCCACTGAAATATTAAGCTGCTCACGGTATTTGGCAATAGTGCGACGGGCAATATTGTATCCCTTGTCGTTCAGAATTTTTGCCAGTTCATCATCGGTAAGCGGTTTTTTCTTGCTTTCAGAACCGATGCAATCCTGCAGGATTTTTTTAACTTCACGTGTTGATACCTCTTCACCTGAATCCGTTGACATGGATTCGGAAAAAAAGCTTTTCAGCGGAAAAGTGCCGAAAACAGTTTGGACATATTTGCTGTTTGCCACCCTTGAAATGGTGCTGATATCCAGGTTAACCTTTTCGGCAATATCTTTCAGAATCATTGGCTTTATCAATGTTTCATCTCCTTCCAGAAAATATTCTTTCTGATATTCAAGAATCGTATTCATGGTTTGATACAGCGTATCCTGGCGTTGCCGTATTGCATCGATGAACCATTTTGCCGAGTCGATTTTCTGTTTAACAAAAACAAGGGCTTCTTTCTGCGTACTGCTTTTTTCTTTCGATTTTGCATAGGTTTCGAGCATTTCCTGATAGGTTCTGCTCACTTTTAATTCGGGAGCATTGCGCGAATTCAAAAACAGTTCGAGTTGCCCGTTATTATTTGAAACGATAAAGTCGGGAACAATATATTGCTGTACACGGGAATGCTCAATGTAAGTATTGCCGGGTTTAGGGTTAAGTTTTAAAATTTCACCAACGGCATTTCTCATTTTATCTTCTGTGATGCCTGCTTTTTTCTCGATTTTATCGTAATGCTTTTTTGTAAAATCATCAAAATACTTATCAATGATTTCGATGGCCATTAAAATAATTTCCGTTAGGGGCGATATCCTTTTCAGCTGCAAAAGCAAGCATTCCTGCAAATTTCGTGCACCCACGCCGGGCGGATCGAATTGCTGTATTTCCTCAAGTAAATGTTTAATCTCAGCCGGAGTGGTTGAAATGTTCTGTGCAAACGCAAGGTCATCAACCATTGCGTTAATATCCCGCTGCAAATAACCTGAATCGTCAAGATTGCCGATAATATGCAACGCTATCTGGTATTCCTTGTTTTCCAGAACACGAAGCCCTAATTGGGTAATCAGCTGCTCATGAAATGTGATACCGGAAGCATAAGGAATGTCCTTCCTTTCGTCATCAAGGCTGGTATTGTTCGCTACAAGCTTATATGCAGGGGTTTCATCATCATCAATATAATCGGATAATACGAATTCATCATCTTCATTTTTTTCGGAATCCTGCCCTTCATCATCGTTGTCATATTCGTTTCTTATTTCATCCTCGGGATTTTCGTTTTCATTTTCGTCATCGTCAGCGCCTTCTTCCAGCGCAGGGTTTTCTTCAATTTCCTGTTTAATTCGTTGCTCCAGAGCAATCGTAGGCACCTGCAGCAGTTTCATAAGCTGTATTTGCTGCGGCGATAACTTCTGAAGAAGTTTTTGTTGTAATTTCTGATTTAGCATAAAGAATAAAAAATCATTTTCCTGAATTCCCTGCAATTTACTTCATTTTGATCATGAATGCAAGAAATATTTATTAAATTTTTCTCACTAAAATTCTGCGTTCTGGGGTGTACGGGGAAATGGTATAACATCTCTGATGTTCGCCATTCCCGTTACAAAAAGTATAAGACGTTCAAAACCCAGGCCGAATCCGCTATGCGGGGCAGTACCGAATTTTCGTGTTTCCAGATACCACCACATATCCTTTTCTGGTAATTTCATTTCCTGAATACGTTTAAGTAACTTCTCATAATTTTCCTCCCTTTGTGATCCGCCAATAATCTCTCCTATCCTTGGAAATAACACATCCATGCCTCTCACAGTCTTTTCGTCGTCATTCTGCTTCATGTAAAATGCTTTGATATCTCTTGGATAGTCAGTAATGATTACAGGCTTCTTAAAATGTTTTTCAACAAGGTAGCGTTCATGCTCAGCCTGAAGATCGCTTCCCCAGTAAGTTGGAAATTCAAATTTCTGCCCTGATTTTCCAAGTATGTCGACAGCAGCAGTATAAGTAATTCTTTCAAAAGTATTACCTACAATTGATTTCAGGCGATCTATCAGCTCCTTGTCGTACATATTATTTAGAAATTCCAGATCATCGATGCAGTTTTCAAGGGCATAATTAATAAGGTATTTCACAAAATCTTCAGCCAGATCCATATTGTCATGAATATCATAGAAAGCCATTTCGGGTTCTATCATCCAGAATTCAGCAAGATGCCGTGGCGTATTTGAATTTTCTGCCCTGAACGTTGGCCCGAAGGTATAAATAAGCGACAGGGCCATAGCACCGAGTTCGCCTTCAAGCTGCCCGGAAACAGTAAGACTGGTTTCTTTACCAAAAAAATCCTTTGAATAATCTATAAATCCATCAGGTGTTCTGGGAATATTATTCAGATCGAAGGTTGTAACATGAAACATTGCTCCTGCACCCTCACAGTCGGAACCTGTAACAATAGGCGTATGCAGGTAATAAAAACCATTATCATTATAATATTTGTGAATAGCATAAGCCATAGCATGTCTTATCCTCAGCACTGCCCCGAAAGTATTTGTCCGTGGACGCAGATGAGCAATCTCCCTCAGAAATTCAAGAGTATGCCCTTTCTTTTGCAAAGGAAATGTTTCCTGATCGGCAGCTCCGTACAATTCAATGGATGCTGCATGAATTTCAACTTTCTGACCCGAGCCCTGCGATTCAACAAGTTTTCCTGTAACGCCAATACATGCTCCAGTATTTATAGTTTTCAGCAAGGAATCATCAAAACCAGCCGGATCAACTACAACCTGGATATTATGAATTATGGAACCATCATTCAAAGCAATAAATATTACATTTTTATTCCCTCTTTTTGTACGGACCCAGCCTTTTACAGTAACGGCACTCCCTATACCTGATTTTTCGGGAAACTTTAACAGCTCACTGATTTTGTTTCTTCTGAAATGATCCATGTCTCATTTTTTTGCAAAAGAACAATATTTTGTTCTTATGACAAAAAGAAAAACGCCCCGGACCTCCGGAGCGTTTTTCTTGCTTACCCCTTAATTAATCAGTTCATGTAAACCTTCGTATTCACAGGTTGCTGGCCGTTCAGGCTTACACTTACCAAATAAATTGAATTTCCTTCAATATCAGGTTTTATTTTGATGGTGTTGCTGCCATCTTCTACATTGATGGAATTAATAAATAATAAGGTGCCGCTCAATGTATAAACATTTACCTGCAACTGTCCGTTTTCTGTATCGCTGGTCATAACTTTAATTTCACCATTAGCGGCAATAATAATTATTTCACCATTTGATGTTTCATTCAGCGATACTTTAATTATTTGCGAATAAGTATACCCGCCGTCATAATCGGTCTGCTTCAGTCTGTAGAAAGATATTTTATAAGGATTTTCATCAACGAAATTATAATCGAGAACGCTGTTTGAATTTCCTGAGCCTTCAATATAACCGATGGTATTAAAATCAATTCCATTTTCTGAATTTTCAATTGTAAAAAAGTCATTATTAACTTCTGATGCTGTTGACCAGTTTAATATTACATTATCATCTTTTTCTTTGGCATTGAATGAAAGCAATTCAATGGGCATAGGATCGTCTTTAAAATTCCAGGTAAATCGTGCCATGGTATCAATTCTGTATCCATCCCACCATGTATTCATGGTTCTTACATCGCCAAAGAAATAAGGCCAGGTATGTGCGGGGCCGTACTGCCCTTCAACATTAGTGGTTCCGCCAGAAAAATCTGAATCATCCCAATATATTTTACATGGGCCGGCAACAGGTCGTATTCTGTTAACAATATAACCCTGGTCGTTTGTTTCAGGGTCATACAATGGAAAATGGGTAATACCGGAATAAAAATCAGCTGACGAAACTACAATTCCATCAGCATCAACCTGATGGCCAAGACCATCAATCCCATCCCATACAATTGTATCTGATTGGTTAGCCACAACATCTTTAATAATAATAATATCTTCCGTGTTCGGTTGATAACCAGGAGTACCATTTAATTCTATGACCATTTCAACCGTTCCGGATTGGCTCATTTTAAGAGCAAATTTGGCTGGTTGCCCCACAAAAGGTGTGTCAACAAGTACTAAATTCTGTAAAATAATTGGAATTTCTCCTGACGGGTAAACTATTGGATCAGGATCATTTAAAAATACTTTATATTGTGGCCTTGTTGAATTGCCATTAACCGATTTTCTTTCTGTAGGAGTTGGCCCTGAATTATTACATGCAACAGTGAATCCGTATGGCTGAATTCCATTCATGTCAAACTGGGTCACAAATCCATCAGTTGAATAACTATAGAATTTGCTCCAGCACCTGTTGGTATAACTCCGGGTATTTAAATCCCAGCAGTATGACCATAGACGACCCTTGATTCTGTTTGTAGTTGTAGTCGCTACAGTGAGGTCGAATAAATCGAAATGATATGCGGTTGATGTTCCTTGCAATGTTGTGGTAAACTCAATATAAAAGTCACCGTTCATGACAGGATCAAATACTAAGGGTTGATATCCATTTGCAGGTAGAAGGGAAATCCTGGGACCAACAACAGCTTGTGAGTAATATTTAATGTATCCGCTTCCGGATACCGGAATACTTGCACGGTTTCTGACAACATTTCCATTAGGGTCCTTTATTCTCCATGTTGCTGTTTCTCCAGACACATTAATATGTTTAAACCCTACATAAACATACTCTTTTGTGTGATCCTTAATATGAAAATACAAGCGGTATAAAGAATCTGTATTGGATTCTAATGCAAAAGGGCGGCCTAAGTCATTAATTTGCATGTTTCCGTAATAAGCAGAATCGGGGCGGAATTCTTTTGTTCCCTCAGCCAGAACAGAAAAATTCATAACCAGCAAAAGTGTGATTATGGATATTCCTGTTTTGAATGATATAGAGTAAAAGTATGATCTCATAGCTCCGGCTTTCTGTTCACAATGTACAAAATTTTATCCTTAAAGTCAACTAATCTCTATGAAAAGCAAGGAATATTACACCTACGACAACCTTAGATGTACTAACAATAAAATATTATAGACATTTATCGGTTTAAGTACAGATAAAATTTTATAAATCTTTTAGTAAGGGAAAAAAGGAAATGTAATACCACAGGAAGAAATAAATTTTATTGTTGATTCGAAAGGTAGCTTTTCTTTGCTTCTTCAGTCAAAATTCCTTCATAATTTGCTGATAAAATATCTGTACAATGTTTTCTTGCTGATTCCGGCCTTTTTTATAATGTCTTCAACTGAAACTTTCGAATAACCCTGCTGAAAAAAAAGGTCTTTTGCTGCTTTAATGGTTCTTTGCTTGATGTCGCAGTTCCTTGCCATGAAATGAAACCGAAATATTTAATAAAATGAACATATTTATGAATCCAAAAAATATTAATATTTTCACTTACATAAAGAAAATACCGATAAATCATTGATTCCATCCAGTAAAATAAAGAAAATAAACTTCGAAAACTTTTAATATTTTTTTTGTTTCCTGAGTTTTTACTTTTTATTTTTGCAGGCGAAAATCATATTATTATGGAAGATATTATTTTAAAAGTAACCCAGTTATACATGAAATACGGAATCCGAAGTGTTACAATGGATGATGTAGCCAGGGAACTCGGAATTTCAAAAAAAACATTGTATCTGCATTTCAGGGACAAAGATGAACTGGTGCAAAAAGTAATTGAGAACAACTTGAACATGCTGCATAAGGCTATTGACAAATCGCAGAATGATTCAAGCAATGCCATTGAGAACCTGCTTCACATGAGCCGGGTTCTGACACAAATGCTGAAACAGGCAAACCCTTCTGTCACTTATGACCTTCAGAAGTATTATCCGGACATCTGGACAAAAATAGTCATGAGCCGGAGAGATCATATTTTTGAACAGATCAAGGGAAACATGATACAGGGCATCAAGGAAGGATTGTACAGAACCGGCCTGGATGTTGATATCATTGCACACCTTTATCTTTTCCGTGTTGAAATGTCGCAGTTGTTCGAAATGATGGAAGAAAAGAAGTTTTCGTTTGAAAGTATTTTCAAAGAAATATTTATTTATCATATCAGGGGTATTGCCAATAAAAAAGGCATTGAATATCTGGAAAAGAAACTCAATATTGATAAATTACAATAATTACCTATATGAAAAGAATCAGTATTTTTATTCTATCGTGCCTATTTGTTTATGGTTCGTTTGCACAAAACAAAAAGGATACTACATTATACTTTACTCTAAAGCAGGCACAGGATTATGCCTTTGGAAATAGTCCGCTTGTAAAAAATGCCTATCTCGATATTGAGAGTGCTAAAAAGAAAATATGGGAAACTACTGCTATCGGACTTCCTCAAATTAGCTCAACATTAAATTATTCCTATCAACTTACAATTTCTTCCACAATTGAAGAATTTGTTGGATCAATGATTCCTGGTTTTTCTTCATTTCCGCCTTCAGTTCAAACAACCCTAATGGATAGTCTAATAAAAGATATGCGCTGGGGACTCACTTATGATATTACAGCCACACAACTTTTGTTCAGCGGTTCATATTTGGTGGGATTGCAAACGGCAAAAGTTTATAAACAACTTTCAGAAGTCGGTGTTGTAAAATCCCAAAATGATGTTGAGGAACAGGTATCCAATGCTTACTACCTTGTTTTAATCGCACAGGAAAATAAAAACATTTTAGATACCACCTATTCAAATACAGCGAAAATCCTTAATTATATCAAAAGCACATATACACAGGGATTTGTTGAAGAAACCGATGTTGACCAGATGCAGTTAACAGTGAGTACCCTTAAAAATGTACTGGATATGATTACCCGGCAACTTGAGGTTGCGAAAAATCTTTTGAAATTCCAGATGGGAATTGAACTTTCGAATATTGTTATTCTTACAGATGACCTGAATATCTTATTAACTTCAACCGATTTGGCAGGACTAGCTATTAAAGATTTTAAAGTCGAAAATAATATTGATTATAAATTGATGGAAACACAGGAACAATTATCTAAATTAAATTTGAAACTTCAAAAATCATCATTGCTGCCTGATATAGCAGCTTTTTATACACATCAGGAAAATTTTAATGAAAGCTCATTTTCGTTTACTCCTCCCAATTTAATTGGTGTCAGCATGAACATTCCCATTTTCAGTAGCGGTATGAAAAAAGCTAAGATCAGACAAGCTAAAATTGCACTGGAAAAAGCAGGGAATTCCAAAGAGCAGGTCTCACTTGGACTTCAGACTACGTTCAGCAATGCACAATCAAATTTTATTACTTATATGAATAATTATCTTACAAAAAAGGAGAATGTAATTCTTGCTCAAAAAATTTATAATAAAAATATTATTAAATACAAAGAGGGAATTATTGGAAGCCTGGAATTAACTCTTGCACAAAACCAATATCTTCAGGCACAGACTGACTTATATACCTCTATCATTAGTCTAACGGAGGCAAAATCAAAACTTGAAAAATTATTGAAATAAAATAAATACGGTTATGAAAAAAATATTTTTGATTGCAATTGCCGGCTTGCTGGTCACCTCATGCAGTTCAGACAAAAAAACGAAACTTGAAAAACTGAAAGCGAAACATGATGATATTGCTGAACAGATAAAATCCCTTGAAAAGGAAATAGCGCTAGAAGAAGACGCCGGAATTGATAAAATTGCCGAAGTATTGGTTACTGAACTTAAAACAGGAGAGTTCAACCATTATCTTGAAGTACAGGGTAAGATTGACGGGGAGGAAAACGTTACAGTCAGTCCGAAAATGATGGGTGTGGTCACTGCAATAAATGTGAAAGAAGGGCAGTCTGTAACCAAAGGTCAGGCGCTGGCGCAGCTTGATTATGCCGTTTTAAAACAAACGCTTGTAACACTTGACTCATCGCTGGTTTTTGCTACCAATCTTTATAACAAACAAAAGAATTTATGGGATCAGAAAATTGGCTCGGAGGTTCAGTATCTGACGGCAAAGAATAATAAGGAATACTATGAAAACCTTATTAAAAGCACACAAGAACAAATAAAGCTTGCTTCAATCGTATCACCGATAAACGGTACAATAGAAGAGATACCCATTAAGGTAGGACAAACAGTTACACCCGGAGTAACTACTGCTTTTCGTGTAGTGAACCTGACTAAAGTTAAGGTAGTGGCCGAGATTGCTGAAGCATATTCAGCTAAACTTAAAACAGGAAATGAAGTTATTGTAACATTTCCTGATCTTGACAAAGAAATCAATTCAAAAATTTCTTTTGCGAGCAAATTTATCAATGCAATCAACAGAACATTTACTTGTGAGGTAGAGCTTAAAGAAACAGATGAATCATACAGGGCAAATATGATAGCTGTATTGAAAATAAAGGATTACAGTGCTGATACCGCTATTTCGGTTCCGGTAAATGTAATTCAGATAATGGACGAAGAAAGCTATGTGTACATTGCTGTACAGGACAGCGGCAAATTCGTGGCAAAAAAAGTGAAAGTGGAGCCCGGCCAAACCTACAATGGCTATACTGAAATCCTGAAAGGGCTGAAAGAAGGCGACAAGCTTGTAACATTCGGCTATCAGAATATTGAGGACGGACAAACTTTAAATTTTTAGCACAATAAATTCTTTTTGGTAAAGAGACAACCTAAGCGAATTATCATGAAAGGCAAAATAAAAGAATTCAGGCCTACAAGCTGGAGCATAGACAACAAAACAAGTATTTATGTTTTGGTATTGATCATTGCTATTTTCGGCATAATCAGCTACAACAACATTCCGAAAGAACAGTTTCCTGAAATAGTCATTCCCAAAATAATTGTAACAACAATTTATGCAGGAACATCACCAACCGATATTGAAAACCTGGTGACGCGACCATTGGAAAAAAACATGAAATCCATCAATGGCGTTAAAAAAATTACAAGCACAAGCGTGCAGGACTATTCAATTATTGTTGTTGAATTCAATACGGGAATTGATATTTCCGATGCAAAGCAAAAAGTAAAAGATGCGGCAGACAAGGCAGCGAACGACCTGCCGCCGAAGACCAGCCTGATCGGCCCTGATATTATTGACATTGACTTGTCGCAAATGCCGATAATGAACATCAATATTTCCGGAGATTTTGAATTAGCAAAACTGAAAGACTATGCCGATATTATTAAAGACCGCATTGAATCTCTTAAAGAAATAACACGGGTTGATATCATTGGTGCTCTGGACAGGGAAATACAAATTAATGTCGACATGTATAAAATGCAGGTGGCCGATGTCACATTGCGGGATATTGAAAATGCAGTAGCCTATGAAAACATGACTATTTCGAGCGGATCTATTGACATGGTTGGGATGAAGAGGTCCATCCGGGTTGTTGGGGAATTCAAGGATGTTGAAACAGTAAAAAACCTGATCGTCAAATCCTCAAGTGGCGCAATTACATACCTGAAGGATATTGCAGAAGTGAAGGATAATTTCAAGGAAAGGGAAAGTTTTGCGCGCCTGAATAACAAAAATGTGCTTGCACTCAATGTCATCAAAAAAAGCGGGGAAAATCTGCTGGATGCTTCCGATCAGATCATGGAACTTCTTACTGAGCTACAGGAAACCAAGCTGCCTTCAAAGCTAAAAATTGACATTACAGGGGAGCAGGCAAAATTTACAAAGCGCACTTTGAATGAACTGAACAATACTATTATCATTGGATTTATCCTGGTTACAATAATCCTTATGTTTTTCATGGGATTTAAAACCGCATTCTTTGTCGGATTATCCGTTCCTCTTTCCATGTGCATATCGTATATTGTTTTACCGAGCATAGGCTTCACCATGAACATGCTTGTAATGTTTGCTTTCATATTTGCCCTTGGCATTGTGGTGGATGATGCCATCGTTGTCATTGAAAATACGCACCGGATTTTCCGGCAGGGAATGGGAAAGCTGAGCATTGTGAAAGCGGCGAAGCTCGCCGCGGGAGAAGTGTTTGTTCCTATTTTGTCGGGAACGCTTACTACGCTTGCGCCTTTCTTTCCTCTGGCTTTCTGGCCGGGAGTTGTCGGAAAATTCATGTACTTCATTCCCATTACTTTAATAATCACATTGTTTGCGTCATTGTTCGTGGCATACATTATCAATCCTGTATTTGCCGTAGACTTCATGGAACATGAAGAACATGATAAATTTAAAAAAACCGACAAACGAAAACTTTTAAAAGTAAGCGGAGTAATGGCAGGACTGGCATTGCTTTTTTATGTAGCGCAATGGACTGGCATCGCTAATTTCATGGTTCTTTTGATGATCCTTTACTTATTCCATAATATTTATGGCGTTAGGATGATCTATTGGTTTCAGCACAAGGCTCTACCTAAATTTATGCGCGGTTATGAAAAACTTTTGAGAAAAAGCCTGAAAGGGAAAAGACCGTATTACATTCTTTGGGGAACAATTGCTGCGCTATTCATTGCATTTTTTCTTACATCGCTGGCAAAATTGAAAGTGGAATTTTTCCCTTCAAATGAACCCAATACCATTAATGTTTACATGAAATTACCTATAGGTACAAGCCTGCTGACCACTGATTCTATTACAAAGATTGTTGAGGACAGGGTTTATGGTGTTATCGGAGAAGACAACCCTATTGTTGAATCAGTAATTACAAATGTTGCTGCCAGTGCTTCTGATCCTTTCCTGATGGATAATTCAGTAGCATCAAATAAAGCTAAAATTACTATAACTTTTGTAGAGTTTGCAAAACGTCACAGGTTCAACACAAACATTTATCTCGATTCTATCCGTAATGTTTTACAGGGAATTCCTGCTGCTGAGATCACAGTGGAAGGAAACCGCAGCGGCCCTGCTACCGGCAAGCCTGTTAATATTGAAATTACCGGCGAGAATATTGATTCCATCCTTGTCACTTCACATAAATTTTCCAACTATCTTGATTCTCTTGGTGTCAAAGGGATTGAAGATCTGAAATCAGATTTTGAAGAAGGCAAACCTGAAATTTTAATTGACGTTAACCGTGAACGAGCAAACAGGGAAGGAATTTCCACGGCCACTATTGGAGCAGAACTTCACACTGCCATTCAGGGTAAAGAAATTTCAAAATACAGGGAAGATGAAGATCAGTATCCGATTCAGCTGCGATACGAAGAATCACAGCGCAAGAATATTGATGCGCTTCTCAATCTGAAAATTACATACAGGGATATGAATTCCGGATTACTGCGCCAGATACCTTTATCATCGGTAGCCAAACTAAGTTATGTGAACAGCTATGGCGGCATACATCGGAAAAATCTTAAAAGAATCATCAATCTCACATCCAATGTGCTTTCGGGATATACCGCGAATGAAGTTGTGGACAACATTAATAAAGCAATTAAAAATTATGTTGTTCCGGAAGGTGTGGATATGAAAATTACCGGGGAGCAGGAAGACCAGAAAGAATCGATGAACTTTTTATCTACCGCAATGATCCTTGCATTATGCCTGATTTTATTTATCCTGATCACACAGTTCAACTCGACGAGCAAGCCGGTAATAATCATGGCGGAAGTTCTTTTCAGCGTAATTGGTGTTTTGCTTGGCTATATTATTTTTGGCATGAGCATTTCTATTGTTATGACCGGAATAGGGATTGTTGCCCTTGCAGGGATTGTTGTGCGAAACGGAATTCTTTTAGTTGAATTTACCGATGTGCTGAAAGCACGAGGATTAAAAACCAGGAATGCAATTGTGCAGGCAGGAAAAACCCGTATCACTCCTGTGATTCTGACTGCTTCGGCTACCATTATAGGTCTTTTACCATTAGCCATAGGATTCAATATTAACTTTGCAACTATGTTTACTGACCTGAATCCTCAGATACATTTCGGAGGCGAAAATGTTCAGTTCTTTGGCAAGCTTGCATGGACCATTATTTTCGGATTGAGCTTTGCCACATTCCTCACACTGATACTTGTTCCTGCCATGTATTACATCGCGTATTCTGCAAAAATTCGCGTAAAACGAAATAAATCGAAAAGACTTTTCAAAAAGGGCTTGCCGTATTCTAAAAATGCAATCACAACTGACAATGATATTAATGTAGAATCAATGGTATAAGATAGTTGATCTATTATAGCCACTGTGTTTTTTGAATGCAGTTGTTTTTGTTTTTCTAAAAAATCATATTCCTTTTTTCGTAATTTTGCATGTCATATTCAACATCTGGAATAAATTGTACTCTTCCATTGAACCGGGGAAATTATTAGCTGCCATCAATTCGCCTGATGATCTGCGGAAACTGAAGGATGACGATCTTCTTCAGCTTTGCAGTGAAATAAGGCAATACATTATTGATGTGATTTCGCATCATCCCGGGCATCTCGGTGCAAGCCTTGGCGCTGTAGAACTCGCAGTTGCCATTCATTATGTTTTCAATACACCCTACGATAAACTTATCTGGGATGTAGGACACCAGGCTTATGCACACAAGATTATCACAGGAAGAAGAGACACTTTCCATACAAACCGGAAATACAAAGGCCTCAGCGGCTTTCCGAAAATGAACGAAAGCGAGTATGATGCATTCGGCGTGGGGCATTCCTCCACATCCATTTCGGCCACGCTTGGAATGGCCATTGCTGCGAAACTTAATAATGAAAAAGACCGGAATCATATTGCCGTAATCGGTGATGGTTCCATGACCGGAGGCATGGCTTTTGAAGCGCTTAATCATGCAGGCGTTTCGAAAGCGAACATTCTTATCATTCTTAATGATAACGGAATTGCCATCGACCAGAATGTAGGTGCCCTTAAAGAATATCTTACCGACATCACAACATCGCAAACATACAACCGCATTAAGGATAAGATCTGGAACCTGCTTGGGAAGCGCGGCCGTTACGGAACAAAAACAAGATCGTTCGTTCAGAAGATTGAAAATGCAATAAAAATTACTATTTTCAGGCAAAGCAATATTTTTGAATCGCTGAATTTCCGTTATTTCGGACCTGTTGACGGTAATGATATTTTCAGGCTGAAAAAAATTCTTAAAGATTTAAAACGAATCCCCGGACCTAAAATTCTTCACTGCATTACTGTTAAGGGTAAAGGATTTGAACAGGCAGAAAAAGAACAGACAAAATTTCACGCACCCGGATTGTTTGACAGCAAGACCGGTGTAATTATGGATAAACCTGAAGACAATAATAAACCGCCGAAATATCAGAATGTATTTGGTGAAACCATTATTGAACTGGCAGAAAAAAATCCTAAAATTGTCGGAATCACACCTGCAATGGCTACCGGCTGTTCGCTGAACATGATGATGGAGAAAATGCCGGAACGAGCATTTGATGTGGGTATAGCTGAACAACATGCTGTTACATTTTCAGCAGGCATGGCCGTGCAGGGCTACATACCCTTCTGTAATATTTATTCATCGTTCCTGCAACGCGCCTATGACCAAATAATACATGACGTAGCATTGCAAAAGCTCCATGTTATTTTCTGCCTTGACCGCGGCGGATTAGTTGGCGAAGACGGAGCCACACATCACGGAGCCTATGATCTGGCCTACCTGCGCTGTATTCCTGACATGATAGTTGCCGCCCCCATGAATGAAGTGGAACTGCGAAACCTGATGTACACCGCACAACTCAGGAATACCGGCCCTTTTGCAATACGTTATCCGAAAGGCAATGGAGTTATTACTGACTGGAGAAAAGAGTTTTCGGAAATAGAAATTGGCAAAGGACGCAAACTTAAAGATGGAAAAGATATTGCTATTCTGACTATTGGCCATGTCGGGAACTTTGCTTCTGAAGCTGTTCTTATGCTTGAAAAAGAAGGCATCAGTGCAGCGCATTATGATTTGAGATTTGTTAAACCGCTGGATGAAGAATTACTTCACGAAGTATTTAAAAAGTTCAAAAACATCGTTACCGTTGAAGATGGAACAATTACGGGCGGTATGGGCAGCGGCATCATTGAATTTGCATCGGATAATAATTACAATATTCATATAAAGCGCCTCGGCATTCCCGACCGTTTTGTTGAACACGGTTCACAGAAAGAATTGTATAACGAATGCGGTTTCCATGTGAATGGAATCATTAAAACAGTTAAAGAAATAATTTGAATAACCCTTTTATGTTAAAAAACTTTTCACTGATATTGTCAGTTTTCATTAGCCTGCTGATGATTTCATCCTGCGGAAACGGCAGCAAAAACAATAACGACAACGATACTACCAAGACCACAAAGAACATCAACGTTCCTGATTTCAATGCTGACAGCGCTTACACATACACAGCAAAGCAGGTCTCGTTCGGACCAAGAGTTACGAATACTGATGCACATAAGAAATGCGCTGAATATCTGATCTCAATGCTTAAAGTATTTTGTGACACAGTATATGTTCAGGAATCGAAAGCCAAAGCATTCGACGGCACCCTGCTTAATTTTAAAAATATTATCGGTTCCATAAAACCAGGAATCAATAACCGGATATTCATTTCTTCACACTGGGATTCACGTCCATTTGCTGATTACGACCCTGATGAAAAAAACTTCAACACACCTATTGATGGTGCCAATGATGGTGCCAGCGGCGTGGGAGTAATCATTGAACTGGCACGTTTGCTTCACAGCAATCCTCCTCCTATTGGTGTTGATTTTATTTTATTTGATGCTGAAGATTATGGGCAACCCGAGAAAAGCGATTTTGCAAAGCAGGAAGATTCATGGTGCCTGGGTTCGCAGTATTGGTCGAAAACACCACACGTAAAAGATTACTATGCAAAATTCGGCATACTACTCGATATGGTGGGCGCCGAAAACGCCACTTTCACCAAGGAAGGAACATCATTACAGTATGCCCCTGACATTACAAAAAAAGTATTAGATGCAGGTATAAGATCAGGATATTCTGATTACTTCATTTTGACGGAAACAAGCGCCATCACTGATGACCACCTGTATATAAATATGATTGCCAAAATACCAACTGTTGACATTGTACATCGCGACAGCGAAACCAAAACAGGTTTTTTTAAATACTGGCATACCACCAAGGACAATATTGACTGCATAAATAAAAATACACTCAAAGCGGTTGGTCAAACAGTGCTGACCGTAATTTTTGAAGAAGAAGCCCTTTGATTTACGATTTTGGAATTTGATTCTTGAAATACAAAGCCCATTTAAAATCTTTCGCCACAATTACAACAAGGTATTCGCCAGATTGGCCAGTTCGCTTCTTTCCCCTTTTTCTAATCGTATGTGGGCATAAATAGGATGATGCTTTATCCTGTCAATCAAAGTGGACAAGCCATTGCTGTGGCTGTCAAGATAAGGCGTGTCGATCTGATAAATATCTCCGGTGAAAATGATTTTGGTGTTCTCGCCTGCCCTTGTGATGATGGTTTTTATTTCGTGAGGAGTTAAGTTCTGTGCTTCGTCAACAATGAAGCAGATGTTTGAAAGGCTGCGTCCGCGTATGTATGCAAGGGGCGTGATTACGAGCTTTTCATTTTCAACAAACTCTGCAATATTTTTATATTCTTTGTCTTTTTCGCTGAACTGGTTCTGTATCATCTTCAGGTTATCCCATAAAGGCTCCATGTAAGGATTCAGTTTTGATTTGATATCGCCAGGGAGGTAACCAATATCTTTGTTACTTAACGGAACAATCGGCCTGGCGAGATAAATCTGCTTGAAATTCCTTTTCATCTCAAGCGAACCGGCCAATGCAAGCAAAGTTTTGCCCGTACCTGCCACTCCCTGCATGGTAACAAGCTTTACATTGGGATTTAATATTGCATGCAGCGCAAACACCTGTTCGGCATTGCGAGGAGTGATGCGGAAAGCTGAACGCTTTTCAATCCGCTCTATCTGCTGCGAAACCGGATTATAAAAAGTAAGAATGGAAGTCTTTTCGTTTTTCAGGATGAAATAATGATTCGGATAAAGTTCCGTAACGCCTATCTCATCGGGGCCGCACGATCCTTCCTGATATATTTTATCGACAGTTTCCGGAGGAATATTATTAATGACTGTTTTACCAGTATATAGTCGTTCAAGGTCTTTAATTTTTCCTGTCGAAAAATCTTCGGCTGTAATATTAAGAGATTTTGCTTTCAGGCGGAGGTTTACATCCTTGCTGACCATGATCACTTTACATTCAGGATTTTCTTCTGACAGAGTAAGGGCTGCATTCAGTATCCTGTGATCGGGTTTGTTTTCTCCGAATATTTTTATTGCATCCATTTTCCCGTTTCTGCCGTTTTCGTTCATGATAACACGGAATCTCCCTGCTTCAGGAAAATCAAGTGGCACCCAGTTTTGCAGGGTATTGTTCAGTGAAAGCTTATCAATAATCCTTATGAATTCCCTTGCTTCAAAATTGATGGTATCATTCCCTTTCTTGAAATTGTCGAGCTCTTCAAGCACAGTGATGGGGATGGCTACATCGTTATCTTCAAAACTGTTAATAGAGTTGTGATTGTAAAGAATCACGGAGGTGTCTAGAACAAAAATCTTCTTTGTTTTAGAGGCTTTTGCAATCGTCTTAAGCATAAAACCTTTTTAGTTATAAATGGGCAGCATACGCCATGGTAAAATTAATTTATAAATTTGCCTTTCATGGTGCTGGTTTTTCAAAGATTTTCACCGCATCATGTTAATAACAACCTTGTTCATTCATTTCTATTACATTAAACGAAAAAAAATGAATTTTCTTGCACATCTTTATCTTTCCGGCAACGATGAAGAAATTATGGTGGGAAATGTTCTGGCCGACAGGATCAGGGGAAAAAAGTTAAATGATTTCAGCGAAGGAATTCAGAAAGGCATTCTATTGCATCATGCCATTGATCATTTTACCGACAACCATCCTGTTGTTGAAGCTTCAAAACAAAGGCTGCGGCAGGAATTCGGGCATTATGCACCGGTAATCATTGATGTTTTTTACGATCATTTTCTTGCAGCAAACTGGGAAAAATATTCTGAAATGCCCCTTTGCAAATTCGCCATGAAAAGTTATAACGCATTAAAAAAGTACCGGAAACTTTTTCCATCAGGATTCCAGGTGGCTTTGATATATATGCGTTTCCGGAATTTGCTAGTTTCCTATGCTTCATTCAAAGGAGTACAGTTTGCATTGGAACGCATGTCGGGCAGGGCAAAGAATTCAACAAATCTGACAGCAGCGGTGGATGAACTCAAAAAAAACTATACGCAATACCAATATGATTTTGAAATTTTTTTTCCTGAATTGGTTGAGTTTGTAAAGAAATACTGACATCCCTTCTTTTTTGTTAAACCATTGTTAAAAAAAATATTTCATGACGCGGATGACGTATCTTTGCAATCAGAATACCGGCGATAATGAGTTTTATTAAAAATACAATTTTATATATTCTGCTTTGCATAATTCTTGTTTCAGGTAATGGAGTGGTGCTGTATCAATGCCTGTGTTCGAGCGAAACAGAGATGCCTGCAGAAATTTCATGTCTGAATTTATCGGGTCAAACAGAAAAATACGGTGATTGCAGTTGTTGCTCCGTTGAAAAATCATGTTGCAGCTCCGGCAACACTCATCATCCTGAAAATACAGGATGCAGGCATGTAGTCAGGTTTTTCAAATCGCCCGTTTTCTATTCTTTTCTTGAGAAAATAAAATTTCAAATATCAGTTTTGGATACTGTATTCGTATCTCACCAACTTTTAAAACCAGAAATATCTGCCCTTTGTAATTCATATGAAAGCTCCAGGCCGCCTGGAAAAGCGGTCACATCAATTTATATATTACATTCTTCTTTTCTGCTCTGATACAACTTCTTTCCGTCTTTTATCCGAATTATTTTTTTAAATTATGGGGGTTTTATGAAAAGAATTATCAATATTTTATTTTTTTTATTTATTATATATCCTGTTTTGCAGGCGCAAACGCTGCTGGGCTCTATAAAAGAATTTGACAATGATAAAAACCTTGTTCCTCTTCCGGGTGCCAGTATCCGCTGGATTGGTACGACTTACGGAACAATTACAGATAACAAGGGCGAATTCACTCTGAAAAAAATCAGTACAACTGACAATAAAATTATTGTAAGTTATATCGGTTACATGACAGACACAATCAGTATTTCTGCTGATCAGATTGAAATAAAAATTTTTCTTACCACAAACTCTGAGCTCAAGGAATTAGTAATAACAGGAGATCTGGCAGGTTCTTATTTTTCGAAAATCAAACCGCTGAACACTACAGTAATAACAGGTGCAGGCCTTCAGAAAGCTGCATGCTGCAACCTCTCCGAAAGTTTTCAGAACAGCGCCACGGTTGACATCAATTATTCCGATGCTGTTTCCGGGGCAAAGCAAATTCAGATGCTCGGGCTTGCAGGAATATACAGTCAGATCCTGATTGAAAACCTTCCTGCCATACGCGGGCTGGCCACCACCTACGGACTGGGCTATGTTCCCGGACCATGGATGGATGCCATACAGGTATCAAAGGGTACATCATCGGTAATCAACGGATATGAATCAATTACCGGCCAGATAAATATTGACTACAAGAATCCTGAAGAAAACAAAGAAAAGTTTTTCCTTAATATTTTCGGAAACAGCGAAGGACGCATGGAACTGAATATGAATACGAAGGCCAAAATCAAAGAGAATCTCAGTACCATGTTTTTTGTTCACGGTGAGAATCACGAGAAACCTGTCGACATGAATGAAGATGGTTTCCTTGATGTGCCTCATATCCGCCAGTTGAATTTAATGAACCGCTGGAATTATCGCATCCCCGGAAAACTAGAAAGCAGAACTTCACTATTGATTCTTGACGAGAACAGGGTCAGCGGCCAGATCAAATCATCATGGCCAATGGATTTTGGTGACACATTGAATTACGGGATTAATGTGCGCACCCGCCGTTACCAGTTCTATACCAAAAATGGAATCCTGTTTGCAAAAGAAGGAAGAAGTATAGGAACCATGCTTAGCGGATCCTATCACCGGCAGAATTCTTTTTACGGGTTAAATAAATACGATGGTACAGAAAAGAATCTTTACATCAATCTCCTTTATGCCGATCATTTTGGAAATCCCAATCATAAAATAACCAGCGGATTCAGCTATATTCTGGATAATATTTCTGAGACCCTTAACGATTCATCATTTAAGAAAAGCGAATCTGTTCCTGGTGTTTTCACACAATATACATACTCATACATGGAGATATTCACCGGTATTGCAGGAATCCGTGCCGACCATAACAGCAAATATGGCCTGTTCATAACTCCCCGCATGCATTTCAGGTATAACCTGAATGAATTCAACACACTTCGGGGTTCCGTGGGAAAGGGCTATCGCATTGCAAACGTCCTGCCTGAAAATTCTGCTGTTTTAGCCAGTTCGCGTAAACTTGTTTTTGAAGAAGATCTGAAACCGGAGCAGGCATGGAATTACGGCATCAGCTATATGAGAAGTATGAAAATCTCAAAACGCGATGCAACATTTACGTTAGATTTCTTCCGCACCGATTTCATAAATCAGGTTATCGTTGATATGGATAAAAATTCCTCAACTATTTATTTTTACAACCTTCAGGGCAAATCCTATTCGAACAGTTTACAGACCGAATTCACCTTTCAGCCCATGAAACGTTTTGATATAACAACAGCTTTCCGTTACAATGATGTGAAAACAACTATCAATGATCAATTCCAGGAAAAGCCGTTTACCAGTCGTTACAAAGCACTTTTGTCTTTATCATATGCAACAAATTTAAAAAAATGGCAGTTTGATTTCACGGCGCATTTTAACGGAAGCAGCAGGTTGCCCTATACCGGTAACAATCCTGAGCAGTACCAGCGGCCATCCGAAAGCCCGGCATATACCCTGCTGTATGCACAGGTTACCAAAAGATATAAACGTTGGGATTTTTATATTGGTGGAGAAAACCTGACCGACTTCACACAAAGAGACCCCATAATTGCTGCAGAAGATCCATTCGGCAGTCATTTTGACACATCGATTGTTTGGGGTCCAATTGCCGGCAGAATGTTCTATGCAGGAATCAGGCTGACTCTGAAAAGTGATTGAAATTATATTTAAAAGAATCGGAGAATGAAAGAATGGACGAAATGGCGACAGAGCAAAATAGCGAAGTCGCGAGAAATTAATAGTAGGCAGTCCTCAGTAGGCAATAAAAAAACAATTGAAACAGAGAAAGGGCAAATGGGCGATATAGTTAAAATGCGATGATGCGAAAAAGAGAAAAAGAAAAAGTTGGCAGTCTTCAGTCGGCAGTAGGCATAAATTTTTTTTTTAGTAAAACCGAAAAATAAATTGAATTATAAAAAAAAACTCAGTGAACTTCAGTGTTCTAAGTGTCTTTGTTGTAAAGAATAGTAAAATCATTAGAAGCTGATAATGGGTGAACGCAGACAAGTGATCGGTTAACAGTAACAAGGAGCCAGAAATCAGCAACCAGTATCAAAATTATAAAACTAACTTAATATGAAAACAGAAATCATAAAAGTAAAGAACATGGACTGCGGCGGCTGCAAAAGAAATGTTGAAAATGCTATTTCAGAGATAGATGGTGTGAGCTCAGTTGTAGCAGACCTGGCAACAAAATCAGTTACCATAAAGTTCGATGGAGATGACATCATGCCAAAAATATTTCGCGGAGTGCTTGAGGAATGGGGGTTTCCTGAAGATAAGTAAAACAAAAAATAATCGGTGAAGGGTAATCAGTCCGCAGTAGGCAATTGGCAGTTGGCAATAAAAAAAGTTAAACAGCAAAAGGGCGAAGACAAACCAGAAACCAGCAACATGTAACTAATAACAAATGAAATTTTTATTTCAAAAAACAAATAATATGAAAACTCTAAAAGGAAAAATGAAAAGTGTAATGCTATTTGTCATTGCAATATTTCTGTTGAACGGATATTCAAATGCACAGACATCAGCAAAAACTGATACTGTGAAGATACTGACATCGGCCGTATGCGGAATGTGCAAGACAAGAATTGAATCGAACATGGCCTATGAAAAAGGCGTAGTAGAAGTGGTGCTGGATGTTGACTCCAGGATTTGCACGATCGTTTACAAAACCGATAAGACTGATCCTGACAAGTTGAGACAGGCAATATCGAAGATCGGTTACGATGCTGACTCTGTTCTTGCAGATCCGAAAGCATATGAAAAACTTCCGGCCTGCTGCAAAAAAGGCGGTATGTAAAAAAATAATCCAGTGAACTGCTCGCTGGATTATTCTTTTTTATTGCTCCGAAGTTCAGAATTTGCCAAACTTCAGGCTTACCATGGTATTCAGGCCATTGAGAACATCATGGCTTTCATTGGCGAGATAGATATCAGTAGTGAAGCGGTATGTGACACCCACACTCAGGCGAACAAATTTCAACAGGTTCATTTCGAGTTCGACACCAGGTTCGGCAATAAAGAAAGCATCGTCATCATCAGCCATATAGTCGGATTCCCACATATCTGCATTTACTTTTGCAACTCCACCTGCTGCAAGCATCACAGGAAACGAAAGATGCACCGGATATTTAGGAAGAAGTATGGGCTCGAACATCAGTCCGCCATATCCGCCTTGGAGGCTGGAACCTGCATCACTATGAAAATTATTGGCAAATCCGCTTCCAGCCAAACCCCATGCAAAGCTATGTCCAATGACCCACATCAGCCTGGCACCAGATGTGAAAGCATCTTTATCTTTAATAATACTATAACCTACCGAAAAACCGAAATAAACACCCTGCGGAACTTTTTTATTTCCGAAAACGGTTTTTATTTCATTTTTCTTTTTGAGTGAATCGTTTTTGTCCTGCGCCAACACTATGGTTGTGGCGAACAGCATAATGGTTAAAAAGACAATTTTTTTCATAGATATATTTTTTATTTGTTAAACGTATAATGAACTGTTACTCCGAAATCCCACAAATTAAGTCTGAATACATTGTGCAGGCTTAACTCGGCAAAGGGTTTGTATTCCACCCCGAACTTCATCGGAAATTTGAATAAACGGTATTCCAAACCAACAACACCATCAATTCCGATAAGCGGCGAGGTGCGCATACGATGGTTGTAATCGGGCCAGTCGCCGTCTTTCCATTTGTACCAGCGCTCGAAACCAATATGCCCGCCATATCCCTGATAAAGAAAAATATGATCAGAATATTTCAAAAGCACCGGCATATATTTTTCCGTTAACACCGTGAATTGCATCCCCGATCTGCGAAAACTCAACAGGCCCTGCACTGCAATATTTTCGTCATTGAACAATTGCACCGAAATGCCAGCGCTCTCACCTCCCCTTATGCCTATGGCTCCGCGATAATCCTGAGCATTTGCAATAAGAGGAAACAGAAGAAAGATTAAAAGTTTTTTCATAAAATATAAATTAGTCATTGGTCAATGGTCATTAAGTCATCAGTTGCTGTGCAACTTCCAGGAAATTCTTTTAATTCTGCATTCATAATTCCGAACTCTGCATTTATAAATTATTCATGAATCACCATACCCGAACCTGTAATATCACTATTCACAACTGGAGTGCCATAGTAATGAACCGTACCGCTGCCTGTAATGTGAACATCAAGAAATTTATTTACATTAATATACATGTCGCCTGAACCGGAAATATCAGCGTAACAAGTATCCTGAACTAAGTTGTAAGAATTAATATCTCCAGAACCACTGATATTAAAATCTGTTTCATTGGCAGTACCCGATAAATCAACTTCACCTGAACCGGAAATTTTTGTTTTGATTTTATCACATTCCGCTTTACCAAGAAAAATATTTCCTGAACCGTCGAGAAAAATTTTCAGATTATCTTCCGAGATACTATCACAATCTATTTTCCCGCTTCCTTCCAGCGTTAATGAATTTGCCGAAGGAGCATGCACAAAGATTTTTATCGTAGTATGATTTTTTAAATTTTTGTGTTCATGCGTTTTAATTACAAGTTCTCCCCCTGAAATTTCAGTAATAATATAAGGCAGAAGATTTTCTTCCGCTTCTACCTGCGCATAAAAAACACTATCGTGAATTAAATAAACATCATATGAGCCTTCCGAACGTAATTCCGTAAATGAAGAAATGTTGCGTGTCTCAGTCACCACATTATGGTTTCCCTCTATCGCATGAAAATTGGTGCATGATGTAAGGTATACAAAGCTTACCAGCGCTGATGAGAATAAAAGTATAGCTGTGGTTTTCATAAAATACATTTTAGATTTATTTATTTCAGATTTAAGATTTTAACGTCTCTGAAATAAAAGACAAATAAAATTTCAAAGGGTTGCAATTTTGGGGTACATTTTTTATTATAAAATAATTTCAGTTCTCGGTAGACAATTGGCAGTTGGCACCATAGGCAATAAAAAAATGAAACGGGGAATGGGAGAAACAGCGAGGATGCAAAAAACCCTTTGCGGCTTTGTGTGAAAATTATTTTTATCTGCGCTGTCTGCGAATTTTTCTGGGTTAATCAGCGAGAAAATTATTTTTGACTATTTCGAAATGATCGTAAGACTTCCGCTGTTGGCATTTACAAGGATGCTATTTGTACTTGTGGTATCACTGCCTATTGTGCCTTTTAATTTAAAAGTATCGGAGCTTTCGTTTACAATTTCTTTCTGAAGTCCTGTCATGCTTGGCGGATAGGTCATTTCCATTTTTTTATAGGTAATATCAGCCGTTGATGAAAATCCTGAAGGAATGGACAGCGTGATATCAGTATAACTCGAAACAAGGTTCATGCTTTTAAAATCGCTTGAAAGCTCCTGAACAAGAAGGTCGCCAAAAGATATATTTAAATTGATCTGCGATTTTAATATTCCAGCATTAATATATGTAAAATCAGTTTTTCCGCTCAGATACGAAAGTGTATCAACATAAAATTTATCGCGTTTCGAATCGAGTTCCAGACTCTCTGCGTTAACTATGTTAAACTTTGATGAACGGCCAATGATGCTTAGTTTTTCCGCTTTTTTAATTTCAAATTCAACATAAGATGCCTCTATGCTGCCTTTCACAATTTCATTAACTGATGCATTGCCAAATGAAATATTTATTTTACTACTGCCTGTCAGATTGTTGGCTTTGAAATCACCATTTGAAAGGGTAAGTTGAAATGAGTTGCTGTGATCGGTGGTGTAAACATTTCCGTACTTGTTGTCTATTGTTAAAGCATTTACTGAAGGAATAGAAACAACATAAGTAATATTCACATAGTTTCCTGAACTTATGATAGAACCAGCCATATCCCCAATGTCGTTCAGTATACCGGTCTTGCTATCCAGAAAAACTGTTTTTGCAATTACATAATAAGGAGTGGATGTAAAACTGAAATCAATGTTGTTAATTTTCTTTATGGCATCGTCTTCCTTTTTGTTCACTACCTTCACATTAATTTCAAATTTTACAGAATCCTTGTCCCACGGCACAATCTGCACGTCGCCGTATTTATTGGAAATCTGAACTGAGCAATCTTTGGTAACGACAAATGATTTCATCAGGGATTTTGTACGCTCATAAGGTTGGGCGAATAATGTTGTATAAAAAAAGAGTGCTGTAAACAGGGCTAGTATTTTCATTATACGAATTTTTTAATTATTTCACTTTTAAAATATTATCGCATCATATTTCTTAATTCTTATTTTTCTCATAGCAGTCGGCAGTCGTTTCGAGCTGCTGCATGATGCTTTCAAGTATCTCAAGGCGTATGCGGTAATTCAGTATCATAGCTTCCAGTACCTCGCTGTTGTTGATATTATCCTTTAGGTCGTTGCTAAGCGACTTATATACCGTATCAAGCTGTGCAAATTCAACATTTACCTGCTGGCCAATCTCGGTATTATAACTTGCACAGTTCATGATAAGGATCCGGGTTTGGCTTATCTGCTCTGCATAATACCGGGTGGCTTCAATCAGTTCTGAAGGGAGGGTGTCATTATTCTGCGCTTTCACAGAGGTTGTATTGTTCGTTATGGCATAAGCATAATTTGTGATTTGCTTTTGTTCAGGTTCAATGTTTTGTTTAATAATTTTTACAAGCGGATGCAGTTGAATGTTCTTTCTAACTGCTGTTGCAAGGGATGTATGGCTGCTGTTCATTATATCTTTCATATACCATGCGGTAAAGAAAATTAGTATTGCAGCGGCGGCCTGCCATGCAATGCTCAGCCAGTGAATTTTATTTCGGGATTTTATTTCAAGATTGTCCGAAATTTTATTCCATACCTCATCAGATGGATCAGCATCGTCGAACTTAGAACGATTGCTATGGATGTATTTTTCCAGCTTATCTTCTTTCATGATTCATTTGTATTAAAATTTCTTTCACTCTTTGCCTCGCCCGCATGTATTGTGATTTTGATGTTGATTCTGTGATATTCATTATCTGCGCTATTTCCACATGATCATAACCTTCCAGCAGATATAACGAAAAAATAGTTCTGCTTCCGTCAGGCAATTCATGCATGGCTTTTTTTACGTTTTCCACGCTAAGCGCCAATTCGTATTCTGAAGGGTGGTCATCAGCCTCCATTGGAATGTCACACGATTCAATGTCATCATAATATTCTAAATCTGCTTTTTTCCTTTTCATTTCATTAATGCATCGGTTTACTACAATTTGTTTCAGCCAGGCTCCAAAGGTCGATTCAAAACGAAATGTTTTAAGTCGTTGAAAGGCTTCGGCAAAACATTCCTGCAGCATGTCTTCGGCTTCTTCGCGCGTAACCAGCATACGCAGGCAAATGTTGAACATGCCTTTTGCATACAGCTTGTACAGCTTATGCTGTGCATGACGATCGCCCTGCAGGCATTGCTCCACTATAGCCTTATTGATATCAACCACACTTTCGGCCAAATGCATTTACCTTTCGTGAATTAAAAGACAGAAAAAAAAATAAAGGGTTGCAGAATTCTAAATTATTATTTCAAAGATAAAAAGGATTAACATATTATGATGTCAAATGGCAAATGTTAAATGTTTAATATCTCTGAATTCTGATATTGCATTTACGAGGATATATTTTTTTATCTTTGGAATACTCTAATGATATACGAGAGCCCGTTATAATTTGAGTTTTGTATTTTTTTTTCTCCCCCTGAATCCCTCTCTGCCATACCCAATCGGCAGGTAAACGAGCAAAGAGGGAATATAATGTAAAACTCAAATTATGACCACACATGGTATAATATAACCGTATAAATAAATTCAATATGATGTGAAGCGGGAAATAAGTCAGGGTTCATTGATAAAACAGAAAAGGAATAATAATCATCTTAAATTAATTTGTTATTTTTACAAACAGTGAATCAGAGGAAACTCTTTTTATAAGCAACTAATTTATCAGGAAATTATTTACAAACATAACACACATGAAAAAAATAATTTATTTATTCCTTCTTGGATTCTTACTTTCGGTTACGGCAATTTCGCAAGATTCATTACCAAATATACTGAAAGAAGAGCTCAGCAGAAATATGGATACCTTAATTAAAGAAAAGACAGCGCCATATTATCTTTCGTATCGTGTGAATGATGTTAAAACCTATTCCATTGAAACATCATTTGGACAAATTATTAAATCAGGCTGGTCGCATAAACGCAAGTTGTGTGTGCAAGTCAGGGTAGGTAATGATACCATTGACAATAACCATCCGATAAAAGGAGAAGATTACGGTTGGTTTGACTGGGACAGCGGAATTGATCTTCCCATTGAAAATGTACCGGCCGGAATCAAACAGGTTTTATGGAAAGAAACTGATAAACAATATCGCAAATCGGCCGATTTATATGCAAAGGTATTAGCCAATATTGCTGTGAAGGTGGAAGACGAAGACAAATCGAATGATTTCAGTAAAGAAAAGCCAGTAGTATATAACGAAGCCCCGCTAAATGAAACAGATATTGCTTTTGATAGCATTTCATGGGAAGCAAAACTTAAAAGCTATTCAGCAATATTTCTTCAAAATAAAGATGTAATTGAAGGTACGGCTAATTTCACTTATATTATTGAAAGAAAATATTTTGTATCAAACGATGGCAGCAATATTACCGAAAACAGAGTTACCTGCAGAGTAATGGTATATGGCAAAACTCAGGCTGACGACGGAATGGATCTGCCGTTATATAACAGTTACTTCGGATTTTATCATAGCGATTTGCCATCGGATGAAATTATTATAAGTGGAACTAAAAAATTAAGTGAAACGCTGACTAAATTAAGATCAGCTCCGGTTGTTGATTCATATACAGGACCGGCTTTATTATCTGCTGCATCAGCAGGAGTTTTTTTTCATGAGATTTTCGGGCACAGGATAGAAGGGCAGCGTTTGAAAGACGAGAGTGATGCTCAAACTTTTAAGAAAAAAGTAGGCGAAAAAGTGTTAAACGAAGATCTGTCTATAATTTTTGATCCCACAATTTCTAAATTTAAAAAATTATTTTTAAATGGAGCATATAAGTACGATGATCAGGGACAACCAGGAAAAAAGATAGTAATTATAGAGAATGGAATATTGAAGAACTTTTTAATGTCGAGAACTCCGATAGAAGGATTTAACAATTCGAATGGTCACGGAAGAGCGCAGGCTGGAATGCAAGCCGTGAGTCGTCAATCGAATATGTTTGTTGAATCTAAGAAACCATTAACGACAGAACAATTGAGACAAGCTTTAATTGATGAAGCAAAAAAGCAAGGGAAAGAATATGGATATTGGTTTGTTAGTACTGTAGGTGGCTTTACAATGACAGGCAGATATATACCAAATGCATTTAACGTTACTCCTACCGAAGTATATAGAATTTATGTCGATGGCAGGCCGGATGAATTGGTCCGTGGAGTTGATTTAGTCGGAACACCTTTATCTATTTTCTCAAATATTGAAGCAGCTGGCGATGATTATGACCTGTTCACAGGGTTTTGCGGAGCAGAATCAGGTTCAGTTCCTGTATCGACCGTTTGCCCGACATTGTTTGTAAAACAAATAGAAACCCAACGCAAAGCAAAAAATCAAACCAAATTACCAATCTTAACAAGACCGTAATAATAACCGCAAAAAAAGAAAATATATGAACAAGATAAAAACATATTTAATAATAGTTGTAATTATAATATTTACAGCAAAATTTAACATGGCCCAGGACAGTGTATTTGTTAATGCCATGAAACAAGAAATACAAAGAGGAATGGATAGCCTTAAAATTGAAAAAATGCTTTCGCCATCATTTATTAGTTACAGCATATCCGATGCAAAAGCATTACAGATAAAGGCAATTCTGGGAGCTATTGTTATATCAGAAGAGCGTCCTTTCAGATTGTTCGAAAATCGCGTACTCGTTGGCGAAAACGGAAAAACCAACGAAAATTATCTCGATGAAAATAACATGTGGTCATGGAGTGAGTATAGCAACGAAGTTCCTTTCTCATTTAATAAAAATGGTATCCGCAGGGCATTCTGGCTATTCACAGATAATAATTACAAAGATGCTATCACAAATTATGAAGCTAAAATCTCTGCATTGAGCCAGCAAAGTCTTACCGAAGAAGAAAAGCTGTTACTTGATTTTTGCCCGGCAACAAAATCAGATACGGTTATATCCTATCAAAGTTTTCAGATCAATAAAACCAAAATGGAAAGCCTTGCCAAAAATCTTTCTTCTGTTTTAAAAAAATACACTAAAATCCAGCAATCTGATGTGAATGTTTTTGCTTACGATGGGCAGGTATATTTTGCAAATAGCGAAGAAACATCGGTGCAATATCCTTTGCAGGTTGTATCCGTTAAAGTAGTTGCCACAACGCAAGCTCCCAGCGGAGAGGTTTTAAACGATCATGTTTTGTGGTTTTGTAAAAACACGTCGCAATTGCCCGATGAAAAAACAATGCTTGCCGAAGTTGAAAAGATGGCAGAGAATTTATCGGAATTAACTGAAAAAAATGCAATCAGCGAACCCTATTGCGGACCAATTTTATTCGAAGGGCAGGCTGCTGCAGAAGTTTTTGTGCAAAAGTTTTTTGCTAATGTTGACGGGTTGGTTTCCATAAGAAAACCCGTTGTAGGAAGTGAACAAATTATAAGTTGGTATCCAGATAAGGTTAAAGAAAACACTCTTGAAGCAATGATGAATAAAAAAATAATTTCAAGAGACATCACTATTGAAGCGCTTCCTGCACTTACTACTTTTCAAAACACGTCTTTGGTCGGTAGTTTTATTATAGATGCAGAAGGAGTTAAAGCGCCGGATACTTTAATGCTGGTCGAAAACGGAGTACTTAAAAATTTGCTTAGCAGCAGAACTCCTACATTAAAAATGAAGCAAAGCAATGGTCATGCCCGTGCCGCATTAAGCAACGGAGGGATAAAAACAGTTACCGGACCCGGTGTAATAAAAATGACCAATAACAACCCTGTAACATCTGTTGACATGAAAAAAATAAAAGAAATGCTTATAGCTGCTGCTAAAGAAGAGGATCTGGAATACGCATATATTGTCAGAAAAGTTGTTTCTGATGCAGCAGGCATTGAAAACGAAAACAGCATTAGCTACTTTGGCGCAGCAAAACCTAAAACAGATCTCTCAAAGACAATACAGGTTTACCGGGTGAAAGTATCAGACGGGAGTGAAGAACTGGTTAGTTTTGCGGAAGTCCAGGGACTCAGCACAAAATCATTTAAAAGATTATTAGCGACCTCATCTGAAATGCAGGTTTATAATACAATGGTAATGCCTGTTAATAGTGATCTTTACAATTGGGAGTATAAATTATCCGGCATACCTGCAAGCTTTATTTTGCCCCAAGGCCTTTTATTTCAGGAATTGGATATTGTGAAAGAAAAGCAAGGTGTTGTTAAGAATATCCCGGTTGTCAGCAATCCGCTCAGTAAAATAAAATGAAATTATAAATCACTCAGTCTAATATCGGATAATTCAAAAAAGCCGCTTCATTGCTGAAACGGCTTTCACTGCATTTTAATATTTTTATCTGAATGCCAAGTGACGTATATCAAATTTCAGTATCATGCAACACATTTGACATTTTCCATTTGACATCATACATCTTACATATTATTTTTTAATAATCCATTCCACCCATTCCGCCTGGCATTTGAGGCATACCAGAAGATTTTTCTTTAACTTCAGTAACCACACATTCGGTAGTGAGTAGCATGCCTGCAATAGATGCTGCATTTTCAAGAGCTACGCGTGTTACCTTGGTTGGATCGATAACGCCCGATTTGTAAAGATTTTCATATTTTTCGGTTGTGGCGTTATAACCATAGTCATCTTTTCCTTCTTTCACTTTCTGAACTACTATGGAACCTTCAATGCCTGCGTTTTCAACAATCATGCGGAGGGGTTCTTCAAGCGATCTGCGTATAATGGCCACACCGGTATCTTCGTCTTCATTGTCGCCTTTTAGTTTATCGAGAGCAGCAATTGCACGGATGTATGCAATACCGCCGCCGGGAACTATACCTTCTTCAATAGCTGCGCGTGTTGCATGCAAAGCATCATCAAAACGGTCTTTCTTTTCTTTCATTTCCACTTCGCTTGCAGCGCCAACATACAGAACAGCAACTCCACCCGATAATTTAGCAAGACGTTCCTGCAGTTTTTCCTTATCGTAATCGGAAGTGGTTTTTTCAATCTGGGCTTTTATCTGGTTAACGCGTGAAGTGATATTTTCTTTCAAGCCTTTGCCGTTAACAATCGTTGTGTTGTCTTTATCAATTACTATTTTTTCAGCCTGTCCTAAATATGAAAGGTCGGCGTTTTCCAGTTTGTATCCCTGTTCTTCGCTGATAACAATACCACCTGTAAGAACTGCTATATCCTGCAGCATTTCTTTTCTTCTGTCGCCGAAGCCCGGAGCTTTTACCGCGCAAATTTTCAGCGAGCCGCGGATTTTGTTTACTACCAATGTAGCCAATGCTTCACCTTCCACTTCTTCACATATTATTAAAAGTGGACGACCGGTCTGTACGGCTTTTTCAAGTATCGGCAAAAAATCTTTCATACCGCCGATTTTCTTGTCATATAACAGAACATAAGGATCTTCAAGCACGGCTTCCATTTTATCGGGATCGGTAACAAAGTAAGGAGAAATATAACCCCTGTCGAACTGCATACCTTCAACTATTTTAACTGTAGTATCGGTACCTTTTGCTTCTTCAATGGTGATAACGCCTTCTTTTTTCACCTGGCGCATAGCGTCGGCAATATGCTTTCCGATTACAGAATCGTTGTTAGCCGAAATGGTAGCTACCTGTTCAATTTTATCAAAGCTGTCGCCAACTTCTTTCGACTGTGATTTCAGGTGTTTTACAACAGCTTCAACGGCTTTGTCGATACCGCGTTTCAGATCCATAGGATTTGCGCCGGCGGTAACATTTTTTAATCCGGTTGTAATAATTGCCTGTGCAAGTACTGTGGCTGTAGTGGTTCCGTCACCTGCCACATCGGAAGTTTTGGAAGCGACTTCTTTTATAAGCTGGGCGCCCATATTTTCAATGGGGTCTTTCAGTTCAATTTCTTTAGCTACGGTAACGCCGTCTTTCGAAATCTGAGGAGCGCCGAATTTCTTTTCAAGAATCACGTTTCTTCCTTTGGGGCCTAATGTAACTTTTACTGCATTGGCCATAGCATCAACACCTTTTTTTAAAATGTCGCGTGCTTCAATATTGAATTTTATTTCTTTTGCCATGTTTTATGGTTTTTTATAAGTTCATGAATAATTAATTACACTATTGCATATATGTCCGATTCTTTCATGATAAGATATTCCTTACCATCAACGCTGATTTCGGTACCGGCATATTTTCCGTAAAGTACGCTGTCGCCAACTTTAACAGTAGTTGGTTCATCTTTTTTCCCCGGTCCCACAGCTACTATAGTGCCTTTCTGTGGTTTTTCTTTTGCTGTGTCAGGAATGATAATTCCGCCAGCGGTTTTTTCTTCAGCAGCTGCCGGCTCAACCAATACTCTGTCAGCTAAAGGTTTAATGTTTAATTTTGCCATAATTTTTAAATTTTTATAAGTTTAACAATAATTTTTTAAGTAGAAAATATAGGATACGTCCTTGTCATTTTCTATGCCAAATCAATTTCTGGTTTTTTAAAGGACAATTTTTCAGCGTTTCCGATTTTGTATAAAAAAAATGTCAGAATCTAATGACATTCTGACATTACATATTTTGTTTCATTAAATATATTATTCTGTTTTTTCAGGAGGCGCCTGGTAGTCATCTGCCGCCGGTGTAGTGTTTTCAATACTTTCCTGCAATGTGCCCCCCTGGGCAGTTCCGGTACTGCGTGGTATAACAAAAATTGTAACAAGACTAAGTACAAGAAGAGCTACTGCCAGCGTCCATGTGGCTTTTTCAAGGAAATCGGCAGTTTTCCGGACACCCATAATCTGGTTTGAAGAACTGAAGTTCGAAGCCAGTCCGCCACCTTTGGAATTCTGAACCAATACTACCAGGATCAGCAAAATACAAACAATAAGTATCAGAACAGAAATAAAAATAAATGCTCCCATATTATTAATTTTTTATATATTCCCTTTTGTAATTTTTTCAATTCGGGCTGCAAAGTAACTGCTTTTTTCCGGAAATTTCAAACATAATTTTTTATAAGTATTTAATGCCATATCTGTTTTGCCCTGTTTAAGATAAATTTCGGCAAGGGTTTCTGATATTATTTCCGGATCGCAGACAGATTCATCAGGTTCGTTACAGGCTTCATTTTTTAAAACAAAAACCGGCTTTTCATTAAGAAATTTGCTTATCAGATCGTTTTGCTGACCGCCATCTTCCGTTATTTCGCTTTCTTTAAGTTCGAGATTATATACCGAAACAGCTTGCTGTATAATAATTGACTCTTCCGGCATGTCATTCATGTAACGGAAAAAAAATTTCCGGTCATTAATATATACTGCTGCTTTTTCAATATATTTTTCTGTTTCCGTACTTTCTGAAACCTTGAGCATCTTTGTATAAAGCATATGCAGGCATGAAGAAAAGGGATATTTTTTCAGAAGTTCTTCAATTACGGGAATTGCATTTACATCGGGTTTTTTATCTGAATCTAAATATTTTGCAAACTCGGCAGCATTCATGATTACCAGTTAACGACAGCTTTATTAAAAATATCTTCCACCAACTGATCATTTATCTGCTTTATCAGAGTTTCCTCAACCGATGAAAGGTTCAGCGTACTCAGATAATCGGCATAGCGCAAAAAGTCTTGTTCGAAGTTTTGCTTTTCGTCAAGCTTGTTTGTGAATTTCACACTCACAATAATGGTGAGCCTGTTCATTGCGGCTGTTTCGTCTCCCTGAATTGCTATAGGTGCAGTTGAATACCCTGTTATGTATCCCTCAATATTCAGATCGCCGCCACGGCTCACTGAAGTAAGTTTTGTTTGCGATGAAAACTTATCACGCAGAGCTTCTGTGAACGTCTGGCTCAGGGAAGGCTGAACAATGGACGCATTGTTAGGAAAATACTGTATGGAAATTGATTTGATTGCGGGGTCAAGATTACCGCCGACAAATGAATAATTTACAAAGCGGCAGCCGCAAATAAGCGCAAATAGAGAAATGCTTATAATTATTTTTGAAAGCCTCATAATTCAATTCCGTATTCTTTTATTTTCCTGTAAAGCGTACGCTCAGAAATTCCAAGGTCATGCGCTGCATTCTTTCTCCGCCCGCGGTGCTTTTCAAGTGCGCGGCGAATCATGTCTTCTTCTTTTTTCTGCAAAGAAAATGATTCTTCAATAACCTCCGAATCTTCAATGGGTTCGTTATTATTTCCGCTTGACTTGGCATGAATGGTAATACCCGAATCCTGATCCATCAGGGGTTTGAAATCATCATATGTTTTTTTCACCGCCTGCGAATCATTTCCCCTCGTGTTCATGACTTCTGCGGGATTTTCAATAACATTATAAACTACCTTTTTCAGTTCGTTTATATCCTTTTTCATGTCGAAAAGGATTTTATAGAGTATGTCTCTTTCCGACATGTCGGGTGAAATTCCTTCAGGGCGGAAAAGAACAGGAAGGTCGGTTGAATGCTGTTGCGGCAGGTATTTTACAAGGGTGTGAGCATTAATATTGTGGTTGCTTTCAATGATTGAAATCTGCTCGGTAACATTTTTCAGTTGCCGTACATTTCCCGGCCAGCGGTAGTTTTCGAGAATCTGCTGTGCTTCGCTGTCGAGCTGCAGTGAAGGCATCCTGTATGCCTGGGCAAAATCAGAAGCAAATTTCCGGAACAATAAAACAGTATCTTCTTTCCTTTCCCTTAATGATGGAATATGAATTGGAACGGTATTCAGCCTGTAATAAAGGTCTTCCCTGAACTTTCCGCGGCTGATTGCATCAGGAATGCTTACATTGGTTGCTGCCACCACACGCACATCGGTCTTTATCACTTTTGATGAGCCTACTTTCATAAATTCACCGGATTCAAGCACTCTCAAAAGTCTTACCTGCGTGGATAAAGGCAATTCGGCGACTTCATCAAGAAAAATCGTTCCTTTGTTTACTTCTTCAAAATAACCTTTGCGGGCTTCATGGGCTCCTGTAAATGAACCTTTCTCATGCCCGAATAATTCGGAATCAATAGTTCCCTCCGGAATTGCGCCACAGTTTACTGCTATATAAGGTCCATGCTTACGTGAACTTAAATGATGTATTATTTTTGGAAATACTTCCTTCCCTGTTCCACTTTCACCGTAAATCAGAACCGTGAGTTCTGTAGGCGCTACCTGTTTGGCTATATCAATAGCACGGTCGAGCAATGATGAACTGCCAATAATTCCGAAACGCTGTTTGATGGCCAGAATATCCATAGAGCCTGTATTAATTGAAGCGTAAAGATAAATAAATTATGATGATTGGATGCTAAAACATAAAAACATGA
>JAZDMF010000237.1:0-6840 GCA_043801235.1 Bacteroidota bacterium | reverse complement strand
TGAAAAACTCGAAAAGCTGGAGAATAAGGAAAACAAAGCAAAAGCTAAGGACAAAACCAAAGTTCAGACTCATTCAAAAAAAACAAAAGGAGGATTTTTTGATAAAATTTTTGCCAAGGGGAAAGAATTTTTTGAAGACGGGGGCACAAATTAGCTGATCGAATAATATTAACATTTTGTATGAAATTCATGTTAATAAAATCTGAACAAAATAGAACTTCAACGTATTTCTTATAACTATTTTTATCCATCCGAAAACATTATGACTGAAATGATACAATTCGACCTTCCAAAAAGCCAGTCATCAATCATTAAAGTGATTGGTGTAGGCGGTGGCGGCAGCAATGCTGTAAACCACATGTTCAGACAGGGCATCGAAGGAGTTGATTTTATTGTGTGCAATACCGATGCTCAGGCTCTTGACATCAGTCCTATTCCTGTTAAAGTACAGATAGGGGCAAGCCTTACAGAAGGAAGGGGGGCGGGCTCAATTCCTGCGGTCGGTAAAAATGCCGCAATAGAAAACATCGACCAGATTAAGACCATGCTTGAGAAAAACACCAAAATGCTTTTCATTACGGCAGGTATGGGCGGTGGTACCGGAACCGGCGCTGCTCCTGTTATTGCAGCTACAGCCAAGGAAATGGGAATACTTACTGTTGCCATTGTCACCATTCCTTTTTCGTTCGAAGGAAGAAAAAGAAAACAGCAGGCGGAAGAAGGAATCAGGGAGCTAAGAAAAAATGTTGACACGCTTCTTGTTATTTGCAATGATAAACTTCGCGAGCTGTACGGAAACCAGTGTCTGTCGGAAGCTTTCGGAAAAGCGGATAATATTCTTACTACCGCTGCAAAAGGCATTGCTGAGATTATTACTGTTCCCGGTTATATCAATGTTGACTTTGAAGATGTAAAGACTGTGATGAAGAACAGCGGTGTAGCCATCATGGGATCGGGTTTTGCCGAAGGGGAGAACCGCGCTCTGGAAGCTGTTGAAATGGCACTTTCATCACCATTGCTGAATGACAACCATATTAAAGGTGCAAGCAACATTCTGCTTTATATTGCTTCGGGCCAGGCCGAGATCACCATGGATGAAGTTTCTGAGATCACCGAATATATACAGAACGAATCCGGATCAACAGCTGAAATAATTTGGGGCAATGGTACTGATGAATCGCTGGGCAATATGATTGGTGTTACCCTTATTGCCACCGGATTTAATTCTACTGAAATAACCGATTACACTCCCACAAAGCAGCCTGTACGCAATGTAATTTCGCTGGACGAAGAGATTAAAAAGGAAATAGAAGAAATAATTCCTCCTGTTACAGAAAAGGAAGAAATTGATATTTTAGATATCACACTGAAAACAAAAACGCCTGAAGTTACCGAAGAAAAGAAAAAGGAAGAAGTAACTGAAAAACCTGAAATAATCAGATATTCTTTATTTGATGATCCGAAACCAAAGAAAGAAGAAGAACCTGTCAGGCTGCAGCCAAACAACCTGAATGAACCAATTATACTGGTAAAAACAGATCATCCTGTTGAAGACAAAACAGAACTATTCAGTGAACCGGAAATGGAAAGAGCCAGCATTCCGCTGCCTACACAGGACCGCATTAAAAAGCTCAAGGAACTCAGCATGAAAATAAAAACACCACAGGGAGTTTCTGAACTTGAAAAAGAACCGGCATATCTACGCAAAAATATTTCATTATCGACGATCACTCCTTCCGACGAATCGCATATTTCAAAATTCACTCTTTCTGAAGGAGAAGATAAAAAAGTGGAATTAAAGCAGAACAATTCGTTTCTGCATGATAATGTTGATTAGGTTCAGTGATTAACAAGAACAATTTTATAAATCATAAGCACTAAACTCTAAATTCTAAACAAAACACAAATTCAAAATCCAAATGAACAAAACGGTTTTGAATTTTTTAATTTTGATCATTTGATATTATTTAGGATTTAGAATTTGGGATTTAGAATTTTATAAAAGTATGAATTTAGTTGACCGCATCAATGCCGATATCAAATCGGCAATGCTCGCTAGAGAAAAAGAAAAGTTGGAAGCATTACGTAGCATAAAGGCTGCGTTATTGCTTGCTCAAACTTCGGGTGAACCTGTTACCGAAGAAAGTGAAATAAAACTTTTGCAGAAGTTAGTAAAGCAGAGGAAAGAAGCTGCCGATATTTATAAAACCCAGAACAGGCCTGACCTTTATGAACCCGAAATTTTTCAGGCAGATATTATTCAGAAATATCTTCCGGCACAGATGTGCGAAGAAGAAATAAAAATCATAATAAAAAAAATAATTGAGAACACAGGAGCCGCTTCCATTAAAGATATGGGAAAGGTAATGGGACTTGCTTCGAAAGAACTGGCCGGAAAGGCCGATAATAAAGCTGTTTCCGAATTAGTGAAGCAACTTCTCTCCGCTTAATTGACATTCGTCATACCTTTTATGCCGGCCTGGTTAGCCGGCTTTTTTTGCCTTAAGCATTTTTAGTTTAATTTTGAATGCTGTAAATTCTGTCGATTTTAATACATAACTGTCAGGTTGAGTTTATCGAAACCTGACTCACTATAAAAATATATGAGGGTTAAAGAAAAAAATTACCGCACAATATGGATGAAAGGTTCTTCGGTTTTTATGATCGAACAAAGTCTTTTTATTCGGTTCTTTTATCCGCAAGGAACAAAAGCCGGCAGCGATATAGAATTACTTGACGAATTTGATTTAAATAATTTGACTTTTGCATGAAATTATTACAGGGAAAACTATTGACAATATTAAGTTTTATATGAATGAAAAATATTTTGTTCGTTTTTAGCAATATGAATCAAAAGGCGAAGAAATTAATCCGGCCTTCAGGAAATTTCGTTACAAAACAAGGTTTGATTTTGTGCAGATGGGATCGTGCTAAGAAAAAGCTGTTTGAGTCCCGACACCTTTTCGTGTCGGGATGAGTTCTTTTTCGGGCAGGAAAATCAAACAGTAGTTTTGTTGAAATTTACTGACAGCCTTGACTTTTCCCTGCCTTGCCGGCAGGCAGGTTTTGTTACTTTACTTTGTGTCAAGACAAAGAAAAGTAAGAAAAAATTATGCAAAACTTAGGTAAATAATAATAATAATTGAAACCGGAATCGCATACAAAACAGCTATCGCAATTTGCGTTACCTTTCAAAGTTCATAAAATGACAGATTTTTTTTTCGATTTATAAGAAACCAATAGCTATTAACCTTAAACGATATTTTTAACTTTGAACAATTTTAAATTGGAATAAATGCAATTACAACTGATCCAAAATAAAATATTCGAAATTCGGGGTCACAAAGTAATGTTCGATTTTGATCTTGCTGAATTATACCAGGTTGAAAACAGGGCTTTGAAACAAGCAGTAAAACGTAATATTGGCCGGTTTCCTGGCGATTTCGTGTTCCAACTTTCACAAAACGAATGGCAGGAGCTTATCACAAATTGTGATAACCTCCCCGCAACTGTAAAATTCAGCCCTGCAAGACCTTTTGCATTTACAGAACAAGGTGTTGCTATGTTATCAAGTGTATTGAAAAGTAATAAAGCATTAAAAGTCAACATAGCTATTATGCGTGCTTTTGTTTTTATACGTCATTATGCTCTTTCACATAAAGACCTTACTAAAAAACTGAAAGAGTTGGAAAGCAAGTACAACAGGCAATTTGCCGATGTTTACGAAGCATTGAAATATCTTCTTGAAAAAGATAAAAAACAATTTGAACAGAGCAAACGTAAACCCATTGGTTATAAATAAATATAATGAAAGTCAAAGGAAAAAACTACCGCACAATATGGATGAAAGGTTCATCTGTTTTTATGATCGAACAAAATCTTCTTCCTTTTGAATTTAAAATATTTGAATCGAAAGAATACAAAACCACCTGTCATGCAATAATAACAATGATAGTTCGTGGTGCAGGCGCTATAGGCGCGGCAGCAGGTTATGCTATGGCTCAGGCTGCTCTTCTGGCTGATGCAAAAAAATATAAGAAGGAAATTCTGAAAGCAAAAATTGAAATTGAAGGCACAAGACCTACCGCAAGAAATTTATTTTATGCAGTTGAACGTGTTTATGCTGCAGCCCTTGTTTCGCCATTAACAGCAGTTGCCGAAGCGGAAGCCGTTGCAAATGAAGATGCACTTGCGAGTAAAAAAATAGGAGAATACGGAAATAAACTCATAAAAAATAATTTCAATATTCTTACACACTGCAATGCCGGATGGCTTGCATTTGTTGATTATGGAACAGCACTTTCACCAATATATACTGCTCACCGTAGTGGAAAAAAAGTTTTTGTTTATGTGGATGAAACCCGTCCGCGCAGCCAGGGCGCAAGGCTTACAGCATGGGAACTGAAAAATGAAAAAGTGCCTCATGTAATTGTTCCTGATAATGCAGGCGCATTCTTAATGTCGCAGAAAAAAGTTGATATGGTAATTGTCGGAGCAGATCGTGTTGCAAACAACGGCGATGTAGCGAATAAAATCGGAACATTTGAAAAAGCAATAGTTGCAAACGAATTCGGCATACCTTTTTATGTGGCAGCACCCACTTCTACTTTTGATTTGAAATGCAAATCGGGGAAAGATATTCCTATTGAACAGAGAAGTGAAAATGAAGTTTTATATCAGACAGGCATAAATAAAAAAGGCGAGTTTCAAGAAATACTTGTATGCTCACCCGGTTCCAAAGCGTTCAATCCTGCCTTCGATGTGACTCCTGCAAAATATATTTCAGGAATAATTACAGAAAAAGGAATAATTAAAGCATCAGAGGTGGCAATTATACTGTAGTTGGGAGAAAACCATACATTTCATTTACAAAAAAAAGGTATAAAGGCATATTGGGTATAAGGAGATTTGTGCCATCTATTCACATATACCTATACCATATTGTTCAAAATGTATAAATTTATCACGATTTTAGTATAAAGCTGCTTTTAACAAGTAAGAAAATGGCCGAAGAATACAGTGGCGTAAAATTCAGGACAATCCTTAAAGATACTGCGCCTCCTTCCGATAAGAGACTTGACGAATTAAGATATTGGTGCAAAGTTTTTCATGAAAAAAATCTTACACCACCATACCCTGGAGGATCCTATGGAAACCTTAGTTTCAGAATAAAACCCGGTGAAAATACTTTTATTATAACAGGCACGAGCATAGGACTGAAAGATGATCTTGACGTCAGTTGTTTTGTAAAAGTGACTGGTTGTAATCCTGAGAAAAAAATTATCTATGCTGAAGGACGGTGCAGTCCATCATCAGAAAGCATGCTGCATTATTCCATTTACAATGCCAGGCCATATGTTCAGTCCGTATTTCACGGTCATGCGAAAGAATTTCTGAGTGCCGCAATAAATCTTAACTTTTCTGAAACAGCCACTGTTGAACCTTATGGTTCTATTGAGCTTGTAAACAGTGTACTTGATATTTTGGGATATCAGAATTTTTTTATCATCAAGAATCATGGCTTTGTTTCTCTTGGTAATTCAATGAAAGAAACAGGCGAACGATGTTTGATGTTGCTGAACGGCTATTATAACTCTATATAAATTGTTTTTTCATCAGTGAGTTTATTTCTGCAGACATATCTGGGAATATCTTTGTGCAGAATATTGTTAACACAATCCCTGTTATATCTTTTCCTGAAAATTAAGCTTCTCTCAATCATAATCATTATTTTTGTTTTGCCACAAAGGTTTCAATGTTAAAAAGAGCAGGTTCTATATTCAGGGAAAAGGAGAAAAAGCAGGTTTTTTCGAATTTCGTTTCGTTGTCATTTATGCAAGGGGCGAATTACCTGATCCCCTTAGTGGCTATTCCTTATCTCGTAAGAGTTTTGGGCGATGACCGTTTTGGTTTGGTGATGTTTGCCCAAGCATTCATTCAATACTTCGTTATTCTTATTGATTTTGGATTTGAATTATCTGCTACACGCGAAATTTCCATTCACAGAAACGATAAGAAGAAAGTCACGGAAATCTTCAGTTCTGTAATGTATATAAAACTGGTATTGCTTCTCATTAGTTTTCTGTTGATGACAATAATTGTTTTTTCATTTAATAAGTTTGGCCAGGAATGGGAATTATATTACCTGTCGTTTGGAATGGTGGTAGGGCAGTTGCTGTTCCCTGTCTGGTATTTCCAGGGAATTGAACGCATGAAGTATATCATGTATTTCAATGTGCTGGCAAAAACAATTTTTACCATCCTTATATTTTTTACAATATTCGGTCCCGACGACTATAAATTGTACGCGGTCATCAACTCTGGCGGTTTTATTTTTGCAGGGCTTGCAGCTTTTATTGTAGCTTTATCAATGAACCGTTTCAGGTTTTACTCACCTTCCCTGCAACCCATAAAAGATATGCTTGTAAAAACAAAAAATGTTTTTATTTCTAATGTGGGAATAAGTCTGTACATGACGTCAACAGCATTTTTACTCGGCGTTGTCACAGGTCGAAATGACGTTGTTGGGTTTTATTCCGTCGCTGAAAAAGCTGTAAGGGGAATCCGGTATATTGTATCTCCCGTTACACAGGCCCTGTTTCCATACCTGAGCAAACGTTTTTCTGGTGAAAGCAGAAAAGATTCAATTCTCGTTCTTAAAAAATTATGTTTCTATCTTACTCCCGTATTGCTTTTTTGTATACTTGCTATTTTGATTTTTACAAATAAGATAATATTATTCCTTACAGGTTCCCAAAATCCCAGCACCATCATTGATATGCGGGTGATATCAGTAATTTTATTATTCGGAACATTCAATAATGTTCTGGGCGTGTTGGG
>JAZDMF010000232.1:0-5844 GCA_043801235.1 Bacteroidota bacterium | reverse complement strand
ATTCTTGCAAAAGAAAATTATAATGTACGTGTTGTCATTCCTAATGAATTCCCTTCTTTCCTTGCCTGGATGGTCAACAGTGAAAAAATTTTAATAAATAAACTTAAACCTGCTGAATGCAAAAAAGCCATTGAAGAAGCGGATGTTATTTTTTGTGTTGATTTTAATGACATCAACAGAATTGAGGATTTGACACAGGTTTACAATGATTCCACTGCGGTAAAATTTTTAATCGATCATCATTTGAATCCTTCTGTTTTTACCGATTATACTCTATCGGTGGTTGAAACTTCATCAACTTCAGAAATCATATGGGATTTAATTGAAGTCCTCGGTAAAATAAAACTAGTAGATAAAGAAATAGCAGAGTGTCTTTATGTCGGGATTGTTACCGATACCGGTTCATTCAGTTATTCCTGCAATTATGAAAAAACCTATATCATCACTTCTGAATTATTTAAGTACGGAATTGACGGAGAGCGAATTCACAGGCTTGTTTACGATACATTTACTGAAAACAGAATGAGGCTGCTGGGGTATTGCCTTAGCGAGAAAATGAAGGTATTGCATGCTTTCGATACTGCGTATATCAGCCTCACCAAAGAAGAACTGAACAGGTTTCATTACCAGAACGGAGATACCGAGGGTGTTGTCAATTTTGCATTATCGGTTGAAGGAATTGAAATGGCAGCATTATTTATGGAGCGCGACAAACATATTAAAATTTCGTTTCGTTCCAAGGGAGGCATTTCTGTGAATGATATAGCCCGTAAGTACTATAATGGTGGGGGGCATCATAATGCAGCCGGAGGTTTCAGCTATACGAACATGAAGGATACCCTGCTTTCCTTCGAGAATTTATTACTTGAAATTATGCAAAACAGGAAAACCGGTGAATAATATTCATTCAATAATGGTGAATAATATTCATTCAATAATAATTTTTGTTTTCACATTTACCCTTGTTTCATGCGGGGGGCAGGATAATAATAAAGTTTTGGTCATTAATGCCGATTCGCTGAAAACCCCTCTAACTAATGTTAACAAGCAATTGGTTAAAGCAGAAGATGAACAGATACGTGATTTTATAAAACGCTACGGATGGGATATGAATGAAACAGGAACGGGTTTAAGATACCTTATATATTATAACGGAAACGGCGCTAAAGCGGAAGCAGGAAAAACAGCAAAAATAAATTTTGAAGTAAAACTTATTACAGGAGATATTTGCTATACTTCAAAAAATGACGGCGCTAAAGAATTTATTATAGGCAAAAGCAATGAAATAAGCGGACTGGAAGAAGGCATTTTATTAATGAAAGAAGGCGACAAGGCAAAGTTTGTCATTCCTTCTCACCTGGCTTTCGGGTTGCTTGGTGATGAAGACAAAATTCCCAAACGTGCTACTCTTATTTATGATGTTGAATTAATAGAAATCAAATAAAAAATAAATTTATGAAGACTAACTTTTTTTTCATTGCAGTGGTATTTGCAACATTTATTTTGTCTTCCTGTTCAGAGCATCCCGGTTATAAACAAACCGATGGTGGATTGTTCTATAAATTTCATGTACAGAATGAAGATGCCGCTAAACCTGAATTAGGCGATGTAATGACAGTAAGGATGTCGTACAGCATTGAAGAAACCGACTCCATTGTATTCACAAGCGACAGTTTAAGTGAACCATCCCGGCTGCAGCTTATGGAACCCACTTATAAAGGAGATATAAGTGAGGGGCTTGCTTTGATGGCCGTAGGCGACAGCGCCTCATTTATTGTCTGTGCCGATTCTTTTTATATTAATAACGTGGGGCTTGAAAAAGAACAGATCCCAGAATATATTAAACCTGGCAGCAATCTGAAGTTTGAAATAAAAATAATAAGCATTCAGAAAAAAGCCGAATATGATGCTGAAAAAAAATTAAAACTAGAAAAATTCCAGGCCATGATGGAAGAAAGAAAAGCGAAGGAACCGGAAGATATTAATAAATTTCTGAAGGATAGCAGCATTACTGTTTCGCCCACTGCAACCGGACTTTATTATATTGAAACAAAAAGAGGCATAGGGGCCAAACCTGTAAAAGGTGATTCGGTTTCTGTAAATTATACAGGTAAATATCTTGAAGGTTACGTGTTTGCTTCATCTGTTGGTTCTGATCCCATTGACGTTGTTTTGGGAAACAATGAAATGATTCCCGGGTGGGAAGAAGGCATTTTGCTGATGCGTGCCGGTGGCAAAGCCACATTTATTATTCCTTCCGATCTTGCTTATGGCTCAAAAGGCGCAGGAACACTGATCCTGCCATATACGCCACTGGTTTTTGATGTTGAACTTGTAAAAATAAAATAATTGAGATATGAGAAAGTTATTATTTGTTTTAATATGTTTTTTTATGTGTACAGAAATCATAAATGCGCAATTGCCAAAAAAAGTTAAAACGAACTGCACTTATACAACAGCATCAGGTCTTCAGATAAAATTCCTGAAATACTATCCGAAAAACACTGCTGCCAAATCGGGCTGCAGGGTGAATGTGCATTATGTTGGAAAACTTTTGAATGACACAGTTTTTGACAGTTCCTACAATAGAGACAAGCCCTTTTCCTTTGAGCTTGGCAAAGGCAGTGTCATTAAGGGTTGGGAAGAAGGTATTGCGTACATGCATGAAGGCGACAGCGCTATTCTTACTATTCCTTCCGATCTTGGATATGGCTCTACGGCCAAGGGTACAATACCTGCCAATTCAATTTTAATTTTTAATGTTGTTCTTGTAAAAGTTTCTGAGCCTTTTGATTGTACCGGAAAAGATACTGTTAAAACTGCTTCGGGTTTGAAATATATTATTGTAAGCAAGGGTCGCGGAATAAAAGTTGATTCAGGCATGAATGTTACTGTTCACTATACCGGATATTTTGAAGACGGAAAAATATTTGATTCAAGCGTGGAGCGCGGTGAAGCGATTTCATTACCCATAGGAAGCGGTAAGGTAATAAAAGGCTGGGACGAAGGCATCACATATTTGTATGTTGGCGATAAAGCACGTTTGTTCATTCCCTATGATTTGGGATATGGTGAAACGGCACGAGGACCTATACCCGCAAAATCAAACCTGATTTTTGATGTGGAAATTCTGAAAGCTGAAAAAGCTGTTGCTGCTGTTGCTTATGATGTACAAGGGAAAGATACTGTTACCACAGCATCCGGACTTAAATACATTGTTGTTAAAGAAGGTACAGGAAAACAGGCTGTAAGTGGCAATACAGTGAAGGTTCATTATACAGGCTATTTTACCAACGGTAAAGTTTTTGATTCGTCAGTGGAACGTGGTGAAGCTTTTGAATTTGTTTTAGGTAGCGGAAATGTTATTAAAGGGTGGGATGAAGGTATAGCTTTATTGAAAGTAGGGGGAAAGACAAGACTAATTATTCCATATGAACTGGGGTATGGAGAAAAAGATTTTTATGACATTCCCGGAAAATCAACACTTATCTTCGATGTTGAACTGCTTGATGCGAAATAATGATAAAAGCCTGGTAACACTCGGTTTTTTTTATGCCCTTCGCTTTATTTGCCTATAATAAAGATTGCTGTTTTTTTATGAAGTTCAGGAATACAATTTTTCCAATTATTCACTGACATTGTTTTAATGAATTCAGCGTCCGACATTAATTCAGAAGCAATACAGAGCAGGGTAGAAGGGTTGCAGACTTTTATAATGTCATTAAGTAATTGCTGATTTCTGTATGGCGCTTCCATGAAAATCTGAGATTGTTTTTCTTTGTATGCCTTTGTTTCCAGCTCTTTTATTTTTTTTGCCCGTTCATTTTTTTTAACAGGAAGATAACCGTTGAATGAAAAATTCTGTCCGTTGAGTCCGGAAGCCATCAGGGCAAGAAGTATTGAAGACGGACCCGTGAGTGGCTTCACTGTAATACCATGATGATGACAGAGCATGACAATTTCCGAACCCGGATCGGCAATGCATGGGCAGCCCGCTTCTGATAATAACCCCATATCCTTGCCTTCTGTAAGTTGTTTTACATGATCTGCACTGTTCATCATACTACTGTGTTCATTGTGGACATGCAGTTTCACATGGTCAAGAGATTTGGTGTAGCCAATGCTTTTTAAAAATCTTCTTGCTGTTCGTTCTTCCTCAACGATGAATTCATTCAATGAATTTATGATTTTCATGTTTGCAGGAGGAAAAGCTGATTCAGCAGTATTTTCAGCTATCACGGAAGGTATCAGAAATAATGTTCCTTTCATTTCAATTATTGTTATATCATTAATATTCTAACCAGCCAATTGCTGAAAAAATATTTAAAAATATAGAATATAAAATTTTGAATGAAGAATGTAGAAATACCTCATAATTCAAAATTCTAATTTATTTTTCCTTTAATAATATCTTGTTCTTTTCAACGGTTTTTATGCTTGTGGTAAAAATAGAAATTAATTCGCTGCATTCTTTTAGGTCTGGCTCAATCTCAGATATCTTTTCTATAAGCGGTTTTAGGATAATAATCTTAAGACATATCCTGGTTTCACGCAGCTCTTTTTAAAATCACTTTTATTTTGTGTGTAAAATCAGCTCTTGACTCGGCTGCCTGAACCTCTCCGTAATTCAAAGCAGGTGATGTTCCGCTCCTCACCAATTGTCCTGATATATGATTTCCTGCTTTAGTATTTGGCAACTTCTCTGAAATTTCCATCATCCTGATAGCAAATTTTATTAACCGGTCTTCCAAATCGTATTTTCAGTTTTCTGTCATTTTCTTTTTGTTTTTCTAATTCTACATTCTATATTGAGCATTCTACATTTTACATTTTTTTTACAATATTTAGTGCCGGCCTTTGCCAGATTATGTATTGATATAAAAAAACCGGTTGATCTCAACCGGTTCCGAATTATTGAAGTTTTATTTTCTTTTCGAGTTCATCAACATAGGCTTTGAATTGCTTGTCGGTATCAATAAGGTTGTTCACTGTACGGCAGGCGTGGAGCACTGTTGCATGATCCTTGTTTCCGCAGTGCAGGCCAATGGAAGCAAGCGAAGCCTTTGTCATCCTTTTTGAAAAATACATTGCCAGCTGGCGCGCCTGAACAATTTCGCGTTTGCGGGTTTTGGAATTGATCATATCAATAGGGATATTGAAGTAATCACAAACCACTTTCTGAATATAATCGATTGAAATTTCCCTGACGGTATTCTTTACAAACTTGTCAATCATTTGTTTTGCCAGGTCAATCGTGATAGCCTTCCTGTTCAGTGAAGATTGTGCAAGAAGGGAAATCAGTGCGCCTTCCAGTTCACGTATGTTTGTTGTGATGCTGTATGCAAGGTATTCGATAACATCAACAGGCATTTCAACACCGTCATTGTAAAGTTTCTTTTCCAGAATGGCAATTCTTGTTTCCAGGTCGGGTGATTGCAGATCAGCTGAGAGCCCCCATTTGAAGCGGGAAAGCAGACGCTGTTCTATTCCTGTTATTTCAATGGGAGGTTTATCGGAAGTAATTACGATCTGTTTTCCATTTTGATGCAGATGGTTAAATACGTGGAAAAATACATCCTGTGTTTTTTCTTTTCCGGCCAGGAAATGAATATCGTCAACAATCAGAACATCCATCATCTGATAAAAATGCACAAAATCATTCTGGCTGTTATTTCTCACAGAATCGACAAATTGCTGATAGAATTGTTCGGTAGAGATATACAGAACGGTTTTCTCGGGAAACATATTTTTCACCTGAATGCCGATGGCATGAGCAAGATGTGTTTTCCCAAGGCCAATCGTACTGTATAAGAACAAAGGGTTAAATGAAGTTTTTCCGGGATT
>JAZDMF010000224.1:0-9045 GCA_043801235.1 Bacteroidota bacterium | reverse complement strand
TACCTTCACAGCTACACCTACTAACGGAGGAGCCACTCCTGCATATCAATGGAAAAATAATGGCTCGAATATTTCAGGTGCGACAAATTCAACATACACTTCAACTGCTCTTGCAAACGGGGATGTGATCACTTGCGTGATGACATCAGCACTTACCTGTGTAACAGGTTCTCCTGCAACTTCGAATGCTATTACCATGATTGTCAGTTCTTCATTACCTGCCAGTGTTATCATTTCAGCAAGCCCAAGCGGAGCAGTCTGTTCAGGCACCAATGTAACCTTCAATGCTACTCCAACGAATGGAGGTACAACTCCAACATACCAATGGCAGAATAACGGATCGAATATTTCGGGTGCTACAAATTCAACATACACATCAACTACGCTTGTAAACGGCGATACGATCACTTGTGTGATGACATCCACACTTACAACCTGTGTAACAGGTTCTCCTGCAACTTCAAATGCTATCACAATGACTGTCAGTTCATCAGTTGAAGCCAGTGTCAGCATAACTGCCATTCCATCCGGTATTATTTGTACAGGTACCAGCGTTACATTCATGGCTACACCTACCAATGGTGGAAATCCCACGTACCAGTGGCAAAATAATGGCACAGACATTTCGGGTGAAACAAATTCCACATACACATCATCTGCACTTTCAAATGGTGATACTATAATTTGTGCAATGACATCAGACCTTGTATGTGCTTCAGGATCTCCTGCCACTTCGAATTCAATAACGATGTCTGTTATTTCATCAGCTGCTGCAAGTGTCAGCATAACAGCAAATCCAGCCGGGGCAATATGTTTAGGCGCCAGTGTCACATTCACTGCTACACCTACCAATGGAGGCGCTCCTACGTACCAGTGGCAAAATGGTGGCACAAACATTCCAGGTGAAACAAATTCAACATACACTTCAACTGCTCTTGCAAACGGAGATGTGATCACCTGTGTAATGACATCAAACCTTTCTTGTGTAACCGGTTCACCTGCCACTTCAAATGCTATTGCAATGGCCGTTAACACTTCATTGCCTGCCAGTGTCAGTATTACTGCAAATCCAAGCGGGGCAATTTGTTGGGGCACCAGCGTAACCTTTACAGCGACCCCTGTAAATGGTGGCGCAACTCCTGCATATCAATGGCAGAATAACGGATCGGATATTTCAGGTGCCACAAATTCAACATATACATCATCTGCACCTGCAAACGGGGATGTGATCACCTGTGTAATGACATCAGCCCTTTCTTGCGCAACTGGTTCTCCTGCCACTTCGAATTCCATTACCATGACTGTTAATTCCCCCGTAAATGCAAGTGTTATGATTTCAGCCAATCCTGGGAATTTAATATGTTCAGAAGAAAGTGTCACATTCAGTGCAACACCTAACAATGGAGGCACAACACCTTCATACCAGTGGAGGAAAAATGGAACGAACATATCAGGAGCAACGAATTCCACTTATACATCCACCACTTTGACAAATGGCGATATCATTACCTGTGTAATGACATCAGCCCTTACTTGTGTAACCGGTTCTCCTGCCACTTCGAATTCCATTACCATGAATGTAACATCGAATGTAGCTGCAGGTGTGAGCATCACAGCCAATCCTGGTAATACGATTTGTTCTGACACAAGTGTGACATTTACTGCAACTCCTGTGAATGGAGGCACCGCACCTTCTTACCAGTGGACCAAGAATGGAATGAACATTACAGTAGCCTCTAATTTCACTTATACATCAAACACACTGGCGGATGGTGATATCATTGTTTGTGTAATGACATCGAGCATTACATGTGTGTCCGGTTCTCCTGCCGCTTCGAATTCAATATCAATGACAGTATATCCGACTGTCCAGGCAAGTTTTACCTACCAGAATGTACTTAACGATGGCAGTGTTTTATTTACAAATACCTCACAGAATGCCACAAGTTTTATCTGGGATTTTGGCGATGGTACGATGTATTATGGGTTTGATACACTGCACAGGTATCTGACCAATAATTCCTTTGATGTGATGCTGATTGCAAGTAACGGGAATAATTGTTCGGACACAATAATTGTCAGTATCTTTTTTGACTTTTTCCATGGTTTATTTATCCCTAATGCATTTAGTCCTACGAATACAAATTCACTGGTGCAATACTTCCAGCCTATAGGTATTGGATTGGATGCTTTCAATATTCAGGTATATGACACTTGGGGAAATATAATATGGAAATCAACAGCATTGGATCCAGAAGGCCGCCCGACAGAATTCTGGGATGGCACTACAAAAGAAGGAAAATCACTGTTAATGGATACATATATATGGAAAGCAACCGGAACATTTAAAGATGGCAGTATATGGTCGGGGATGGACTATGGTGATGGGAACTACAGAAATTACGGTACAGTAACAATTCTTAAATAAAATGAGAAAGATAAAGAATATTGCAATAATAACATTATTGCTGTCAAGTGTAAAACTTTTTGCGCAAGACCCCAGTTTTTCGCAATTTTATTTTAATCAACTATATTTTAATCCTGCTTTCAGCGGACTGTCCGGCGGATTAAATGTTAATCTGGCCCACCGTGTCTTATGGCCCAACCTCCCAGGCAAGTTTAATACAAGTAAGTTTAGCGGAGATATTGATATTTCAGGAATTAATGGAATGGGAGGTGTCGGCATTCTGGCAACATCTGATGTGGAAGGAGACGGTTCTCTGAAGACATTTAATTTCGGCATTCCTATTTCTATACGTCCGATTAATTTTTCAAATAATATTGATGAAAAATATAGATATATAAATTTTCAAACTGGCTTTTTGGTTTCAATGGTGTACAAATCTATTAACTGGGATAAATTTGTTTTCAGTGACCAGTTAGACCCTGTTGATGGGATAGTTCACCCAAGTAGTTTTAGCTATCCCGAAGAGTCAAATACAGTATTTCCCGATTTTGCATTTGGCATGGTTGGCGATTACCAGAATGCTCCGTTTGGAAAATCGCAAAAAAATAATTGGAATGTCAGAGCCGGGTTTGCTTTTCATCATATTACACAGCCCGATTATTCATTTCTTGGACTTGAGTCAAAATTACCTGTGAAATTTGTCGGTCATATAAATTTTAATTTCCCTTTGAATAAAGATGAAAACTTTGTTGTTGCACCCGCTTTTGTTTATGAACAGCAATCGGACATGCAGACCTATTTCTTTGGTTCAAATATATTATGGCGTTCATTATATATAGGAGGATGGTACCGAAAGTTTACCAATACTGATGCAGTAACATTTATTACCGGACTCGTATTTGGCAAGAATTATAAATTTTATATTTCCTATAGTTATGATATGACTATTTCTGATCTTGCTTCAGCAACGCTGGGATCTCATGAAATCAACCTTTCCTATATGCTTGATGAATCGGCTCTTATTGCTATGGGTATAAAGAAAAATAAAGAAAACAGAAAACCTTCAACTCCAAAATTCTAAACCAATTATAAAAAACCATTAATTATATACACATTTCTTGATAACTGGCACAATATATAGACTATGATACAAAATACTGATTGTGAAATTATTTATTAGACTCAGCATAAATTAAATAACATTCAGTAATACCAAGGGTTTAGAGGGTATCTGAAAAAGTGCATAAAACAGGAGAATTTGCTCGTTTTTCGAATAAAAAAACTGTTTAAGCAAGGAACAGGTTTTTTTTTTGTCTAAACACAACCAAACCAAACATATTTTTATCTTTGAAACAATAAACCAAAACCAAGCGTATGAAAAAAATTCTATTTATTCTTCTGGCTTCATTGCTGTGTATTATCAAAATCGGCCATTCACAGATATATATATCAAATGAAGCCTCAAAAAAAATTACAGGTGCCGCCTGTATTGCATATGAGAAAGGCAATGATCTGCCTGCTTACATTAAACTTCGCCAGGATTATGAAGTTAATTTCAGCGACTGGCAACAATGGATTTCAAAGGTTTTGAAGTTGAACCCCGAAATGGGTTTTGTACTTTCTTCTGTTCAAAAAGATCAAATAGGTGATTTGCATTACAGATACATTCAAACGTATGATAATGTTCAGATACAGGGAACAACCTTAATTGTTCATACAAAAAACGGAAAAGCATATTCATTTAACGGAAACCTTTTTCCTTCAGTTGAAATATCAGGCAACCCGGGCCTCACGGAATCCGAAGCCCTGGCTTCCGCCCTGTCGTACATAAATGCGTCTAAATATAAATGGGAAGTTCCCGGTGAAGAAAAACTTCTGAAAAATATTACAAAAAATAATGCTGCCACATATTTTCCGAAAGGTGAACTTTTTTATGCTATTGATAAAAGTAACACTATTCCATCGTATAAACTTTCATACCGCTTCGATATATATGCAGATGCTCCTTTGAAAAGATCATATGTTTTTGTTGATGCACAGAACGGAAAAATTTTACTCGATTTAAACAGGATACAAACTACCGATGTTCCCGGCACTGCAGTTACAAAATATAGCGGCAACCAAACAATCATATCTGATAGTACTGGTACTGCATCATACAGGCTTCGTGAAACGAGCAGAGGTGACGGAATAGAAACCTATAACATGCAAACCGGAACAAATACTGGCAGTGCAGTTGATTTTACTGACACTGACAACTACTGGAATAATGTGAATGCCGAACAGGATGAAGTTGCAACCGATGCGCATTGGGGAGCTGAAATGACCTACGATTACTTCTATAACATATTTAATCGTAACAGCATTGATGACAATGGTTTCAAGCTAATAAGCTATGTGCATTACGATGTTGATTATGTGAATGCATTCTGGGACGGACAGTGTATGACATACGGAGATGGAGATGCAACCTATTCTCCTCTTACCACCCTGGATATCTGTGGTCATGAAATTACTCACGGACTTGATGAATTTACCGCAAACCTGATTTACCAAGATGAATCTGGAGCACTTAATGAAGGTTACAGCGATATTTTCGGAACATGCATTGAATGGTATGCAAGACCTTCTAATGCTAACTGGACGCTGGGTGAGGACATTGGTTCACCATTCCGCGACCTGTCAAATCCCGGAGCATATGGACAGCCTGACACATATCTTGGAGACAACTGGGATCCTTTTCAGGAAGTGCATACGAATTCGGGGGTTTTGAATTTCTGGTTTTATCTTACTGCTCAGGGTGGATCCGGAACTAATGACAATGGCGATGCATATAACGTAACAGGGATATCAATGGACAGCGCCGCTGCTGTAGCCTTCCGCACACTAACAATATATCTTCCTTCCGGTGCTACCTATGCCGATGCCCGTTTTTATTCCATTCTTTCAGCAATGGATCTTTTCGGCGCCTGTACTCCCGAAGTCGAAACAGTTACTAATGCATGGTATGCCGTTGGCGTTGGTGATCCTTACAACCCGACTGTTATCAGCGATTTTTCCTCAAACTTTACTTCCCTTTGCAGTGTTCCCTCTACAGTGCTTTTTACCAATATGAGTACTAATTCTAACCAGTTTTTATGGGATTTTGGTGATGGCACTACAAGTACAGACATGAGTCCCAGTCACACTTACACAGCATTTGGAAATTATTCTGTCTCCCTCATTGCATATGGTGGCACTTGCGGCAATGATACACTGATTCAGATTAATTATATAACAGTTGATACATTGAATCCATGCATAATATTTATGCCTGTTACCGGAACTGCAGACATACAAACAGCATGCGCCGGGCAGTTATTTGACAGCGGGGGCAGCGGCAACTATCAGGATAATACCAACAGCTCAATAACCATATCTCCGTTTGGTGCCATGAATGTTACATTACAATTCGTATCTTTTAGCATGGAGCAGAATTATGATTATCTTACTATTTATGACGGACCTTCAGTGGCAAGTCCGCTTATCGGATCTTATGACGGTACATCACTCCCTAATGGCGGTACAATAACTTCTACAACTGGATCAATAACACTCGTTCAAACCTCTGATGAAGCTGTTAACGAATCTGGCTTTGAAATTAACTGGCAATGCGCTTACCCTACTGCACCACCCATTACAAACTTTAAAGCTAATGATACCCTTTCTTGCACCGGAATTGTTGACTTTACAGATCTTACCACAAACGGCCCGACAAGCTGGTTCTGGGATTTCGGTGATGGAAATTTATCCTCACAACAGCATCCTGGTCATACGTATGCCCTGAATGGAAGCTATACCGTAAAACTCAAGACAGGTAACAGTTTCGGACTGGATTCATTAACAAAGAACTCCTATATCACTATTAACATGCCAGCCGATCCAATTGGCATCCCTGATTCGAGATGCGATTCAGGGTCTGTTACCCTTACTGCTACGGGAGGTACAACATTATTATGGTATGATGCTGCCACAGGTGGTAACCTTGTCTATTCAGGAGGTAGTTTTTCAACACCTGTTCTTGGAGCAACAACAACTTACTATGTACAGAGTTCCGAAGCTCAACCAGCCCAATATATCGGACCTTTTGATAATGCAATTGGAGGAGGTGGATATTATACTAACACTACCTACCATTACCTAATCTTTGACAGCTACTCTTCATCAACGCTTAAATCTGTAAAGGTATTCGCTAATTCTGCCGGAAACAGGACCATTGAACTTACAAATTCTTCAGGAACAGTGCTTCTCGATACAACAGTAAATATCCCTGCAGGTGAAAGCAGGGTTACCTTAAACTTTGATCTTCCTGCTGCAAACGGTTTACGGTTAGGCACCGACGGACAAAATGATCTTTGGCGGAATAACAGTGGAGCTGTATATCCATACATTCTTGCCGGACTGATTTCTATTACCGGCAACAGCGCCTCTTCTCCGGGTTATTACTATTATTTTTATGACTGGGAAATTGAAAAAACCGGATGCCTGAGTAACCGTGTTCCAGTTACTGCAAGCATATTACTACCTAATGCGCAGGTTACTCCAAATGGTAATATCCAATTATGCGAAGGAGATAATGTTGTTCTTGCATGTCAGCAGGCTGATTCCTATCTGTGGTCTCCCGGAGGGGAAACAACACAATCTATAACCGTTGATGCCGCCGGATCCTACAGCGTTCAGATTACAGACAGTTTATGCTCCGCTACTTCAGAGATTATTACGGTTTCCGTTACAAGTAATCCGCCGACAGCAGGTTTTACATCTTCAGCAAATTATCTTGATGTTACTTTTACAAATACTTCCGCTAATGGCGTTACTTATGAATGGGATTTTGGCGACGGAAACACCTCTCAGCTATCTGATCCAACACATTTATTCTCAGCTGCCGGAACATATACTGTTATTCTGGTTGCGGAAAATGTTTGCGGTACTGATACATTTACTACTACAATAACTGTTGAAGCAAATGGAATAACTGAAAACACTGATAATTCGGTAATAAACATTTATCCTAATCCTTCCGACGGACTCCTGTATATTGATGTTTCAAACTTAACCTCAGGCAGAGATGTTAATTATTCTGTTTATGACATTATTGGAAATACAGTATTCACAGGCTGTTTCAACCCGGTGAATAACAAAGCTCATGCTGTCATCAACATGGAATGGACATCAAGAGGTGTTTATTTCGTCAGAATGTATAATGAATCAATAAACAATACATTCAGAATCATTATTGAATAAAAAGATACTAAACAAAATGAAAAAGCTGCAACAGAATTTTGTTGCAGTTTTTTTTTAATCCACCCCTTCCAGATCAAAAATACTCATCTGGTTTTCGCTGACAACATTTTCTTCGGGAATATCATAATGCCGTTCAAGATACTCTTTTATGGCTTTTCGGGTAAGCTTGTTTACGGTAAGCTTATGCGCATGGCAGTATTGTTCCAGCATTTTCTTTTGCTTATCGCTAATTTTCAGCTGAAGTTTGCGGTATTTTATTTTCGCATGTTTCTTTTTGCGCTTTCGCTTTATCATGGCTTAAATCTGACAAGTAAAAATAGTCATTTTTCGGAAAACCATTTTTTCATTTTCTTTTTTCACAAGATTGCTGATGTCAAATTCAATATTTTCCATCATTTCAGCTTATTTTTCTCATAATATTTTCATCAAAATTTCAATCGTTTTTTCAATCTCATCAAAGGTGTTAAATTTACTAAATGAAAAGCGTATAGCCACCCTGTCCTCACCTGCGCCTATTGCTCTTAGAACATGTGAAACATTTACCGCGCCAGAATTGCAGGCGCTGCCTCCGGAAGCCGCTATTCCTTCAATATCGAGATTGTACAAAAGCATTTCTGATTTCTTTGTTTTGGGAAATGAAATATTTAATATGGTGTAAAGTCCGTTTTCTTCCGACTCACCGTAAAAAGCAACATCAGTAATATTATCTTTCAGCAGCTGAACCATCCGTGATTTCAGTGCTTTCACGTGTTTCGTAATTTTTTCCATATCGCGGCACGAAACTTCAAGAGCTTTGGCCAGTCCGACAATGCCGTAAATATTTTCAGTACCCGACCTCATATTTCTTTCCTGTCCGCCGCCTAAAAGCATAGGATTAATATTCATACCATCCCGCAAATAAAGAAATCCCGCACCTTTAGGCCCATGCAATTTATGAGCAGAACACACAGCAAAATGAATATACATGTTTCTGAAATCGTTCACCAATTTCCCCACGGTTTGCACCGTGTCGCATAAAAACAAAGCATTGTGCACTGAACATAATCTTGAAACTTCATTCAGCGGAAGCTGGTTTCCAATTTCATTATTGGCATGCATCAGGCAAACCAGCGAATGTTCGTTTTGTTTAAGTAATAACTCGAGATGATTAAGGTCAATATTTCCTTTTGAATCGAGTTTTGTATACGAAACACCGCAGTTATTTCCAGCGACAAGATGCTCAATGGAATGCAGTACCGCATGATGTTCAATAGGACTGGTAATAATATGATGAATACCCAGATCATGAATGCAGCCATTCATCACTGTATTTATACCTTCGGTACCGCAACTTGTAAAAAAAATATTTGATGATG
>JAZDMF010000221.1:0-8054 GCA_043801235.1 Bacteroidota bacterium | reverse complement strand
TCGCCTTCGGTGCCGGCTTCACGCCCGAGCAGCGAATCATCTGCGAGCACGCTGTCGTCGTGTTTCAGGCGTGACTGAACAGCGCTGTCGCTCTGGTCATACTTTTGCCCCTGCGAATAAGTTTCAGAGGAAAAAAATACATACGGGATTAAAAACAACAAATGTTTTTTTTGCATAAATCGTATATTCATTCTGAATTCCCTCAGATGTATCAATATTACTTATTTCAATCCCAGGGCATCCATTCCCTGTTTGAATACAATGTCGACTGGAATATCGGCTGTTTTAAGCATGTCGAGGTCTTTCTGCAGGTCTGCTTTTATTACTCCGTATATTTTCAGGAATTCTGCAGCACTTTCATAATTGCCATTACCCTGGAACACAAGAATTTTTTCAGCCCATTTATCAACTGCATCTTTCATTTTGATGAAATCAACTTTGTATTTGCCGTCAGCATTTTTAGCAAAAGCGCCCAGTTCCTCAAAATAATTAAAGCACATCATATTTGCCTTGCCATGTGATTCGGCTGCTCCAAAACGTACAGAACGTATCAATCCTGCCATAAATGTAACATAATGCTCTTCAACGGTGGCATCGGTAATCAACCCTTTTTCTATCAGTTTGCCAACCATGAAAAGCCCGAGCACATCTGCTTTTGCTTCTTCAAAAGCCGAAGACACATCCTTCATGGCCGTTCTTACAGTTCCTTTTCCGTTAATGGTAGTTTTTATTCCAAGCCCGTGAGCCACTTCATGAAACATAATTGTATTAAAGAATGCTTCAAATTTTATTTCAGGCAATTGTGTTGAATCAATAAGTTTTTTTGCAATGGGTGTAAGAATGTTTTCGAATTTTGCTTTCATGGTATTCTTTAACTGCAGCCTGCGGGAACCTTTTTTCAGTTGCACTTTTTCGTCGTTCGGTAAATTGATTGCAATTGTTTTTCCACCACTGTTTGCATCGCCTGCATAATATATTATATCATACACACCAAGATCAGAATCAGTGCCGGGAGTTTCTGTTTTATATTTATAATCAACGGGCAAAGCCTTTTGTAATTCAGGCAAAGTGGCGATGAACTTATCGAGTTTCTTACTCCATTCCTTATCCTTAATAAGAATAACGGCTTCCTGTGCAGCCTTGTACTCAAAAAGACCATCCTCATAATTTTCAATAGGACCAACTACAAAATCAATGGTATTTGTTTTCATTTCCATCCATGCAATATCACTGTCATAATAATTATCATCTAGCAAGGCTTTTGAACGGAGTTCGAGATAATTTTTCAGTCCGGCATCTTCGGCCAGTTCTGCTGCCTGTTTCAAAAGTTCAGCTGCTTTCTCAATTTTTTCCTTAAAAGCCTCATGATACCAGACAACTTTCAGCTTACCATCCTTATCCCTGCGAATGAGAGTATACAAACTTGCCTTATCCTTATCTGTGAATTTTTCAAATTCTTCTTTTGTCATGTCTTTCGGATAGAAGTTTGCTCCGGCCGGTTTTTCACCAATGCCTGCAATAATTTCTGCATTATCGTTAAGCCTTTCCCATGGACCGTAATTCATCTCTGTAAATTTTTTGGTCTTTTCATCTTTTATGCCTGAAAGCAATGAATCTTTATTGCCATAGGCCTGCATCCAGAAAATATCGTCCATCAGTTTTGCAATATCAATCAGAATGGGAATCATCTTTTTTTCTTTTTCAGTAAGCTTGCTCAGGTCGGTGGTAAGTTCAACGGTGGCAAACTGGTCGAGTTTTTTCTGCATGGCTGAAGTGTCTTTTATTGTTGTATCAGAATCGGAATCTTTTTTATTCCCTGAGCCGCAGCTGAACATTGCTATTGATAAAACTGCGATAATAGATAATGTTAAAATGTTTTTTATCATAGTTTTAAATTTTTGTTTAAAGTTCAATGTTACGAATAAAGTGAATGGGTTTTCAATCACGAAAGTAAAGAAATTATTTTGAATGCAATTTTAAAGCTAAATTTTTAGTAATTTTACAATGCAATAATATTATGCAATTTTGTTTGCTGTTTGTCGTTTGCAGTAGTTAGTGACCCGAGTTTTGTGTTAGTGAAAAATCTTAAAAAAATATTGAACGGCTTTGTTGCTGTAATGCTGTTTTGTATTCTTTACAATACTGCCGAAGCACAGTTCTACAACGGCTCGCAGATTTCTTTCGGAAAGAACAGGGTTCAGTTCACTGATAATTTCTGGACATTCTACCGCTTTGAAAAATTCGACACTTATTTTTACACAGGAGGAAAGTCACTGGCTATTTTTACCGCAAAATTTGCCAATGAAAACATTACACCCATTGAAAAAAAACTTGACTATAATCTTGAAAATAAAATCCAATTCATAATTTACAACAAGCTTGGCGATCTGAAGGAAAGCAATATCGGGCTGGTGAGTGATGAACAATATAATGTTGGCGGTATTACTTACATAGTGGGCTCTAAAGTTTTTATTTATTACGATGGCAGCCATGATGACCTGAAAAAACAAATAAAAGCGGGAATCTCAAAAGTTGTGCTGTATGAACTGATGTACGGCGAACAGATCACTGCAAAAATAAAAAACTCAACATTGCTCACACTGCCCGACTGGTATGCACAAGGTCTCGTATCCTATCTTTCCGACGAGTGGAATACCGATATTGACAATCTTGTGAAGGATGGAATCCTGAGCGGCAGTTATGAAAAGTTCAACCAGCTTACCGGCACCGATGCAGTGTATGCCGGTCATTCCATCTGGAAATATATTGCCGACAAGTACGGGGAGGATAAAATTCCAAATATTATTTACATGACCAAGATCAGCAAAAGCGTGGAAAGCGGATTCCTCTACGTGCTGGGCGTTTCGTTTAAAACATTCACACAGGAATGGATTGACTACTATGATAAAAAATATTACGAATACGATAAAGAACTTTCGCTGCCTGAAGTTACAGCTCTGTTCAAAGCAAAAAAACCGGGGAAAGTATTTCAACATGTAAAGTTGAGCCGTGATGGAAAATACCTGGCGTTTGTGACAAATGAAATAGGTAAGTATAAAGTATGGCTTTATGATATTGAAAAGAAAAAGCTGAAAAAACTCATGAAAGCCGGCTACAAGCTGGATGAAAAAACTGATTATTCTTTTCCTGTACTGGCATGGCATCCTACAAGCAAACGTCTTGCTGTCATCACTGAAACTAAGGGAAAAATATTTCTTTATTATTATAATATTGATGAGGGGAAATTTGAAAAACTGCGTCTGTTCGACTTCCAGAAAATTATTGATTTTTCGTATTCACAAAACGGCAAAATGCTTGCCATGTCAGGGGTAATCAAAGGACAAACCGATATTTTTGTATACAACCTGGGTGCGCATACATATGAACAGATAACTAAAGATATTTATGATGATTTCTCGCCGGTGTTTATTAATAATTCTTCTCAGATTGTTTTCAGCTCGAACCGTGAAAATGATACAATAAAACCTGTTACCAAAGATTCAATTGTTATTCCGAAAGCAAAGTTCGACCTTTTTCTTTATAACTATTCATCGGGAAGCAAAGTGCTGAGGCGAATTACCGAAACGCCTTCAGATGATGAAACCAATCCTGCTGATCTTGAAAACAATTACATTTCATATCTGTGCAATGCAAACGGAATTGAAAACCGTTATGCCGCGCGGCTTGACAGCACTATAAGTTTTGTTGACACAGCTACCCATTACCGCTTTTATTCAACAGTATTTCCGCAAACCAATTTTTCACGCAATATAATGGATTACGATGTTTCCGTGAAGCAGAAAAAATGCAGCGAAGTGTTTTATAAAAACGGATTGTATAGTTTATATTTAGAAGATATGCCGGAACCTGAAAAGACTACTGTCCATCTAAAAAACACACCGTACATAAAAGAATTGCAGAAGTATCCGGCCACCCTGCCCGTTAACTCATCAGGGTATAAAGTTTTTGACACTATCGTTAAAAAAGATACTGTTACCATAAAGCACAAACATATTATGAACGTTAATGCTTCTGATACGGTTAAGCAAAACAAAATCGACATTGATAATTACGTGTTTGATAATGATACTAAACAAAACACCGGTTATGCTGTAAAAACCGATACCGCCAGGCCTAAAGCCGACACAACGACAGCGAAAAGTAAAATTGCACAGCCTGATCTGGTTTTATCACGGCAGCAGAATTACGATGTTGAATATTCTATTGACCAGTTGGTAAACCAGATTGATTTCAGTTATCTGAATAATACATACCAGTCATTTTCCGGTGTAGGGAATCCCATTTTTATTAATCCGGGTTTTAATGTATTCTTTAAAGTTGGCGTTACCGACCTGCTTGAAAATTACCGCATAACGGGTGGTGTAAGGTTTTCGGTTGATGTTGACAATACGGAATACCTTCTCAGTTTTGAAAACCTGAATAAACGATTGGACAAACAACTTCTGTTTCACAGGCAGATGTTACAGAATGTTCAGGAACATGCAATCATAAAAAACTCTTCCAATCAGTTATTATATATAATAAAATATCCTTTCAGCCAGGTTCTGGGATTTAAAACAACAGCACTGATAAGGAACGACAGGGACGTTTACCTGTCCATTGATATAAACAGTCTGGAGGAGCCGAATGTTTATAAAACATGGGGAGGACTGAAAGGAGAACTGATTTTTGACAACACCCGTTATAAAGGCTTAAACCTATATTATGGCACACGATGGAAAATTTTTGCAGAAACGTATAAACGCATTGACGAGAAGAACAAAATGCTGAATGTGATAGGTATCGATTTCAGGAATTATCAGAAGATAAGCAGGACATTTATCTGGGCGAATCGTTTTGCTGCAAGCACTTCTTTCGGAACGCAAAAACTTGTTTATTATATGGGAGGAGTTGATAACTGGGTGCTTCCCCGTCCCAGCTTTGACTCAACCATTACTGTTGCCACCGATCAGAATTATGCATATCAGACACTTGCAACACCCATGCGCGGCTTCGTACAGAATATCAGGAACGGCAACAGTTTCGCTTTGTTCAATTCGGAATTGCGTTTTCCGGTTTTCAGGTATCTGATTAACCGGCCGCTGAAATCCGATTTCTTCAACAACTTCCAGGTTGTGGCGTTCAGCGACATAGGAACGGCCTGGACAGGACCCAATCCGTATTCCGATAAAAATGCTCTTTATACTGATGTGATTCACCAGGATCCGATCACGGTAACAATTACTACGCAAAAGGAACCTGTTGTGGCAGGATATGGCTTTGGATTAAGAACCAGATTACTTGGATATTTTATACGTGCCGACTGGGCATGGGGCGTAGAGGATGGAATTATTCAACCCGGTGTATTTTATCTTTCTTTGAACCTTGACTTTTAGTTTATATTTCAAACGGGTATTATATGACATTCATTACTTTTACAACGAAGTACGAACCTGCTTGCCGGCAGGCAGGTTTTGTACGAACATACGAATTCGTAGTTTCGTTACTATTCGTACTTCGATGGGTTAATAAAACGTAAATTGTGACCATTTAAGTATACATATGAACAAACAGGAAATAAAACGAAAAATCAAACTGCTTACTGAAGAATATTCTCGGGAAATAGTTACTGTTCGCCGGTATTTGCATACTGTTCCTGAAATCGGGTTTCAAGAATACAATACTTCAAAATACATTATCGGGAAATTAAAAGAATACGGAATCCCATACCAAATGGGCGTTGCAGGCACAGGTATTGTTGGAACCATACACGGAAGAAATTCAAGCAAAAAAACAATCGCTCTCCGGGCCGATATGGATGCATTACAGATAAAAGAAGAAAACGATGTTTCATTCAAGTCACAACACGAAGGAATGATGCATGCCTGCGGTCATGATGCACATATGGCTTGTGTGCTGGGAGCTGCAAAAATTCTGAATGAATTTAAGAATGAGTTTGAAGGAACAGTAAAACTTATTTTTCAGCCTTCGGAAGAAATGTTACCCGGTGGCGCTATCAAAATGATTGAAGGAGGTGTTCTGGAAAATCCGAAAGTGGAAAATGTTTTCGGTCAGCATACGCTTCCAACTCTTGAAGCAGGGAAGGGTGGATTTAAGTCCGGAAAATATATGGCTTCCACCGATGAAATTTATATCACAGTTCATGGAAAAGGCGGACATGCTGCTACTCCCGAGCTTTATGTAAATCCATTGAATATTGCAGCTACAATCATTCTTGAACTTGAAAAGGAGTTTAATAAAAACAAACCTCAGGATACTACTTCAGTACTGGCTTTTGGAAGAATTACCGGCGATGGAAGAACAAACATTATTCCCGATGAAACGAAGATGGAAGGAACATTGCGCACATTTAATGAGGAATGGCGGGCGAAAGCGCATCACATGATAAAATCAATTTCTGATTCCATAGCAAAAAAAATGAAAGGAAAATGTGATGTTCATATTGCAATAGGCTATCCTGTGCTTGTGAACAATGATGAGCTAACTGAAAAAGCAAAACAACTTGCAATAGAATTTCTCGGCAGAGAAAATGTTATTGACCTTGAAATGCGCATGACATCTGAGGATTTCGCATATTATGCGCAAAAGGTTCCTTCCGTTTTTTATCGCTTTGGTGTTCGCAATGAATCAAAAAATATCATATCCAATCTTCACACCTCCACTTTTGATATTGATGAGGAATCGCTGAAAACAGCAACCGGATTAATGGCGTGGATTGCTATTAACCAGTTTTGAATTATCCGGATTTATTCCTTCTTGGTTTCTTTGTTTGTAATAATTTTGGAAATGAGCGGAGCGTTCTCCATTTCTTCTTCAGCCGATACGATTGTTAATGTAAAACTTTTCTCAAGTCCTTCCCTGATAATTTTAATAGTTGCAGTAGTACCTGGAATCAATGCGTGAGAGGCTGCAGTAAATGAGGAATCGCTGTTAACCTTTTTCGAATCTATCATCGTGATGATATCACCTTTAACAAGCCCTGCTTCTATTGCAGGACTACCGGTTTCAACTTTCCTGATTTTTGCTCCCTCAGTATTTCCGCTTTTTGAGTAAATAGCTTCAACTCCTATATACCCGCTCCCGCCGCGGTATTTCCATGCTTTTTCCTTCTCGCCTGAAGCATAATAGATTTTTGCAAAGTCATCATTCGTATCATAATCAGGGTCGATGGTTATAATTTTTTCAATAATTGACAAGGCTGTTTCCTTATCTTTCAGGGCAAGATAGGTAAATGCCTTACCCTGGTATATTGAAGACAATAAAACAGTATCGGTTGATATGCAATATTCATAAGCTGTATTAAAATCTTTCAGCGCATTCGTATAGTCTTCCATGTAGAATTCGGCCCATGCCTTTCCCCTGTAATCAACTTTCAATTTTGTTTTATCATTACCATCAATTTTAATTGCGCTTTTATAATCAGCAATAGCTTCGGCATACAATCCTGTTTTTAAATAACACCAACCCCTGTATACATAGCACAGATGGTTGGTCCAATGAGGATATGTTGTGTACTCGTCAACATTAAATTTAACGATCTCGTCAAAAGCTTTTATGGCATTGTCATAATCAGCATCTTTATAATAAATTAGGCCGAGGTAAGCGTAAATCGTGGTCATGTTCTCGCCGGATTTATTAAACACAGCTTCAAGTTTATGTTTATTATAAAAAGCTTCGGCTTTCTGATAATTTGCTTTGTAGGCATCGTAATCTTTATTCTGGTAATCAATAATGCACATATTCTTATATGCGTCCAGTCCCTGTACTCCGGTACTGAGTGTTGTGACATAATAATATGCGTTATATGCTTCCACTTTCCGGTCTTTTGCCAGAAGGGCATGCGCCAGCCAGTACCAGCCCTCCGGTTTGTCGGCATTAATAGCTGTGGCTTTTTTGCCTGCAGTTATTGCTTTGTCATATTTTCCTGCAGAATAATAATTCATGGTTTTAACGATGCTATCAGAACTTGTCATGCAGGAATATAAAAAGAAAATGATGCATAATAACCAAAAACAGACAAATAGATTTTTTGT
>JAZDMF010000158.1:0-9259 GCA_043801235.1 Bacteroidota bacterium | reverse complement strand
GGAACCATCACCAACACCAGCACCATTACAAATTCTCCGCCGGCATACTTCGATTATACAGCTTATTCAACAAATGTAAATGCAGGAAGTCCCTATTCCGTAAACGTAAGATACAGCGATAACGGAAGCCCTGTGAATTATGGAAAAATTGCAGTATGGATAGATTTTAACGGTGATCTTGATTTTCTTGATGCCAACGAATTCATAGGTCAGCTGCAAGCCACTGCTACAAACCAGATAAAGACATTCAATTTCACTGTTCCTGCAAATGCATACAACGGAAGTGTTGTAATGCGTGTGCGCTGTGCTTATGATGATGAAGGCTTTACAAGCACCGACCCATGCTCAACACGCGATTACGGAGAAACGGAAGATTATACTTTGAATATTGCAAATTTGATTTGTATATCGCCTACCCTGACTGCGAAAGCAAATAATGTTATCGGTACCACTACCGAATGCAGCGGAGCGTCTGTGACACTTACAGCAAATCCTATCGGAGGTTCAGGATGTTTGGGCAGTTGGGAATACACATGGACCGACGGAACAAATTACTGGAATGGCACATCATTTTCATCTGTAACAGCATTGTGGAATACATCATACTCTACCATCACTGTTCCTTCTGTAATTTCTACAGCAACGTATACTGCACACGTAGAATGTTCTGCCGACGGAGCATGCAATGACCAGAGCAGCGTTACAGTAAATGTTCTGGGAGCGCCGGCATCGTGTACTGCTGTTATCGGAAACCCGGCTAACGGAACGGCTCATCATATGAGTATTTCATGGACATCTCTCACCGGAGCCGATGGCTATGAATTGCAGTATTCTACGAACGGAACTTCATGGGCCTCTCTTTATACCGGAACAGCATTGACCTACGACCATAACTGCAGTGATAACCCTAATGTTTCGTATTATTACAAAGTAAGGGCATTTAAAGGAACAACCTATTGCAGTTATACAAACTGTACACAGTATCCTATTTATACGGCATGCGATGTTCCTGCAGTTCCATCAATTGTCAACGCAACATCAAACACACTCGATCTTACTCTTATTGCTGAAACACCTGTGGCAAACCCTGCCATAACTACTTTTTCCATTTATTGCACTGCAACAGCAGAGTATGTTCAGGCTGATGGAACCCTTGGCGCCACTGAGGTTTATCAGACAAAGTCAGCATGGGGGACTGTTGTTGTAAACGGGCTCACAGCTACCACACAATATTGTTTTTATGCAAAAGCCAAGAATTTTGATGGCGATGTAAGATATTCATCAGGCACGAGCATATTACCACTGGAACAGTTTACCACAAGTACCAACTTCAGCAACGGATCTTCAACAACTACAAAATACTGGTCGCCTTCAACATGTTCATCAGGCGCGTTGGTCTACAGTTCTACAGGAGGTTGTACTGATGGTAATATTGGAAAAACAGGATCATGGAATAATTATTTCGGATGCTTTGTACGTACTCCGCAGGCCAACTGCACCGGAAATACAAGCGTTACATTAAATTTTGATATTTCAAATTCGTATTTCTCAGCACATCCGAATGATAAAACGCGTTTCTACATGTGGGTGGACGGGGGTTATAAAAATGCATCCAATGTAAAGATTGGGGGAATTGATGTAGGATATACTGATATAAACGGCTTATGGCTCAAGTTCGACCAGTCTCGCACATGCGTGAATGTGGATGTAATTTTTGATCTTACAACATGTACAAATTTGTCAAATATCCTATTCTACATTGAACCAAACTGCGGTTATAACGACAGCTATGTATTCAGCGTGGTGCTTGACAATATTTCAATGGCAGGAGCCATACCATCAACATGCGGAACAACGCTGGCTACATCTCCTCTGACGGCAGGAAGTATTGCTGAGAGTCAATCAGTATGTACAGGCGGCGATCCGGCTGCATTTTCGCAAACACCTGCTTCGGGTGGCACCGGACCCATTACCTACCAGTGGCAATCCACAACTGTCAGCGGATGCGCTTCGGGGTGGAGTGATATTTCTGGTGCAACATCTGCTACCTATAATATTCCTTCCGGAATTACCCAAACCACTTGTTTCAGAAGAGAAGCCACTGATGGCATTACAACCCTTTATTCAAATACTGTTACAATAACTGTTAACCCTATACCTACAGCTAATGCCGGAGCCGATATAATTGTTTGCCGCGGGGGCAACACAACACTCGATGCAAGCGGTGGTTCAAGTTATTTCTGGTCTCCTTCAACAGGGTTAAGCGCAACCAATATCAGCAATCCTGTTGCAACACCACCAGCCACGATAACATATAATGTTACAGTTTCATCGGGCGGATGCTCGGCATCGGATGATGTGACCGTTACTGTATTCGGAGGTTACATTATTGAAAATGATACCGTGCTTTGTCAAAGTGACATCATAACATATAATGCAACTACAAATATTCCTGCCTACACCTATTCATGGAATACTGGCAGCACAGCTTCAAGTATAATGGTAATGCCATCACAGACCACCACATTTACAGTGACAATTTCTGATGGAATAACAACCTGTGATGACAGTGTGACCGTTACGATCTCTGACATACAGACCAGTGCTGTTACAGGTGCAGATACTGTGATACAAAACTATACAGAATCTTATTCTGTTACACAGAATGCCGGCTCTACATATTTATGGCAGGTCAATGGTGGTACTGTTCAATCGGGTGCCGGAACCAACAGTGTTAATATTTTATGGACAAGTGTGGGGAATGGATTGATAACCGTAATAGAAACCGATACTTATGGATGCCAGGATACTGCGACCCTTGCTGTTCATGTGGATTTGAATACAGGAATTGGTGAATATATAGGAAGCTTTGTTTCTGTTATGCCGAATCCTGTAAACGATATTGTTTATGTAATCAACAATGAAGTTGATGACGCAATAATGCATATGAGTTTATCAGATATTACCGGAAGATTGGTGTTCAGTAAAGACGAATTGATAAGTCAAAAGGAAATGATTTCTGTAAGCAAATTAAAAGAAGGAATGTATTTTCTTGAATTGTCGACACAAATGGAAAAGCATATTGTTGTCAGAGTTGTTGTTTGCAGGTAAGCTCATCCGGATTTGCAATCCGGATGCAGAAAGAAAAGGAATTGTATTCCTGAGTTCATACTAAAGTGATTTTTACTAATCCCTTCATATCTGCATAATCAGCAGCTGAACTGTATTTGTAGTGATGCGGTTCGTCTACAAATTCAGCTCTCACAGGGTTGTCGTGGATATAGTTCAGCTTTTGCAAAAGGAAATCATTCGAATTTATTTCTTTAAGGTCGTTTCCGTCCTGCCATACTTTATATTGAATTTTTTTAGGATGAATCTTGCCATAAAAAGCAAAATGATTTAAAAGCCATTCTTTGCGTCCGTCCCGCGAATTTTTAACTTCTTCAGAAATAGCTTTACTTGTATGTTTTTTAAAATCCCTGATGATATCTGACAGATTCAAATCATTTTCAGCAGATGCGATCATATGAAGGTGGTTGGTCATGAGACACCAGCCATAAACTATTAATCCTTTTTCTTTAATACAATAATTTAAAGAATCGACAATGATATGCTTATAAAAAGGTTTTGTGAAAATATCAATCCAGTTAATGATTGTCATGGTAAGAAAATAAACATTTCCTTCAGTGATTTTGTTTTTGATGCCCATATAAATAGTTTTATGCTAAATTAAAAAGGATGACTGAATGGGTTATAAATCCATAGTTTTTTTCATCGGGATTGCAAATCCCGATGAGCACATATTTCCTACTGTGATTTTGTTTTTGATGCCCATATAAATAGTTTTATGCTAAATTAAAAATGATAACTGAACGGATTATAAATCCATAGTTTTTTTCATCGGGATTGCAAATCCCGATGGGCTATTTCTTTTGATGTGTCAGCTGATATTTTTTTGCTTCACCTAAAAATTTTTCTGCGACAGGAATTGCCAAAGGGTTTAGTTTATCAAGTTTTTCCGGATGGAACTGAACTGCTAACAGGAAGGGTTTATTCTTTGAATGTTTCCATTCGTAGGCTTCAATGATGCCGTCGTTGGTACGTGCGGTGATTTTAAAGGACCTGGACAGTTTGTCAACTGCCTGATGGTGATATGTGTTCACTGTATCGTAGAGCACCTGCCCCAGTTCATAAAGCAATGTTCCGGGAATAATTTGAATTTCATGAAAGCATGGAGCATCATCGCCGCAACGGTGTTTTACTATTGTATCGTAATCCTGTGGAATATCAACGATCAATGAACCGCCCATAACAACATTCAATATTTGTTCGCCACGACATACACCAAGTATAGGAAGTTTCATTTTTAATGCTTTCTTTATTAATGCAAATTCAACGGAATCACGGTGCAGATCAATCTCACAGCGAGAGGTGTCATTTTCTTTTCCGTAGCGTCCGGGATAAACATCAAGTCCTCCGGTTAATAAAAGTGCAGAACATTTTTCAAGAGAGGTTGCTGCTTCGATTGGTTTTTTGTTTATCATGTCAACAATCACAATGGTTGAATCGACCGACTTCAGCCAGTTGATGTAATTCTGATAGCTGGCGCTGCCGCTGGCTTTGGAAAGAGCAATAAATAATGTATCTGAAAAATTTTGCGCATTTATCTGAATGATAAATGATAAATTAATAATTATAAATGTTAAATGAAACTTCTTCATACCTTATTGTATTAACTGTATCATGCCGGTATCTTTGTGCTTTTCTCCGTTAAGCGCTTTGTATTTCACAACGTAGTAATAATATCCAACAGGGCAAGGTTCTTCTTCTACTGTTCCATCCCATGATTTAAAGAACTCATCAGCTTTGTAAAGCATGTGATTGTTCTTATCGTAAATCTTCAGAAGAAATCCATCAATGTCAATGTTAACACCATGAGGTGACCAGTAGTCATTCATGCCGTCACCATTTGGAGAAAAAGAATTAGGATAGTACATGGGACTTTCACTATAAAAAAATGTAATTGAGAATTGTTGGGTTACCATATTGGTAATAATGTCAACTTCAAATTCACCAGGATAGTTTACTGTTATTTGGGGTGTGTTAAGAATGAACGAATAATTACAGTTCCAAGAGTATGTGCTGCTTGAGTCACCAGTTTCAGCATTTAAAATATAAGTTTGGTTATCATATAATGAAATGGCAGTGTCATGATCAACCGTTATGAAAATTGTTTCATTTGGACGGGGATAGATTTCATCTTTCTCAGTACATGAGGTTATGAAGAATATTGAAAGAAGTATAATAATGGCACTATATTTCATGTAATCAGTTTTTAAAATTATATTGCATTTTCCCACCCAGATAACTTAATGTCCCAAACTGGTACAGATCAGCATTTGTTGAAAACGCGCATGTGGCAAGCAATGTGAGGTGTTTTACCAAAACAAATCCAGCATGAATTCCGATTTTATTCAAATCCATATATGACAGTCCTAAATTATATTTTTGTCGGTAGGAGCATATTACTGCAGGAGAATATGAATTTAATTTTCCTTTGTAACCTTTGATGACAGTTACATTAAATGAAGGATGAAGTGAAAATTGTTTTGATAATTTTAGTTTTCCACCGGAAGAAAAATATAATTCCATAGGAATTACAGATAGCGCAAATTGGCTGACATTCGGCTGATTTAAGTTTCTTGCACTTAAACCCAAATAGAAAACAGGGTTATGATACCAAAGCCCTGCTGAAAAATTTACAAATTGCCTGTTTAACGAAGATGGTTTTGTTTCTTGTGTATAATAAATAAAACCATACAGGGGATTAATCATATCACCGAAAGTCAAAGTATCGTATGAAAGATGAACTATGTTGTATTCAATTGAAGCGCCCACTATTAATTTATGATAAAATGAGTTTGATCCCGATAAGTTAAAAGTTTTGGATACAGCAAGCCCTGCAGATGGATTTTCAATAGCTCCGCCTTTTGCTTCGTTAACAAATATCCCGGTTGCAAAGTTTCTTTTCTTCCCAAATGCTGCATCAAATAAAAATGAATAAAATTGTGGATGGTAAAAATTGCCAAATGCTCTTAAAGGATTGTTTATTCCGGCTTCGTTCGAAAGGGTCTGTCCTCCCTGTATTCCTGTCAATGCAGGATTGGATTTGAAATTACTGAAAAAGGAATACGAAAAATCCCGGATTTCGGTTTTTGAAGTATCAGTCTTTGACGTATCGGGATTGTTGGCAGAAATGTTAAAAAAAATAGCGTTTAAAAAAATAAAAATAAAAAAGCAATACCGGAATTTCATTTTAATGGCCATTGATCAATACAAACTTAAGAAATTTATTTATGATTTTTAAATAAATAACCCCCGTTACTATTTCAGACGAGGGTTAAATTCATATTGTTGGAAAATACTAATAAATCAGATATTTTTTACTTGCATTATTCCAGCCTGCATCATATTTGCTGTCTACAAAATAAATCAGCAGATCGGCGTCGTATTTGCTGTCAACAAAATAGACTATTTTTTTAGCGTCATACTTGCTGTCGCAGAAATACCAGAGGCCGTCATCATTCACATCGTACTGGCTGTCCACTTTGTACACCCACAGGTCAGCATCGTATTTGCTGTCGACAACATATACTTTTATATTTGCATCATACTTGCTGTCGCAGGAGTAAACTTTTTGTGCCGAAGTTGTGTTTATGAGAAGTCCTGTCAATAAAGCAAAGAAGAAGAGGGTTTTTACAATAGTTTTCATATTTTATTTTTTTAGTTCCTGTTTTGCATCAACAAATATACCAATTTTTTAAGTAAGAATTCAGAATTCAGAAGTAAGAAGTGAAAAGTCAGAATGAAGAGTTCGGAAGTCAGAATTAAAAAATAATGTAAAAATCCCTGGTGAGTTCGATATATTCGGGTGTGTAGAGTTTTCCTTCTATATCGAGGATGGGAATTTTGCTTCTTGTGCATGGAATTTTATTCCGCTGCATTTGCAGCAGAACTCTTACTGGCGTAGCTCCAGCTTTTGGTTCAATTTCTGTTATTTTTACAGTATGGTATCCTTCTATTAAAGCGATATTATAAAAAAGTTTCCTGCTTTCAGTCGGAATAATTGTACAGAATTTTCCTTCGGGTTTAAGAAGTCGTAATGATCCTGATATCAGTTCTTCAAAAGTGAGAGAGTCTGTATGCCTTGCCAGTCGCCTCTTTTTGTCAGTCGCCTTCAATGAATTCAGGAAGTAAGGGGGGCAGCATACAATCATGTCATATTTTTTTGTACACGATTTTATATATTCCTGAATAGAAGAATGAAATGCATTAAGTCTGTTTTCCCAAGGGCTTTCAGAAAAGTTTTTCAAAGCCTGACCGTAAGCATCATAATCTATCTCAACAGCATCTATCGTTGCGTTACTGCGCTGGGCAAGCATAAGTGCAATTACTCCGCTGCCAGTTCCAATGTCAAGAATGCCTGATGCATTTTCAACATCGGCCCAAGCACCCAGCAGGCATCCGTCGGTGCCGATCTTCATGGCGCAGTTGCTATCGTCAATGCTGAACTGTTTAAACCGGAATACCACTTTGCATATATTGTGCAGATCATTGCAGACCGTAGACTGTGTACTGCAGACTGCAAATGGATTTATGTTTTAAGGTACAGGTCAATCAAGCCTTCCGGAACATTGATAAAAATGATTTTGTTTTTTTTATCAACTCGGGTTATTATTTCTTCAGCAACAGGAATAAGAATTTCTTTATTCTGAAAATTTATCTGCAGCAGTTGCTGCTGAGGCATCTCAATAATTTTAATTAATGTCCCTGTTTCGCCTTTAACCTTATCAATAACTTTATAGCCGGATAAGTCAGGTAATTCAAGATGGTTCTTTGATTTTTCAGAAAGAAAAATATCGGGAAGCCATAAATTGCATCCGCATAGCCTGCGTGATGATTCCTCATTGTCAACATCTTCGAATTTAATGTTCAGTGTATTTCCTGAACCCATGCAGGATTCAAAGAAAAACGGAACCAGCAGTCCTTCGATTTCAACAAAAACAAATTCTGTTTTATCAGAAATATCAGGAATAACATCAGAAACTGATATTATCAGTTCTCCTTTGTAACCGTGAGTTTTAATTATTTTCCCGAAAAGAAAACACTCTTCCTTTTTCATGGAAGGGTTTTTATGTTCCGGTACCGGTTTCTTCTGCAGCAGGCTGTTCTGTTATTTCTGCAACAGGCTGTTCTGTTATTTCTGCAACAGGTTGTTCTGTTACTTCTGCAACAGGCTGTACTGTTATTTCTGCAACAGGCTGTTCAGTTACTTCTGCAGCAGGCTGTTCTGTTACTTCTGCAACAGGCTGTTCTGTTACTTTTTCTTTTTTGTTTTCTGCTTCTTTCTCAGCCAGCTTGGCGTATTTGGCTGCCAGTACTTTTTCTCTTTCTTCCTTCACTTTAACTTCTGTCTCAAGACCTTTTTTTATCTGAGATTTTGTTTCCTGTGAACGCTGATTGATCTTGCTGCTGATCTTTGCCTGTTTTTCTTCCAACCACTTCTGGAACTTAGCTTCGGCTGCTTCAACTGTTAAAGCTCCTTTAGCCACTCCTTTCAGAAGATGATTTTTGTACATGATGCCTTTGTAAGAAAGAATTGCTTTGGTAGTGTCGGTAGGGGTTGCGCCTTTCTGCAGCCATGATAAAGCCTTATCGAAGTCAATTTCAATGGTAGCAGGAACTGTAAGGGGATTGTATATCCCGATATTTTCAATGAACTTCCCATCGCGTGGTGCACGACCATCCGCAATTACAATATGGTAGAAAGGCTGGCCTTTCTTTCCAAAACGCTGTAATCTTATTTTCGTTGCCATAACAAATAAAAAATATAGTTTTTAAAATTGGAGTGCAAATATCTGATTAATTTTTGAAACTACAAAGCATTTCCTGAAAATTATGATTAACAGATGATCAGAGTGGTATAAAATATTGTGTTTTGAACTTATGTTATTAATGGGAGCGGTAAATTTTGGCTTTTTAAATGCACGCTTACCTTTCGCATACACTTCAACAGGCTCAGTGTGACATTGCTCAAGGTGACCAAGCGCGAGGGTGTCATGCTAAGTCTATCGAAGCATGGTGGGAGGCAAACTATTTTATGCCCTCATTAATAAATGAGATTTACGTAATTTTTTCTGGTCACTCAGAGACGGACACAGTGGGGCATTGAGGGAGGAGTCCGTGTCGAAGAGTGACG
>JAZDMF010000131.1:0-9362 GCA_043801235.1 Bacteroidota bacterium | reverse complement strand
TTCATCGGTAGGCCTCTCATAATAAATTGCTCGTTGTCTATCGTTCCGTGAGACTTCTGAATATATCCTTACTCTCGGAGTTCAACTCGTTTCCAGACTTTCAACGACAAGTTTATTATGTCTACCATCTTATCAAAAGTTTTGTTGCTACTTCAAAGAACGTTTACTATCTTCGTACCCTGTAACAACTCAGGACACACGCAGCAGCCAACTTGCGTCTTTTGCAAGCGGCGGACATGTTCTCCGGACAGTTTCGTTCGCTGGACATGACCACGGTTAACTTGGAGTCGGAGCTTCAATTAGTCCCGTCTCCAGACAAGTCCGCGGTCGACAGTCCGCCAGCAAAAGCCGCGTGCCGTTAGCACCAATATCTATTCGATACATGTGATAACTGCATTCTTCTGCAATCGTAACGTCGACTTCGACTGTTACATCAGCAAACAATAGCTCATTCGCAAAAATGCTCACTCGATAATTGTGTGCTGATATGATATATTAGGGGTGATCAAATATACATTTTGACAATAAACAAATTATCGTTATTTTTGATAAAATTTTAATATGAGCCGTCAAGAAATTGAACATATTATTCTAGACTACCTTAAACCCTACAACCTTCAAAGAGTGGGGATTTTTGGCTCATATGCCAGGAATGAACAAAAGGCGAACAGTGACATTGATTTATTAATAAAATTCAAAGACACTCCTTCCCTTTTGCAATTAATAAAAATCGAAAATGACCTTAGTAAAAGACTTGGTTTTAAGGTTGACTTGATTACTGAAGGTGCAATAAAAAATAAAAGAATAAAAGCTCAAATTCAACATGACCTTAAAATAATTTATTATGCATAAAAACGACCTTGCATACGTTGATCATATTCTACAATGCATAAGAAAAATTCGCAAATATGTTAAGGACATTGACAAAAAAGAGTTTTCAAAAAACGAATTACTTCAAGATGCGATAATCAGGAATTTTGAAGTCATTGGTGAAGCAAGCAAAAAAATCTCTTCTGATTTCAAGAAAGTTTATTTTGAAATTCCCTGGAAGGAAATCTCAGGTATGCGAGACAAATTAATACATGACTATCTTGGCGTTGACATCGAGGTTATCTGGAAAACAATTGAGCAAGACCTTCCAATTTTACAAAAAGGGTTAAAGAAAATTAAATAATATACTACTGCTAACTTGCGTCTTTTGCAAGCGGCGGACATGTTCTCCGGACAGTTTCGTTCGCCCGCCTGAACGACTCAATCGGGCAGGCTGGACTTGACCGTGGTTGACTTGGGGTCGGAGCTTCAAATAGTCCGTGCTCCAGACAAGTCCTCGTTCGACGTCCCGCCTCGCACCAGCACCGGTCGTTAGCAACATTATTAATATTATGTACAGACAAATATTAGTCCCCATTATATTACTCGCTATTTCATCTTGCGGCATCCCAAAAGAGACACTGATTAAATTCAACAATACTCCAAATGACACTGTTGTTTTTCCAATTGACTATTGCTTGTCATTACCTGTACTTGACACTTCTGAATGGAACAATAACTACATTACATATGACAAATTCTTATCAGATGAAATTACGAGGACTCAAGCTGGAATTTCAAATTATCTTAATGGCGTGTATACATATATGTGTGTTCCATCTGCGAATCCTTATGTGCAAATTGATTCGTTGACAATGATAAGTGACAATACAAAAATTATTGGTGACTGGAAAATTGTTTGCAACAGGACAATTTCATTTGAATCAGTACAATCAGCGATAATAAAAGAGTTAACCAGGCGCCCTTATCGTTAAATGTTTTTTTCAGAAATACTTTTATTTTATCCATAGCGGGAGAGCATACCAAAATTTTATTTCAAACTTGTTTTATCCTTAATAAAATATATTGGTCTTGCCTTAGTCTCATTAAATATTCGCGCAATATACTCTCCAATTATCCCGAGGCTAAGCAGTTGAAATCCTCCGATTATAAGAACAGAAACCAGTATGGATGTCCATCCCGGCACAGTATCGTCGCTGAAATGCCTTATGATGGCATACACCGCATAAACAAGCCCGATAATAAAGAGTATGAATCCAGAATAAAATGAAATTCTTAATGGTTTGGAAGAAAATGATGTAATGCCATCCATTCCGAATCGTAGCATTTTTTTCAGGGTGTATTTTGATTTTCCGGAATGCCTTGCAGATGCTGTATATTCAATTATTGATTGCCTGAATCCCATCCAGCTTATGAGCCCCCTTGTAAACCTGTCACGCTCTTCAAACTGCAGAAACGCGTCAACAGCCTTGCGCGTAAGCAAGCGGAAATCGGCTGCTGCCGGCTCAATCCTTACATCGGAAAGCCTGTTTAAAATTCCGTAGAACATTTTCGATGAGCCTTTTTTCAGTGCACCTGTTCCTTTTGCATCAAGTCTCCGGGTGTTTACTATGTCATAGCCTTTCTTTTGTTCTTCAAGCAATCGGGGAATAATTTCAGGCGGATGCTGCAGGTCAGCGTCCATCATAACAACCAAATCCCCTTGTGCCTGCTGTAGTCCTGCCATGATAGCTACCTGGTGGCCGAAGTTACGTGAGAGCGAAACTCCCGATACTTTCGGGTCTTGTGCTGAAAGCTTTTTTATTTCTTCGAATGTATTGTCACGACTGCCATCATCAGCAAAAATTATTTCATAATCAAAGCCGGTGGTTTTCAAAACTGCCGTCAACTCCTGGTACAAGGGTGCAACATTCTGCTCTTCATTATAAGCAGGAATAACAACACTAAGTATATTTTCAGCCGGCATATTGTAAATTGATGTTAGGCATCATAAATTGTAAATAGCAAATATCAAATAGTAAATAGTAAACAGAAAATATATTCTTCATTTTATAATGTGTTGTGCTGTTATCCGACAGGGTAAACTGAATATTCCTTAAAATTATTTTTTTTATTTTAATTTTAAATTTTCTGTTTTCTATTTGCTTTCTCCTATCTTTTTTTACGTGAACTTTTGTATAATGTATTTATTAAAAATATATTTTACAACCCGTCTTTGAACGGATCCTTATCATCATCCTTGTGAGTTTTATCATATTTGGCACAATCAACTTCCACCGAAAGTTCTTTTGATGGTGCGTCGAAATCATCTTTTTTAATTCCAAGTGTTTTATCAGCATACACTTTCTGCATGAACAATGCCCAGATAGGCAAGGCCATATGAGCGCCCTGCCCGAGCGATGTCCAGCGGAAATGTACGCTGCGGTCTTCGCATCCCACCCAAACTCCGGTAGCGAGATAAGGTGTGATGCCCATGAACCAGCCGTCACTATTGTTTTGCGTGGTTCCTGTTTTTCCTGCTATAGGATTTGTCAGCTTGTATGTGGAGCGAATGCTTGCACCGGTTCCGCTTTCAACAACTCCTTTCATGAGCATGATCATAAGATAGGCTGTCTCTTCGCTGATGGCTTCTTCAATTTTTGGCGAAAAGGTTTCAAGTATATTTCCATTTTTGTCCTCAATACGTGTAACAAATATTGGCTCCAGATGCACACCCTTGTTTGCAAAAGTGGAAAAAGCGCCTGTCATTTCGTAAACACTGAGATCAGGAGTACCCAGGCATATGGAATACACAGGCGGAACATTGCTTGTGATCCCCATTTTCCGGGCAATGGTCACAACTGCAGCCGGCGAATATCTTTTCATCAGATAGGCGGAAATGTAATTGATAGAATTCGCAAGAGCATATTTCAGTGTAACCATTTCTCCTTCTTTTGCATCGCCTGAGTTTCGCGGTGTCCATGTTCCGCCTTCGGGCATATCAAATGTTACCGGCACGTTAGGAACTTTTGAGCAGGGTGAAAATTCACCTTCCTGCATGGCCAGCGTATATAAAAATGGCTTGAATGTAGAACCCACCTGCCTTTTCCCCATACATACATGGTCGAACTTAAAATACCTGTAATTAATACCGCCTACATAAGCACGCACATAGCCTGTCTGTGGCTCAACAGACATAAGCCCTGCCTGCATATACCACTTATAATAACGGATGGAATCCATGGGAGTCATAACAGTATCATGATCGCCTTTCCATGAAAAAACCATCATGTGCGTCGGTGTAAGAAAATTGAGTTTAATCATTGTGTCCGTCAAACCCGCAGCTTTCAAATTAATATACCTGTCGGACCGCCTCATGGCCTGATCAAGCAAGGCATCAACATCATCCTCGCCCATGGTCCAGTCATAAGGAGCGTTCTTCACACCTTTCCAGTGTTCTTCAAATTCGGGCTGAAGTTTTTCGCCTATATATTCATCAACGGCAGCTTCGGCATACTTCTGCATTTTAGAATTGATGGTGGTATAAATTTTCAATCCATCCTTATACAAATTGTATTCGGTACCATCGGCTTTTTTATGTGAAGTGCACCATTCCGCTAAAGTTGTTCTTAAATATTCCCTGAAGTATGTTGCAATGCCCTCGTTCTGATCCTGCACTTTGTATTTCGAAATGTCAATTTTCTTTATGCTGAGTGTATCGTACTGTTGTTGGTTGATGTAGTTGTATTTGAGCATTTGCCCTATAACCGTATTCCTGCGCGCTTCGGCACGGTCGGGATGATTGATGGGACTTAAATACGAAGGAGCTTTCAGCATTCCCACCAAAAGCGCTGATTCATCAATGGTGAGATCGGCGGGGGTTTTATTGAAATATGTTTTCGCTGCTGATTTGATACCGAACGACTGATTGCCAAAATCAACAGTATTAAGGTACATGGCAAGAATTTCTTCCTTAGTATAATTGCGTTCCAGCTTTACAGCAATAATCCATTCTTTAAATTTACGGAACACCAGGGAAAAGAAACCAGGATTCTCTTGTCGCGGGAAAAGGTTTTTTGCCAGTTGCTGGGTAATTGTACTGCCTCCGCCTGCGCCGCGGTCTCCTCCAAGTACATTTTTAAACAGAACGCGCATGATGCTTCTGAAATCAATTCCTGAATGCGTGCTAAAACGGGCATCTTCGGTTGCTATCAGTGCATTTATAAGGTTCGGGGAAAGTTCGCTGTAATGAATTATCGTTCTGTTTTCGATATAGTATTTTCCGAGCAATACCTGGTCGGCAGAAAAAATTTCGGAAGCAAGATTACTTTTCGGATTTTCAAGCTCTTCGAAAGTAGGCATGAATCCAAGCATCCCGGCAGACGTTGTAATAAAAAGAAAAATAACCAGGATAAAAGCCGAACCGTAAATGATCCAGAAATTTTTAACGTATTTCCTGAAACCGGATTTTGTCCTGGTATCGGGCTTTTCTTTCCTGTACCTGTTTTTCAGAAAATTAAAAATTTTCATTTTATTTTTTCTATTCGTATTCCAACACTTTTTATGCCTTTGAGATCATCGGTTCGCATGGCCTGTTCAAACCCGAATGTATATATTCCTGTCTGGTGAAAGCGTACGTTTTTTTTAAACAGTATCTGATTATCTTTTATATCGCCTAGTCCTTTACCCAGCCATTTGCCTTCTTCATTTGCCAATATGCATTCTACCGTATCGGTAGAAATTTTCCGGTCCGGATAAACGGTGGATATGAATAAATAAATGTTGCTGTACCTGTAATCGCCAGAATTCCTGATGTTGATAAATACATTGTTATATGAAACGGTATCATCAATCTGCACATCAAACTTCACATGTTCATTTTTGTTCCATTTTGCGTTTTCAATATCTTTGAACTTATCGTAAACTCTTGAAGGATCGCACGACATCAGCATATAAACAGGAACAGACAACAAAAAATATTTCAGAAGTTTAGTCATCATTTCTTATCATCAAAACGGGTGATGTCATCCTGCCCTACTACGTTTTCAAAATCAATTTTCGTTTCCTCTTCTTTCAGATTCAGTTCTTCCACTTTTTCGGGCAGGATATTTTTTTTGTTTTGTTCGATAACCTCGGCAACCTTTTCAATGGAAACGGGAAACAGCGCTTCGGGTTGTGAGGAATACGAATACCACATTATGCCGCGGAAAATATCGGTTTTCTGGTGAACGGCTTCGCCAGCCTTTGTTTTCAGTACAACCTCACTGCTGGGAAAATCTTTTATTGCATCAACATACGCGTCGTATTCGTAGTTCAGGCAGCATTTCAGCTTGGTGCATTGTCCTGCCAGTTTCTGCGGATTCAGCGATAATTGCTGAATGCGGGCAGAATTTGTTGAAACCGATTTGAACTGGGTAAGCCATGTAGAACAACACAGCTCGCGTCCGCACGAACCTATGCCACCCAGTCTGCTCGACTCCTGCCTTACACCTATTTGCTTCATTTCAATACGAATCATAAATTCTTCGGCAAGAATTTTTATCATTTCCCTGAAATCAACTCGTTCTTCGGCAGTATAATAAAAAATGGCTTTGGTTTTGTCGCCCTGAAATTCCACATCGCAAATTTTCATTTCCAGGTTCAGCTCTCCGGCAATTTTGCGTGTGCGGTGCATGGTAGGTTGTTCAAGCTCGATAGCCGAAACCCATTTCTCAATATCTGATGATTTGGCTTTTCTGTAAACCTTTTTTACTTCCTCCGAAGCGGGGTTCGCCTTTTTCTTTTTCATCTGATACCAAACCAGCTCACCTGCGAGAGTAACAATTCCGATATCGTGCCCGGGCGACGCTTCAACTGCAATAATATCGCCAATGCTTACATCGATCCCTGCACTCAGCCTGAAAAAATCTTTGCGGCTGTTTTTAAAGCGCACTTCCACACAATCGAAACCTTTTAACTGCTCGGGGGATGGAATATCTTGTAACCAATCGTACAAATCGAGTTTGTTGCATCCGTGCCTGAACACATTATCGTTACGGTGCATGGGTTTGGGGTAATTCGCACAGCCTCTTGATAAATATCCGTTGCTACCCATAAAATTTTATTTTTTATTTATTAATATTCAGTGTGTAAACCAAACTGAACTTTTTGAAAAATAAGGTAGCAAAGTTAATAATTTTCAGCTATCAGGCTTTAATTTTTATCAATTCTGCTATTTTCAGCGACAGGTCAAGAAACAAGATGCGTGCGTTTGCATTGCGTTCTATATGAAAAACGGCATCGTTGAATTCGTTTATGATATTTTCCGCATTTTGGGGGTGAATAAAGGGCGCAAAACCTGATGCAAATTTTTGCTCTTCTCCGTCAATTTTTATCAGATCCTGCGTTCCTGAAGAAATAAGAATGCTTTCTCTGAGTAATCGCAGGGTGTTCAATAAAAAATCCTTTTGTTTTTCTCTCCCTATGCGTCCGATTTCATCTGCCCATTTTATCAAATCGGGAACATTGTCTTTATAGCAGCTTCGCATCCAGTCGCGCAATTTCATGAAGTTAAAATCGTCTTGGTTTTCGTCTGTCAGTTTCCGTGCTTCAATATAATTTCCATCCACCATGCGCGAAATTTCGTGAGCACGCCTGGGCACCAGTTTATGTTTTTCAATAAGAGCATGAACCATGTCTTTTTCAGCTATGCGAGGTATTTTGATAATCTGGGTACGTGAAATTATGGTGCTGATAACCTGTTCATGATCTTTGCAAACCAGAAGGAATAATGTTTTGTCAGGTGGTTCTTCAAGAATTTTAAGCAACTTCGGTGCGGCTGAATGGAAAAGCTTTTCCACCATCCAGATGATCATAATTTTATATTCTGCTTCATATGCTTTCAGCCCTAATGTCTTAATAACTTCATTACAATCGCCTGCATTTATTATTCCCTGTTTTGTTTCGAGGCCAATGGCTTTGTACCAGTCTTCGAGTCCTATATAACATTCCTGATTCAGAACAAGTTCGCGCCAGTCGCTGATAAAAACCGAGCTTACCGGTTTATCCTTTGTGGCTGAAATAGGATAAATAAAATGCAGATCGGGATGAGCTATTTTTTGAAATTTAATGCATGAGCGGCAAACACCGCATGAATCATTCTCTTTTTTATCCCCGCAACAAACATATTGCGCATAAGCCACAGCCAAAGCAAGTTTACCGCAACCTTCGGGTCCAAGAAACAATTGAGCATGACTCACCCTGTTTTCTTTTACAGAACGAATTAATCTTTTTTTAACCTGTTCCTGTCCGATTACTTTACTGAATTGCATTAATACGAATGTTAAAAAAAGTTCAAAATTTTGTTAGACGTTTGACGTTAAATCGTTTGTCGTAGACTGCCTACTGGTGATTGGCTTCTTGTCGCTGTTTCGGTTTTTTAGTTTTCAGTTATAACCTATTGATTCGCATTATCGCTTCTTCGCCTTATCACCGGTTCCCAGTTTCAGTTTTTGTTATTATTATTGCCTACTGCTGGCTGAAAACCGCCTACTGATTATACGTTCAAAATTAATACATTTTTTTTCTTTTAAACATCAAGCGTTGAAATATCCTTCGGGTCTTTTCCTTCGTACCAGGCTTTCAGCACCCGGCGCATGATTTTCCCGTTTTTGTTTTTCGGTATTTCTTTAATAACTTTTATTTCCTGTGGCGTTGCTATTGATGATAATTTATTTGCGAGATAAAGCCGTATTTTCATTTCCAGATCATCGTTCCATGAAAACGGGTCTTTCAGGCTTACAAAGGTGACAACTTTTTCCAAAAGTATTTCATCAGGCGCTCCGATTACACCGGATTCGGCTATTTCAGGAATTTCCAGCAAAGCACTTTCAATTTCAAACGGATTGATCAAATGGCCTGCAGTATTTATTACATCATCGTTTCTTCCTGCAAACCAGTAATATCCTTCTTCGTCACGGTAAGCCAGATCACCGGAATAATAATACCCATCCTTGAATTTCTTTTTATATATTTCTTCGTTGTTCAAATAATTGCACATCATAGAATCCCACCCCTCTTTAACGCATAGATGTCCTGTTTCTTTTGCATCAAGAATATTTCCTTCATCGGAAATAATAGCGGCTTCTATGCGTCCATTGGGTTTTCCCATGGAACCTGGCTTAACAGGAATTCCCGGTTTGTTGGTGATCATAATACTGCCTGTTTCTGTCTGGAACCAGGTATCGTAAATGTCTTTTCCAAAAAGTTCGCGCGACCAGTGAACGATTTCAGGATTCAGGTATTCGCCCACACTGAAAATATGTTTCAGTTTTGAAAAATCGTGTTTCAGGAAAACTGATTTGTTTTCACGCATCAGCATTCGAAATCCCTTAGAGTAAGATACTGTCAGAATGTACGCCCGAATACATTCTTTACCTTATTGCCATCTCACATGGCAGCGAAGTATGCAACACGGCGTACAATACATGGGGACTTTTTTCCAAAAACTTTTAGCGCGTCAACCCTGATGGTCTTGTAGCAAGGCAAGTTTGGAGCGGGAATTCAGGCGTTAC
>JAZDMF010000413.1:0-10801 GCA_043801235.1 Bacteroidota bacterium | reverse complement strand
CGATAAACTACCATTGACGTATTTTTCTAAATAACTAACATTGAACGAAATAAATAATGAATAATGAATAACGAATTTTGAATATCGAACTTGAATAAAACGTTATTTATATTGCTTTTTTTGTAAAAAATTATCCCTCAGGCTGACAATGAATGCTGACAAAAAATAATGTCACACAGAGTTTATCGAAGTGTGACATAAAGCAAAATTATTTACAAACAATTTCATCAGTTACTGAAAAGTGAGTCAACGAATTCTTTGCGGTCGAATATCTGCAGGTCTTCTATGCCCTCGCCCACCCCGATATATTTCACCGGAATTTTAAACTGGTCGGAAACACCAATAACAACGCCACCTTTGGCAGTACCGTCAAGTTTGGTAATTGCAAGGGCATTTACATCAGTGGCCAGTGTGAATTGCTTAGCCTGTTCAAAGGCATTCTGTCCTGTGGAGGCATCAAGAACCAAAAGCACTTCATGCGGTGCATCGGGTATAACTTTCGACATCACTTTGCGAATCTTGGAAAGTTCGTTCATCAGGTTCACTTTGTTGTGAAGCCTTCCGGCAGTATCGATGATGGCAACGTCAAAGTTTTTTGCTTTTGCAGAAGTGAGTGTATCAAAAGCAACCGAAGCGGGATCAGCACCCATGCCTTGTGAGACAACAGGAACATCAACACGTTTTGCCCAGATGGTAAGCTGATCAACGGCAGCAGCGCGAAAAGTGTCGGATGCACCCAGCAAAACAGATTTTCCCGCTTTTTTAAATTGATGAGCCAGTTTACCTATCGTTGTTGTCTTGCCAACGCCATTCACACCAACAACCATTATAACGTAAGGTTCACCTATAGCGGGAAGTTCAAAATTTTCTAATGAAGAATTTGAATTTTCTTCAAGCAATGAAGCGATCTCTTCTCTGAGAATACGGTTAAGTTCTGATGTTCCTATGAATTTATCTGAAGCAACACGTTTCTGAATGCGTTCAATTATTTTCAGTGTTGTTTCAACTCCTACATCCGATGCAATAAGGATCTCCTCAAGGTTATCGAGCACATCATCATCTACTTTCGATTTACCAACGACCGCTTTGGAAATTCTTGCAAAAACACTTTCCCTGGTTTTCGCTAAACCCTTTTCAAGCTTTTCTTTTTTCTCTTTATTGAATATTCCGAAGAGTCCCATTTGTTCTGTTATTAAATAAAAAAGCCTTTTTCTCTGCAGGAAAAAAGCTTTTTCATCCCGGAGATCCGGGCATATACAAAAATTTATTTCCTTGACAGGAATTCTTTCACCTGGTCGTTCGGAATAATTTCTTCCTTAAAGGTGTAAGCACCTGTTTTCGGAGATTTCACCATACGGATGACCTTTGCAAAGTCTTTACCGGTAGCCGTTTTCATTGTTGCAACAACTTTCTTTGCCATAGTTTACATTATTTAATTTCTTTGTGAACAGTCATTTTCTTTAAAATGGGGTTGTACTTTTTTATTTCCAACCTTTCAGGTGTGTTCTTTTTGTTCTTCGTGGTAATGTACCTCGAAGTGCCGGGTTTCCCGCTGGCCTTATGCTCGGTGCATTCCAGTATCACCTGCCCCCTGGCTTCTTTGTTTTTCTTTCCCATACAACAGACCTATTAAATTTGAGGTGCAAAATTACAAACTTTTTTGTTAATAACCAACACCTTATTGCATTTTTTCTTTTCTGCCAATGACAAATATTGCAAAACAGTTATTTTAAAGTAATTTTGAAGCAAGATGTGGCAATCATACATACGTGGATTTAAAGCATTTCTGCAACTTGAAAAATCGCTTTCCGCTAATTCGGTGGAAGCATATTTACGTGACATTCAGAAACTGATTCAATATTTAGAATTGAAAAGAATGCAATCGAGCCCACAGGAACTTACGCTTAAGCATTTGAAAGATTTTGTGAAATGGGTAAATGAACTGGGTATGAGCGCACGTACGCAGGCCCGCATTATTTCAGGGATAAAAGCGTTTTACAAATATCTGATAATTGAGAATATAATCAGGGAAAATCCGACAGAACTTCTGGAATCGCCCAGAATAGGCCGTAAACTTCCCGATACACTCAGCGTTGAAGAGATTGACCGCATTATTAACTCCATTGACAGAAGCAAACCCGAAGGAGAAAGAAATAAGGCAATGCTTGAAACGCTTTACAGTTCGGGGCTGCGGGTTTCTGAACTGATCAACCTGAAAATTTCAAATCTGTTTTTTAAAGAAGGATTCATCCGCATCATCGGAAAAGGCGATAAAGAAAGGATAGTGCCCATCGGCAGCGTTGCCATGAAATATATTATTATCTATATGAAAGATGTAAGAGCGCATGTTCCTTCAAAAAAAGGCAGCGAGGATATCCTTTTTCTGAACCGCAGGGGAAATAAGCTTAGCAGAAACATGATATTCATGATCATTAAAAGCCTTGCTGAAAAAATGGGGTTGAATAAAAAAATCAGTCCTCATACCTTCCGCCATTCCTTTGCCACGCACCTTATTGAAGGCGGAGCCGATCTTAGGGCAGTGCAGGAAATGCTGGGGCATGAATCAATAACCACCACTGAAATTTATCTTCATCTGAACCGTGAATACTTAAGGGATACGATAATGAAATATCATCCGAGAGCGTGAATGATGTACGATGTACGATGTACGATTTTTTTCAGTTAATTGACCAAACTTATAATTACTGATATTATTAAGTTGTGAGAGTTGCCGGTTAGAGATTTTTTACTTAAATTTACACAAGAATTTACTTTTTTAAAAAACTGATATATTATTTTAAGCAGAAGAGACTTCTGTGCATTCCATCTTCAACATATATAAAGGAAAACGGCGTTCAGCTTGGCAAAATGATTAAAATTTTATTGAAAAAAATAGAAGAACTCAATATATCATTGAACTGCACAAAAGAATTTCGGTACTTGAAGCCAACCAAAAGAAATAATTAAAAGCAATTAAACTTACAGTCATGAAAACAAAACTTCTGATATTATCTATTTTTATTTTAACATCTTTTGCTGCAAAGACACAACAATATAAACCAATACCTGATTCAAATGCAACTTGGGTTATCAAATATTGGGATGGTGCTACCGTATGGAAAACAGAATACTTTTTTTTAAAACCATTTAAAGACGATACAACTATAAATAGTTTTAATTACCATAAGTTATATAAAGGCGATTCTTCGCTTTATACAGGGGCATACCGTAATGATCCTTCAGAAAAGGTTTTTTTTGTGCCAAAAGATTCCTTAATTGAATATCTTTTATATGACTTTGGCGTTCAGGCTGGCGATACTGTTTATAATGTATATGGTGTTTCAGGATTTAACGAACCTGTTTTATTTAATGCAAAAATTGATTATGTTGGAAATATCAATTTAGGTAATAATTATTTTGTGAAAGAGATAGATGTCCGTGGGTTTTGGAATAGTTTGAATTATAACAATTTTACAATAATGTGGATGGAAAAAATCGGAGGTCAAAGTGGAATTATTTCAAGTCCGCCAGTTAATGATTATTATCAGTTAATGCCACTTCTTGACTGTGTTGATATTATTGACACTATTTTTTGTTGTCCTTGTTGTACAGTGGGGCATTGCGATAAACACCCGTTAGTTGTTACTCAAGATTACATTTTACCTGCTTATAATATTAATACTTATCCAAATCCAACAGATGGATCAATTAATATTGATTTGCAAGGGTATATTGATTTTAATAATGAATCAATAATCTATGTTTATAATTATTCAGGTAGTTTGATATTTCAGCAATCTGTTTCAAAAAAGGAAGTTCTCAGGTTAAATTTAGGGCAATTTGGAAAAGGAATATTTTTCCTGTTAATTATTGATGGAATAAATATAAAAACTGAAAAAATTATTGTTGATTGATTTTAAAATATTTTTACTCCTTAATAATTTTCTTCAAGGCAAATCCGTTTGCTGCCGTAAGCTTCAGTATATACATACCTGCTGAATAATTATCCAAATTTATGTTCATTTTATTTGTTCCCATATCAATATTCCATTCCATAATATTAATGGTCTTACCAAATATATCGTTGATTTCAATTTTCACCGTTTCCTTTGTGCCGGAATTATATTTCACTGTGAGCTGATCATTAAAAGGATTTGGATACACTCCGAGATTCAGCGAATTATTTGCATAGTCATTCACATTTTCCTGCGAATACGGGCTGAAAACAACTTCGTCAACATAGGCATTGTCGAGATTGAAACCCATGGTGTCTTTTGCAATATTGCGGGTTTCGAAGGTAAGGGTGAATTTTGTTCCGGCATAGGAATCGAGATTTATGAAATGCGTAAGAAACGGATCGGAATCATAAGTAACAGGATTATAGGTACCGCCAAGCTGGGCGCCATTCACAAGAATTCTGAAGTTGCTTGCTACAGTGTAATCGCCGGCGCCCATGTACATTGTATAAAGCTCCCCGCCGTTGGTTTGCTTCAGGTCGAACCTGAGGTTTGCCGATGACCATGAAGTGGCATCGACACAGAAATTAATTTTTGCGGATAAAAATTCATTGATGGTCCAGGTATTCACTCCATCGGGGAACTCAAGAATATCAAGGTAATCCATAGCATTGCCCCCGGTCATCAGGAAACCTTTAGTTCCTGTATTATGCGCCTGCGGCGTTATGTATGCATGCGAATAAGGTGTGGTTTCAACAAGTATCAGGTTGTTAATGTTGGTTTCTTCAAAACCTATGGTGTCGAACTGAATGTTAATGGGATTCTTCACAATGTAGCTGCTGAACATGTCGTTGGTTGTAAGCGTATCAGGATCATATTCGGTCCATGCATCGATAGTATAATTTCCGGGTACCGATAAATCGGCAGGGACGTCAAAAACATGGGTGAATGTAGCGTCAGGCATCAATGTATTTTGCAGTTCAAGGGTATCCCTCACCGGGCTTCCGCCGTTTACGCGGTATGCAACCACCATTGAATCGCCAGCAACAAGGGAATCGCATCCGAAAAACTGAACTTCAATGCCAATATTTTCCGCATTGGTCATATGGCAGGCAGAAACAGGGTTATTAATTGTCACCACACCCACATCGATATTCTGCTGCAGCTTGTTCTCGAACTGGTAACCTATAATGCTGTCGTTTGCCGCCTGCCCGTCGTATGCATATTTCACCCAGCAATCAATGGTATGAACACCTACAACTGAGAAATCGGCCATTGCTGAAAAAGTGTAATCAATGGTATCTCCTCCGTTAAGTTGCGTAGCAAGAAAAATTGTGTCATTTACAATGCTGCCGCCGTCAACACGGTAAGAAACAGGTATTGTATCTCCCAATGGAATCACATAACTGCATCCGTTATATTTTATGCGAATGGAAACATATTCAGCATTCGAATATCCGCAAGCTGTTTCGGGATCGGTAACATCCATAAAATGCAGGTCGTTATCGGCAAGCGGAAAACCTACTCCGATAGCATACATTGCATTTGAAGTTTGAATAACCGCATCGGAACAGGCGCCGTATAAATCTTCAGCAGACTGTAATGCAGCAAGGCGCGCATCGGCATAGGTTGCCCCCGAAGTAAGATAAACGGTCAGCATCCTGTAGGCAATATCAGCGGCCGAATCAATGCCTAATCCTGTAACGCTGTAAACACTTCCGATATCATTTGTGCCGCTGCCGCCATCTGATAGAATGTAAAACCAGTAAGTAAGCGGACCACAGTTTGTGTGAACGCCGCCGTTATCAATTACATCGCTGTATACCCAGTACTGTCCGTGATATGTGTCGGGCAACTGATCTGATTTCGGATCGGCCATATTGCGGAAGCCGTCTCCTGCTACATCGAAATCTTCGCCAACAAACCAGTCGCCTGTCGCTGAATCTGCATAAAATTCAATACAGGTTCCGAATATATCACTGAAGCCTTCGTTCAAGGCACCCGATTCACCCTGGTAAACAAGGTTTGCCGAATATTCATCAACGGCATGAGTGATTTCGTGTCCGGTAACATCGAGTGAAGTAAACGCTGTATACTGGCTGCCGTCGCCATCACCATAGGTCATACGGCTTCCATCCCAGAATGCATTTGAATACGCATTGTCATAATGTACATAGCTTAGAAGCTTCGCATTGTTGTTATCGTAACTTAAACGTCCGAATTTCTGAAAGTAGTACTGATAGGTCATTTCAGCTCCAAAATGCGCATCGGTGGCGGCATCGTCCTGATCGGTAGTAATATCCCAGTAATTGTCATCATCGGTGAAATCGACTGCAGTTCCATAATTGGTGCCTTTGTTCATGTCGTATGTTTCAACACCATTGCCATAATGTGCATTACGCAAACGATACACACCAGGAGATACAGAATCAGTCCAGATATTTTTTATACCCACATATTTAGTAACAGCAACACCTTCCACATCGGTCGTCATCAGCCTGTTTTCAGTAAATAACACTTCTCCTGTGACTGCATCGACAAAAATATAATTTCTGCTTAAGGGTTTGCTCGCATAGACATCAACTTTATAAACCAACTTGTAATCTGCAGCTATGCCACTGCTTTTTTTATCGGCAATCATCAGTTCCGGTTCGGGAAAATATGTTGCAGCAGGATCATTTTTTATTTGCTGCAGTAATGCTTCTTCGGCAGGATTTTCCCACATGTAGCTTTCAGCATCTGTATACTCCCTTGCTGAATTTATTGCTTCGTCAGATGTTATCTGGTGCATAACAGAAATATTTAAACCTGTCACAATTTTACCATTTCCGCTGACAGCTTTTTCATCTTTTGCATGAATGATATAATCCCCTGCTCTTACAGGAATTTCCTGGTAATATTGCTGATAGCGATAATGAATATAACCAAGATTATCGGTTTCCTGTTTGCTCAATTTCATTGCATCGTTTGCAGTAAGCCCGAAAGCAGAGCCGTAATATTGAAAAATCTTCATTGGGTCAAGGCTTTTATCTTCCCTGAACTTCACCCAGTCGGTGCCGCTTTTGGAATATGCAATCTGAGAAATTCCTGTTACCTGTGCGCACAGGTATGCGGAAAAAAGAATAAAGAATAATGAGATGACGATTTTTTTCATAAGTGTCTGTTTTTATTATTCAGATAAAAGAGTATAATTATATGCTGAAAGTTCGCTGAAAAGAAAATTATAAATGAAAATCGCGTGGATTTTTTTCGTTGCGTAATTTGCTTTTCCTGTAGCTGTATGCAAAATATATTACAAAACCCATAAGCATCCATACCCCAAGCCTTAACCAGTTTGCCCATCCCAGTCCGTATACCATGGCTCCGCAAACAATGATTCCGAGAATGGGAATAAGCGGAACCAGCGGGGTTTTGAACTGCCGCGGAATTTCAGGATGAACCCTCCGCATTATCCAGACTCCGGCGCAAACCAGGATAAAGGCGAACAATGTTCCTATGCTCGTCATATCTCCCACAATATCCTGCGGAACAAAAGAAGCAAAGAGTCCGACAAACACAAAAAACAGCATGTTTGATTTATAAGGAGTGCGGAATTTTTTATGAACATCAGAAAAAAGTTTCGGTACCAGACCGTCGCGGCTCATAGAATAAAACACCCGAGACTGCCCGTAAAGCATTACCAAGATCACTGAAGAGAATCCAGCTAAAATAGCGACTGTCACAAGTTTTCCGAGCCAGCTGTAACCAGTCATATAGGTTTGAATAGCGTATGTTATTGATGCTTCTTTACCTGCCGTTCTGAAATCGTTAAGCGTTGCAACACCTGTAAGAACATAGGAGAATAAAATATAAAGAACCGTACAGATAGCCAGTGATCCAAGAATTCCTATGGGCATAGCTTTCTTGGGATTTTTTGTTTCCTGCGCCGCTGTTGATACTGCATCAAAGCCAATGAAAGCAAAAAACACTACTCCGGCAGCTCCAAGTATCCCTAATATTCCACCGAAATTATGAGGTACCCCCTGAGCGTCGACAAAGGTAGTGGCTTCGGGAATAAAAGGTGTATGATTCGCAGGATTAATGAACGACCAGCCTATCACAATAAAAAGGACAACAATCGTTACTTTCGTTACTACAATAATCCCGTTAACAAGTGAAGATTCTCTTGCTCCCCTGATTAAAAGCAAAGTGAGAAGCAGAACAATGATAAGCGCAGGAATATTCATAATACCATTGATGCCGTTCATACTTGTTTCAAAGGGCGAGTGGCACCACTGATATGGAATGTGCATATCAAAATAGTTAAGCAATTTATTAAAATATTCGCTCCATGCAATGCTTACGGTTGCTGCACCCAGAGCATATTCCAGCACAAGGTCCCAGCCAATGATCCATGCTACAAGTTCGCCCATGGTTGCATACGAGTATGTGTAAGCGCTTCCTGCAATAGGTATCATAGAAGCAAACTCCGCATAACACAGTCCCGCAAAGGTGCATCCGATTCCTGCAATAATAAAACCGATGGTAACAGCCGACCCTGCATTATTTGCTGCTGCCGCAGCCGTACGCACAAATAAACCTGCCCCGATTATTGCCCCTATTCCAAGCGCTATCAAACCTACTGCTGTGAGTGATCGCTTCAGTCCATGACCGTCTTCAACAGTCTCGGCTATCAGCTTATGAATGGATTTTGTGATAAATAAACCTTTTGCCATTTTTTTAAAAAAATTAATCCGTTAAATTCCTCACAATATTATAAAATATTCAACATGAAAAAAAATTTCATTGTCTTTTTATAAAAAAACTATTCATTTTTTTTATTTCACGCAGAGACACAAAGACACAAAGTTCTATTTTTGTTGGATTATTTTAAGAAATTTTCTCTTATATTTCAAAAATAATTATCGGTGGTTAAAATTCTTAATTATTCTTCCCAAAAAAAACTAAATTTGTTTTCAGATTATAACATTCAGCATGCTTCAAAAAATAAAAGATTATTTTTCTTTTAACAAAAGTGAAAGAAACGGGTTAATTATCCTGCTTATCATCCTTATTCTTGTTATAATTATTCCTTTTTTATTTCCTTACTTTATTAAAAATGAAGCACCCGATTTCAGCAGCTTCAAAAAAGAAATTGAGGCTTTTGAAGAATCACTGAAAGAAAACGACAACACCGGAAATAAGTACGATACATCTTATGCAAAAGATTTCGATTATTCGAACATTGATAAATCGACTGCCGAGACCCAGTTGCATCCATTTATTTTCGACCCCAACGGCCTTTCTGAAGAAAAGTGGAAAGAAATGGGCATGACGGACAAGCAAATCAAAACCATAAAAAACTATGAAGCCAAAGGAGGAAAATTTTACAAAAAGGAAGACCTTAAAAAAATATATTCCATCAGCGAAAGCGAATACGAAGTTCTTGAGCCATACATTCAGATTGCTGATGATTATAATACCAAAATGAAAGAAAAGAAATCAACAACTACATATTCAAAAAAGAATAGTGAAATCATCGAACTGAATTCGGCTGATACCAGCGACCTGAAAAAGCTTGAAGGCATTGGGGCAACATATGCAAAAAGAATTATTACATACAGAACCAAACTTGGTGGATTTTCAAAAAAAGAGCAGCTGTTTGAAGTTTATGGAATGGACAGTATAAGATATGCAGGCTTTTCCGATTTTGTAAGTGTGAACACCTATCTCATTACAAAAATCAATGTGAATACCGCTTCATTTAATGAACTGAAAACACATCCGTACATAGGTTACAATATTGCTTTATCACTTGTAAACATGCGGCAGGCACAGGAGAAATTCAACACCGTGGCAGATATTAAGAAATCGGTTCTTGTCACAGATAAGGTATTTGAAAAATTAGCTCCGTACATTTCTGTAAACTGATTAAGCATTTTTAACAAATACCTTTTAATAATTTTTCTATTTTAGCAAATCATAAATTCAAAAAAACCGCATTATGGAACAAGAGGTAAAATTAAGCCAGCCAAGAGGATTATGGATATTATCCTTTACAGCGATATGGGAACGTTTCAGCTACTACGGCATGCGGGCATTCCTTATATTATACATGGCAAACGATATCATGAATCCCGAAAACCGCAGGGCACATTTAGGCGGACTTGGTTTTACTGATGCTGATGCTGGTCTTATCTATGGAACATTTACAAGCATGTGCTATTTGCTTCCTTTGCTCGGAGGTTTCCTTGCCGACAGATTCATCGGTAAAAGAAAATCTGTGATCATCGGCGGATTTCTTATTATGATCGGACACTTCACTCTTGCGCTTGATTTAACAACTTCATCTTTTTTCACCGGACTTATTATTTTGGCATTCGGAAACGGTTTCTTTAAACCTAACTGTTCATCCATGATCGGCGATCTTTACCAGCCGGGCGACAAACGCCGCGACAGCGGATTTACAATTTTCTATATGCTCTTCAATGGCGGAGCTTTTTTCGCACCTATTGTCTGCGGATACTTCGGTGAAACATACGGATTCAGATATGGCTTTATGATTGCCGGCTTCGCCATGATGGTGGGCTTGATCATATACATCATCGCTGCTCAACGATTTCTAGGCGAAATTGGTAAATATCCTGTCCATAAACAAAACAAAGCAAATAATGTGGAAAGAAAACCTTTGACGAAAGTAGAAAAAGACCGTATTCTTGTGATCTGGATTTTATTGTTCTTCGTTACTTTTTTCTGGGCAGGGTTTGAGCAGGCCGGAACGACACTGAACCTTTATACCGATAATTTTATTGATAAAACAATTTTCGGCTGGACCATGCCCACATCATGGATGCAGGCCATCAATC
>JAZDMF010000096.1:0-5258 GCA_043801235.1 Bacteroidota bacterium | reverse complement strand
CGTATTGAGTTATTGTTAATTTTTTTTTTGCGGGTTCTTATCAAATGTCATAACCGTCGCTGCCTCACCCTTGCCCTTTCATTGAAACGTTTCATTTATTGTTAGACGTTATAACGTTTGTGGTTTGCCCGCTTGCCGGCGAGGCAGGTCGTTCGCTGTATATTGCCTATCGCCTATTGAGAACGATGAATCGCAGATAAATATTTCACAATGAGACAACCCTCTTTCCTCTTGCCAGCGAAGCAAACACACCAAGGAAGCAAATGATAGCAAAAACAGCAAAAACAATTTTTAAAGTAGCCATAAATTCAGGGATGGTATCTGCATCGATTTTTTTCTCGCCCACATAAACATTAATAACAAGTGCGGCAATTGCCATGCTGATCATCATTCCTGTCATACGCATGGTGCTGTTGATGCCCGAGGCAATACCAAGGAATTTTTTTTCAACCGAACTCATCACAGCATTGGTATTGGGTGAAGCAAACAGGCCGAAGCCTGATCCCAGTATAGCAAGAGCAGTGATAAGGTACGCATTTACAGTATCTTTTTCTACAAATGTTAGCAATATCAGTCCTATGACAGTGATTCCCATGCCCAATGATGAAAGTATTCGTGAATCAATTTTGTCGGACAAACGGCCTGAAAAGCTTGCAACAAGCGCCATCAATACAGGCTGGGTTACCAGCATCAAACCGGCATCGCGGGGCGAAAGTCCACGTACATTCTGCAGGTAAAGGCTTAAAATAAAGGTAACGGCAAAGGTTGCTGCATAGTTTATCAGCGAAGCTAAATTTGAAAATGCAAAGGTACGGTTGTCGCGAAATAACTGTATGTTCAATACAGGAGTTTTTAATTTTAATTCGGTAATAACAAATACGATCATGCCGGAAATACCTATTACAATCAATATTATCGAAAATGTTTCGGGAAGTTTTGAAAGGCCGAACATCAGCGCTGACATGGAAAGAACATAAATCAAAGAACCTGTAAAATCAAATTTTTCACCTTTTGCTTCCGACCATTCTTCGCGAACAGTTAATAAAAGCAGTATAATAATCAAAGCACCTGCAGCTGCATTGATGTAAAAAAGGCTGTGCCATCCATAAGCCTGTGTCAGCATTCCGCCAAATAAAGGCGCTGCCGATAAACCAATATAAACAGCAGAAACAGTAAGTCCTATTGCTTTGCCCCTTTGATTGGGAGGAAAAGCAGATGTTATAAGCGCCATGCTGGTGCTTCCTACCATTGCACCGCCAATGCCCTGCAGTAAGCGAAATGCAATAAATATGTGTTCGGAAAAAGAAAACGCACAACCTATCGTGGCGATAGAAAATAAGATATTCCCAAACAAAAATATTTTTTTCCTGCCCCATATATCGCCGGCTTTACCAAAGGGTACAAGAAAAATAGCCGATGAAAGAAGGAAAGACATGGACACCCAGCTTAGCCCGACAGCATTCATTGAGAACTCAATTCCTATTTTGGGAAGAGCAATATTTACAGCAGCTCCCATGAAGGGATTGAAAAAAGAAGAAATAAGAATTATAAAAAGTAATGCATTTTTGTTGGAAGCCTGTGGGGTATCAATCATGAGAGGAATATCGGAAATATATAATATTTATTTTTTATCCGGCAATTCTGTTGTATTCTTCGGGTATTCTTTTTTCTTTACCCCCTTTTTGTATGTAACAGAATAAATAAGTTTTGCGCTTTCATCCCAGTACATCCATTTGCCTGTTTTGTAGCCGTCGACGTTATAGCCAATAGCCGATTTATTACCGCTTGCATAATAGGTAACCCATTTTCCATCAGGGATGCCTTTTTTAAATTCCTGCTCTTTGAATTTCACGCCATAATTATCGTAAAAAATCCAGTAACCGTCCTGCGCACCGTCGGTATATGAACCTGTTTCCTGAAGAATTCCAGTATCGTACCAGCGCTGCCATGCACCATCTTCCATCCCTTTTTTATAATGACCGTCGTACATTTGCTTTCCATTTCCGTACCAGTACTTTGCGGAACCGTTTTTTGCATCACCGGAATAATATATTTCATATTTTTTTCCCCCGCCTTCATACCATTCTTCCCACAGGCCGTCCATTCTGCCTTCTTTAAATGTACCTTCGGTAGCTTTCTGTCCGTCAATATACCAGCTTGTCCACACGCCTGTTTCTTTTCCGTTCAGAAATTTACCTTCGTGATCTTTGGCGCCGTTTTCATAATATGTTGTCCACAAGCCTTCCCTTTTACCATTAATAAAACTGCCTGCCTTCCATTTTTCACCGGTGTCATACCAGTACGTCCACAAACCTTCCTGCTGCCCGTTCAAAAATTTTCCGCTGCTGCCTTTGCTGCCGTTCTTATGATAATAGATCCACACGCTGTCCTGCAATCCATTGATGGACTTGCCTTCCATTTCTTTTTTGCCTGTGTTGAACCACCATGTGGCATAACCGTCAAGCGAATCCAGAAGATACATGCCTTTAAATTCCATGGTGTCATTATCAAAATACGTAATACTTTTACCGTTTTTCTTTCCTTCTTTATAAAAAGTCATTTCTTTCAGCCTGCCATTTTCATGATAATATGTCCATACGCTATCCATTAAACCGTTTTTGATTTTCCCGTATTTTTCAAGTTGCCCTGTTTCATACCAACTGCTGTCGATGCCGTTTTCGTAAAATAGTTTGCTCCACTTTTTTCCGTTGCTATATGAGTATAGCCACATGCCGGTTTTTTCTCCTGATTTATTATAAGCACCTTCGCTCCATTTCTGTCCGTTTACATACCAGTATGTCCAGTTGCCAACAGGAATGCTGTCCAGATAACATCCTTCACTTTTTATACTTGCCTGTCCGGCAGGCAGGTTTTTATTATCCCAGTATTCTGTTTTTTTCTGTGCTGACAATGAAAGGCAGAAAATTGAAAACATGGTAATAAGAATAATCTGTAGCATTTTATTTTTTTCTTTCAACAATAAATTTTACAAGCGTTTCGAGTGAGCTGCGTGTTTCCGATTCAGGAAATTCAAAGAGCATATCGCCTGCCTCCTGCTGATATTCGAGCATTTTCTGACGGGTATATGCAATGCCCCCGCTCTCGTTAACAAGCTTGATAACCTCTGCAACTTTTACCGTATTTTCACTATGGTTTTTTACTATATTAATAACTCTTTTCCGGTCATTATATTTCATGGTCCGCAACAAATAAATAAGCGGAAGTGTCATTTTTTTTTCTTTAATATCAATGCCGTGGGGTTTTCCGATGTCTGAACTTTTTTCATAATCAAACAGATCATCTTTTAACTGGAAGGCAATGCCAGTAAGCTCCCCGAAACGGTACATCTTATCGATCATGTTCTGGTCAACACCGGCTGAAGCTGCACCGCAGGCACAACATGATGCAATCAGAGTAGCTGTTTTTTTGCGGATGATTTCAAAATAGATGCTTTCTTCAATATCAAGGTCGCGCGCTTTCTGTATCTGTAAAAGTTCGCCCTCGCTCATTTCACGAACCGAATTGGAAACGATATGCAATTGTTTGATATCATTTTTTTCAATAGCATACAACAATCCGCGCGATAAAAGAAAATCGCCGACAAGTACTGATATTTTATTTTTCCATAAAGCATTTACCGAAAAAACCCCTCGGCGTTCATTGGAATCATCAACAACATCATCGTGTACCAGGGTAGCAGTATGAAGCAATTCTATAAGTGTTGCTGCAGTATATGTCGACTCGGTGATTCCTCCACATAACTCAGCTGAAAAGAAAACGAACATGGGGCGGATCTGCTTGCCCTTGCGTTTGTATATGTAACGGGTGATGATATCAAGCAAAGGCACCGAACTCTTCATTGAACTTTTAAACCTTTGTTCAAATTCGGAAAGATACTTTTCAATCGGAGCTTTTATTGTATCAATGTCTGTTTTCATTTCAGGTTAAATCATTCCATAATTAAATAAATATTATTAGCAGACAAGATGACAAGCTAACAAGTTGATAAGTTTTTATGTGTTATTTATTATAGTTGACAGTCTTGCCTGCTTCCATTGCTTCGGCAAATTTATTATTGTTTACCTGCTTCACAATACACAAGATGTCATTCCGGCTTCTTGACCAAAACCATTACCAATATAATATATCCGTTGTCTAAACGTTATATTAACAGCAGGCGAATTTTAATTTTATTTTACCAAACACATACCCGGTTGCAAACGCGATGTTTGTTTGCTTTCGGCACACAGGATCTGAGCATATTGGTTCCGGATAAAATCGTAACTTAATCTGCGGCGATTCTTATATATTCATTAATTTTGCGCAAGCATAAAAAAAACAGCGAGATGGCAGGATTTTTATTTGACAGTGTAGTGTTCGGCCCGGTGCACAGCCGTCGGCTGGGAGTTTCACTGGGCATGAACCTTTTACCTACAGGCTACAAGTATTGTACTTTCAATTGCATTTATTGTGAGTGCGGATGGACAAAGATCAGCGGCATTGATAAAATTGAATTTCCTCCGGCAATTGTTGTAAGGCAGTATCTGGAAAAAAAGCTGCGCGAAATGCAGGAGAGCAATTCACTTCCTGAAACCATTTCGTTTGCAGGAAACGGTGAACCCACTCTTCATCCTGAGTTTTCCGAGGTGATTGATTATACAATTGCCTTAAGAAATAAGTTTTCGCCGGGAAGTAAAATAGCGGTTCTCTCTAATTCAACCATGTTGCACCTTCCTGAAGTGGTAAATGCGTTGAAAAAAATTGAACTTAATTTACTTAAGCTGGATGCAGGAACTGAAAAAACATTCCGTTTGCTGAATGATCCGCAGCTTGATATTTCACTAAGCGACATAATACAAAATCTGAAATTATTCAACTCAAAACTCATCATTCAAACTTTATTCATTCGTGGAAATTATAATGGAAATTTAATTGATAACACTACAGATGAAGAAGTGAATTTGTGGCTTGAACATCTTAAAGAAATAAAACCGGAACGTGTGATGATTTACCCGATTGCAAGAGGAACCCCTGTGAGAGGTCTTGAGAAAATAAGCATTAAAGAACTTGAGGCCATTGCAGAAAAAGTCAGGAATATCGGACTGAAGCCTGAAGTATATTATTAACTGATGTTACGCAGAAATCAAATTAGCACAATCGTTCATGTTTTTTAAAATATAAAGTTCTTTGAAAGCGGCTTTAATAGCTGCAAGGTATAATTTAGATTTTAAAGCGAAGTGATTCATTTTGTTTACGGA
>JAZDMF010000095.1:0-12010 GCA_043801235.1 Bacteroidota bacterium | reverse complement strand
AGCCGAGCGTGCAGAAGAACTTCTGAAAAAAGGTTTACGCGTTTCACTTACGGGTAAACTGGTAAATCGTTTTTACACCGATAACAAAGGAAACAAAAAGTACATTTCCGAAATCATCGTGAACAATTTTGAACTTCCTGCTGTTGCATGAAAGCACTCTTCAAAAGAATGGCGGCTTGCAGCCGCCATTCAATGGAGACAGATAATGTGTTTTATTGAATTGATAAACCTTAACCGTTTTCTGTTCTCGCAGCAACACTTTTCAATATAATCATATTGCTCAGCTGTTATTTCATGATTATTTGTGTTATATTGTACAATAAAATATTCGCTGCCATCGTCAATTATTGCTGTCCCGGTGTTCTGTGCAAATGCAGTGAAGTTGAAAACACAGAGAAAGAGCAGGAGCATGGGGGTTTACATTCTTCTCACGATTTCCTGATTTTAGATTGTTCTATAGTTTAGATGAATTATTTATTAATCTTATCGTTATGATTTTTACATTAGGAATAATAATAATTTTCGCATTTCTTAAATATTCTATAAAAAAAATCCCCGAAATTGATTATCCTCGGGGCAATTTGTACTACAGGGAACCTCTAAAAACTAATTTTCAGATGTTTTTTCGCCCCACACCTAAAGGGTAAAACATCTGAAAATCAGCATCCCTTTAGGGTTAGGGGCAAAGCTGATTTTCGGTTTTTAGAGATGCCCTACAATGATATTTTTTCTTAAAAATTCCGTATATTAGCAAAAGTTTAAAAAATGAATGACCCCGCTGAAGAGCAGCGGAGTATCAAAAAGCCCAGTAATCAAAACGAATTTCGCCGCAAACGGAAGGGAATTACTCCTAAAAAATGAATAAATATTTCAATATCAGAATTTATTTTATAAGATCAATTTATTACCGGATATAAACTCATTATATCGATACGGAAATGATTTGCAAATATTTCCTATCAGCATAACAGAATTTAAGCACATTTTGCTTTGCAAATCTGCTAAGATTCTGTATATCTGCCTTACCATTATGGGTATAGATTTTTCGTGAATTATTCGGTTTCTCAGAGATTAATAAAGAAAAATTAATTTAATTATAAAATCACAAATTGAAAGTTTAATGAAAAAGTTAGCGTTAATAGTTTTTATTATCTTTTTTACTAATAAAACTTACGGACAAGATACGCTTAAAACTACCCTTACTAATTACCCTTTAGACTTTGGTTATGGTTTAGGAATCGACTACGGTGGCATTGGCGCCCGCTTCACTTATTTACCATTAAAACAAATTGGAATTTTTGCTGCCATTGGATTTAATTTATTAAATTTCGGATATAATGCAGGTTTAGTCTATAGGGTTACACCTAATAAAAAAAAGCTATGTCCTTATGCTAACTTTTTCTATGGTTATAATGCTGTTATAAAGATTAAAGGGACAACAAAATATGATAAAATTTATTATGGATTTTCTTCAGGTGTTGGGTTGGAAATATACTCAAAAAAAAGAAGTAATATTTTCCATTTTGAATTAGTCGTTCCGTTTAGAACATCAGAATTCAATAATGACTATGAAGCAATAAAAAATGATCCGAATATTAAGCTTTACAACAATCTTTTTCCTGTATTATTGAGTTTCGGGTTTCATTTTCCAATCACAAGTATTGTGTTTTGAATCCTTCATAGATCTCTTCCGTGTGCTACACCAGCCACACAAAGAAAAATCATAATACTTTGCGAAAATAAAATATATGAACAAATCATTTGCGAACAGAACAGGGCAGCAATATATCCATTTGGGGTATTTGGAATATAAGATGATAATAAATTTTAAACTATCGACCAGAAAAATTCCGTAATTTTGCCACATAAAAGCTCTAATGGAGCATTTCAAAGAATTTCGTTCTTTACATTACTGGCAGCACGTTCTATCGTCCCGATAATTTATCGGGGAGGAAAGTCCGGACAACACAGAGCGCCATACTTCCTAACTGGAAGGTGTTATATTTGCAAAAACATAATAACAGAAAGTGCCACAGAAAATAACCGCCTGTTGTATAAACAGCAGGAAAGGGTGAAAACGCGGGGTAAAAGCCCACGACACGGCATGGTGACATGCCGTGAGGGTAAACCTTATGGGTTGAAAGGCCAAATATACCGGGATGTTTCAATTTATTGAATCAGAGAACTGCTCGTTCTTTCCCGGGGGGTAGGCTGATAGATCCCGATAGTGATATCGCGACCAGATAAATGATAGAATCCCTGTTGAATTTCAACAAGGCAACAGAATCCGGCTTACAGTCCTGCCAGATATAAAAAAAACCCGCCAGTAATGGCGGGTTTTTTTTATTAAACGTTTTTTGATCAGATCTTTTTAACATTTATAGCGTTCGGACCTTTACGGCCTTCTGTAATGTCAAAAGAAACTTTGTCGTCCTGTTTAATTTTTTCAGTCACTGCTGAAAGGTGAACAAAAATTTCCTCACCTGTTTCATCAACTTTAATAAAGCCATAACCTTTGGCTTCGTTGAAAAATTTTACTAAACCTGTTTTCATAAAATAAATTGTAATAGTTAATAATTAATAATATGCAAAGGTACATATATTTTATGAATAATCAACTGTGAATAACTAATTCTGTCCTTGAAATTTAACGTACTATTAATTATTAATTTAGCCTGATTTTTAAAAAACAGCATACAAAAATTCACTCGCTCAATGTTTTACATCTGCGAAAATTAAACATCTATGAAAAAAATAATCACTGCTGCTCTGGTAATTATTTTTAATGCTTCGGCTGTTTTCTGCCAGAAAAACCTTGTATATCAGAACCCGGAAGCGGAATACCAGAAAGGCCTCGATCTTTTCAGCAAAGAAAAATACAATGCAGCTCTTGAATCGTTCTCAAAAACCATTGATGCAATAAGCGACAAACAATCGGATATGCGCATTTCCGCTGAATACTACACCACAATCTGCGCTATAGAACTTTATAACAACGATGCAGAGTACCAGTTACTGAAATTTATTGGAAGTTATCCCGAAAATTCTAAAGTAAAACTGGCCGGATTCCAGTTGGGAAAACTTGAATACCGCCAGAAAAAATATTACGCAGCCGCCAAATCCTTCGAAAAAATGGATGTTTACGACCTGAACAGCGATGACTTGTCAGAATTTTACTGCAAACTGGGCTACTCCTATTTTATTCTTAAGGATTTTGATAAATCCAAAAAACAATTTTTCGAAATAAAGGATGTTGACACAAAGTATTACGGCGCGGCAAATTATTACTACGCACATATCGCATACAATAATAAAAATTATGAAACAGCCCTGAAATGTTTTCTGAACATTGAAAATGATAAAGATTTCGGACCTGTTGTTCCTTACTACATTGCCCAGATTTATTACCTGCAGGGAAAATATGAAGAGGTTATCAAATATGCCCCTCCCCTGCTCGATTCAGCCAATGCCAAGCGGACTGCTGAAATTACCCGCATTCTCGGCGAATCATATTTTAATACTGCCGACTATAAAAACGCAATATTTTATCTTGAAAAATATATTACCAAATCATCAAATACCATTACCCGTCAGGATAATTACGAACTCGGTTATTCGTATTACCGGTTAGGAACCGACTATTCCAAAGCCACCGATTGCCTCGGAAAAGTAATTACACTCGAGGATTCTCTCTCGCAGAGCGCTTACTACATTCTGGGTGATTGTTATTTAAAACAGGACAATAAAAAATTCGCCAAAAATGCTTTCCTGTCATCTTCCAAAATGTCATTCTATCCCGATATTAAAGAAGATGCTTTATTCAACTATGCAAAACTTTCGTACGATCTTGCTTTGAACCCATACAACGAAGCAATCAATTCATTTCAGAAATACATAAAGACATATCCCACATCTTCTAAAATCGATGAAGCGCGGAAATATCTGTTCAACCTTTATCTTTCCTCAAAAAACTATAAAGCGGCCCTTGCATCGCTTGATAGCATTGCCACCCGCGACGATCAGCTGAACCAGGCTTTTCAGAAAGTTGCATACTACAGGGGCATCGAACTTTTCAATAATAAAGATATTTCAGGTGCTATTGAAATGTTCGACAAATCGAATACACAGCCCATGGATAAAACCGTGAAAGCCGAGTGCTGTTTCTGGAAAGCAGAAGGACTTTACAGGCTTTCAGAATTCGATTCCGCAAAAGCGGTTTATGAAGAATTTCTGCTGTTACCAGGTGCATTCAGCCTGCCATACTACAACGATGCTTATTACAATATTGGATATTGCAATTTTAAAAATAAAGATTATAACGCAGCAAATAAGGCCTTCCGGAAATTTACCGGGAACAAGGATGTTACTAATAAAAAAATATTGAATGACGCATATCTGCGTACCGGAGATTGCTATTTCATCTCCAAAGATTATTCAGATGCCATAGAATGTTACAACAAGGCCATTGCAATTAATGAGTTCGACAGGGATTATGCATGGTTCCAGAAAGCTCTTTGCCTCCATGCAAAAGGTAAATACGACCAGAAAATCAGCACCATTATGAGTTTGCTTGACCGGTATCCTGAATCAGCCTATACAGATGACGCAAAATACGAGCTTGCTGGAACATACCTGATCCAGAATGATAACGAGAGTGCGTTAAAGTATTATATTGACATTGTCAAGAATTATCCAACAAGCAACTATGTGAAAAATGCCTACCTTAGGATTGGCATGATTTATAAAAACGATGAGAACTACAATTTTGCATTACAAATGTTTAAAAAGGTCGTCAGTGATTACCCTGCAACCGATGCATCAAAGGACGCTCTTGTAAGCATCCGCGACATATACATGGATATCGACGAAGTTGACAGCTTTTATGTTTATGTCAAGAACCTTCCTTTCGAATACAGCACAAAAATTGAGATGGAACAGGATTCGGTTACATATATGGCTTGTGAAAACGGCTATTTTAAGAATCTCGACTGCGAAAAATCAATCACGGCTTTTTCAAATTACCTTCAGAAATTTCCCGGCGGATATTTTATTGTGAATGCAAATTATTACAAAGCCGAATGCGAATACAGGAATAAAAATTATACTGAAGCACTGAAGGGGTATGCATTTATTGTTTCTCAGCCTCAAAGTAAATTCACTGAATTTGCAGTTCAGAATGCAGCAGAAATATGTTATGAACTGAAACAATACGATAGCGCCGCCACATACTATTCGATCCTTGAAACAAATGCTGAATATAAATCGAATATACTTGATGCCCGCCTTATGAAAATGCGCTGCTACTGGAAATCAGGCGAACTCAGTAAAGTCATTGAGGCGGCAAATTCATTGATTTTAACCGATAAAGTCACCTCCGAACAACTGGCAGAAGGATATATAACTATTGGCAGGGCAGCAATAGTGATGGACAGCACAGCACTCGCTCAGACTCATTTCGAATTTGCCTGCAAGCAAAACCCAGCTTCTGAATTCGGAGCGGAAGCAAAATACAATCTCGCATACATCCACTACCAATTGCAGGATTACACCAATGCCGAAAAAACAGTTTTTGAGGTAATAAACCTGGTGCCTTCTTATGATTACTGGATTACCAAAAGTTTTATTCTGCTTGCCGAAATATACACAAAAACCGGAAACACCATCCAGGCTAAGGCAACACTGACAAGTATTATAGAAAACTCGGATAACGCAGAACTTGTAACTCTTGCACACGAAAAGTTAAATGCCATTCTTCAATCGGAAATTCAGGAGGAACAACAAAAATTACTGGAAGATATTGATGTGAAATTCCAGAACAATCCCGATGGCAGCGAAAAACTTCTTGAAGAAAATAACAACCCACAGAAGGAGGAAAATAAAAATGAATAAAAGTCGCACTTCAACCATCTGTAGTAAGGCTTTTGCTTTTTGCCTTACATTTCTTGTTTTCCAAAATTTCAGTAAAGCACAGAATGAAGATGTAATCAATATTAAAGAATACACTCCTACCATTTCCGATGCTTTTAAAATACCCGGAATTCCTGCAATTCCTGACACCGCCATTGAGAAAATCAGCCTGATTTATGAACTCAGTCCTGTGCTGCACAGCACTAAATTTGCCGTTGAACCAATCAAGCCTGCTAAAATGATTGGAGAGCCTTTAAATAAACTGTACAGGTCATATGCCAAACTGGGCTTAGGAACCAAAACAACCTCCCTGGCAGAATATTATTATAGTAATCTGCGTTCTACTGATCAGGCAATAGGTTTCTATTTCAAGCATCTCGCATCTTCAGGAAAAATAAAAAAATATGCCTTCCCCGGTTTCAGCGATAACGACTTAGGGCTGTATGCTAAAAAATTTTACAAAAATCACACCCTTGCTGCCGATGTGGATTACAACAGAAATGTGGTTCACTATTACGGTTTTAAACCTGCCGATTTTCCACTGATTACAGATGCTGATAATAAGGATAGCTTAAAACAAAGATTGATGACCGTTGGCGGACAGATAAAATTCTTTAGCACCTATTCCGACTCATCCCGGTTCAACCATACCCTGAGTTTGAAATACAGGAATGCCTCCGATTTATACGATGCTATGGAAGATTATATTGCATTTCGCTCATCGGTTGACAAAAATGCCAAAGTGCTTGGAAAATCATTCGACAATCAGAACCTCGGGTTGAAAGCAAATGTTGATTTTTATAATGATCATAATAAAATTGACACCTCCAGCAGTGCTATAATCAGCTTACAACCACATTTTTCAGCATCCTATAACATTTTAAAATTCAATGTTGGCCTTAACACTTCATTTTCTACCGGCGACAGCTCCGACATATTTATATATCCGGTTGCAAATCTCGATCTTAATTTATTCAACAATGTATTCATTCTTTACGCCGGTATTGACGGTGAGTTGGAAAAAAATAACCTTATCAGCCTGTTCTCTGAAAACCCTTTTATTAATACATCACTGTCTCTTCAGTACACAAATACAAAAAGCAGGTTTCTTGCCGGTGTCAAAGGAAGTCTGAGTTCCTATCTTTCATTCAACGCTTATATTTCGAAATCAAAAGTGAATGACCTGCCATTATTCGTAAACGATTCTACTTTTGATCTGTTCAATAAATTCACTGTGATATATGATGATGCAAGCATTCTGAACACACATACAGAAATTACTTATCAGAAAGCCGAAAAAATAAAGCTTATGCTCATTTCCAATTATTATGAATATAAAATGAGTGCTGAAAAACGCGCATGGCATAAGCCCAGTATGGATGTTAAACTTGCCGTGAATTACAACCTGAAGAACAAAATCATCCTCAAAGCAGAAATATTTGCTTTAAGCAGTTGCGATGCCAAAAATTATAATTATACAGGAACTCCAGAAGTTAAAATTGAAAGACTGAAAGGTACTGTTGATGTTAACCTTGGGCTTGAATACAGGTATTCCAAAATCCTTTCCGGTTTTCTGAATTTTAACAACATCGGTGCAGTTAAATACCAGAAATGGTACAATTATCCCGCTTATGGATTTACTGTACTGTGTGGAGTAACCTACGCTTTTTAATAAAATCTTATCAGGTTTTAGCTTAAAAATTTCCAGTATTTTTTTTTATAAGACCAACTGCCTTTTTTTTACTACAAAATAGTTAATAAAATAATCGATTTTCCTGCAATTTTATAATGGTTATCCCGATCATTTTTCATATATTTGTCTTCCATAAAAAATTAGGAATAAAATGAGCGAAAACGAAAAGGTTTTGTTGGAAAAAGATTCTTATACAGCCGAAAGTATTCAGGTGCTTGAAGGTTTGGAAGCAGTCAGAAAAAGACCGGCTATGTACATCGGTGATGTAAGTTCACGCGGACTGCACCATCTGGTTTACGAAGTGATTGATAATTCTATTGATGAAGCTCTTGTAGGATACTGTGACAAAATAGATGTTTTTATCAATGAAGACAATACGATTACCGTCACCGATAACGGACGAGGTATTCCAACTGACATGCATGAGAAGGAAAAAAAATCGGCACTCGAAGTCGTTATGACTGTTCTTCACGCCGGCGGAAAATTCAATAAAGAATCGTACAAAGTCTCCGGCGGATTGCACGGTGTCGGCGTTTCATGTGTCAATGCATTGTCTTCTCACCTTACTGCTAAAGTTTTCAGGGAAGGGAAAGTGTTTATTCAGGAATATGAAATTGGAAAACCCCTGTATGATGTCAAGGCTGTCGGAACTTCTGATAAAACAGGCACTGAAATTACTTTTATGGCCGACAATTCTATATTTATCACATCCGTTTATTCCTATGAAATACTTGCTTCCCGACTTCGTGAACTTGCATACCTTAACAAAGGGATTACGCTTACTATTACTGACAAAAGAGAGAAAGATGATAATGGAAATTTTGTTTCCGACACTTTTTTTTCAAAAGAAGGACTGAAGGAATTTGTAAAATATCTCGATTCGAACAGGGAAAAACTGATGGAAGAACCTATTTACATGGAGGGCGAGAAAAGCGGCGTTCCTGTTGAAGTGGCCATGCAGTACAATTCTTCCTTTGCTGAAAACACGCATACCTATTGCAATAATATCAACACACATGAAGGTGGCACACACCTTGCCGGTTTCAGGCGCGCTCTTACCCGCACACTGAAAAATTATGCTGAAAAATCGGGCATGCTTGCCAAACTGAAATTTGATATCAGTGGCGACGACTTTCGTGAAGGACTCACCGCCATCATCTCAGTCAAAGTACAGGAACCGCAATTTGAAGGACAGACAAAAACAAAACTTGGCAACAACGAAATAATGGGGGTCGTTGATCAACTGGTGAGCGAAATGCTTACAAATTATCTGGAAGAAAACCCCCGTGATGCAAGAACAATAGTGAATAAAGTTATTCTGGCTGCCACTGCCAGGCATGCTGCCCGAAAGGCCCGTGAACTTGTACAAAGAAAAGGTGTTTTAACAGGTTCGGGATTGCCGGGGAAATTGGCTGACTGCTCCGAAACCGATGCTTCGTTATGTGAAATATACCTCGTGGAAGGAGATTCCGCCGGCGGTACAGCAAAACAGGGCCGCGACAGAAAGTTCCAGGCAATACTTCCGCTTCGCGGAAAAATTCTGAATGTCGAAAAAGCCATGCAGCATAAAGTTTTCGATAGCGAAGAAATCAAAAATATGTATACCGCCCTTGGTGTCACTGTTGGAACAGAAGAAGACAGCAAAGCTTTAAATCTGGATAAATTACGTTATCATAAAATCATTATCATGACCGATGCTGATGTGGATGGAAGCCATATTGCCACGTTAATTCTTACATTCTTCTTCAGGTACATGAAAGAACTCATCGAGAATGGATACGTCTACATTGCTACTCCACCTCTATATCTCATTAAAAAAGCTAAAGAAGAACGTTATTGCTGGAATGAAGAAGAACGACAAACTTTTGTTGCTGAACTCGCAAAAGATGGAAAAGAAAGCAATGTTCACATTCAGCGCTACAAAGGCCTTGGTGAAATGAATGCCGAACAGCTATGGTTGACTACTATGAATCCGGAATTCAGGACACTGCGTCAAGTAACGATTGATAATGGAGCTGAGGCTGACAGAATATTCTCAATGCTCATGGGCGATGAAGTTCCACCGCGCCGCGAATTCATTGAAAAAAATGCTAAGTACGCTAAGATTGATGCTTAACAGAATTTAGATATATGAATAAAAATAAAGAATTCTAATAACAGAACGTTTTGCTGTAATGCCTGCATGTCAGGAAACAAGCTTTCCTGAAAATTCAAAACCGAAAAACTATTATCATTTTATTATTGACTTAATATCTTTCTCTATAGGAATGTACTTACCTGTCAGTAGATCAATTTTAAATCTGTCAGGACAAAAAGGAGATTCTTTCGGCGTTTGAATTTTTATTTTAGATTGCGGTCCTATCGCCGGAGCAAAGCGTTCATCAGAATAACGGGCAATTGAACCATCTGCATTAATCTCATCAGCCCGGTTTGCAAAAACGGTCCATGTAAATGCGACATTTGAATTTCCGCCATCTAATTCCACAACTTCAAATCCGTACTGTGTTTTATTTGTAACATACACGCCCTTGCAATCACCTTCTAATTGGACAATAGCGCGAAGCGGGTGTTTGTCATTAACAACTATATTTTTGGCAAAAGTTAAATCAAGTTGAATTTTTGCCCTGCCATTTTCCAATTTCCCTTGTCCGATATCCATAAATAAATTCTCCGGCGCTTCGGGACAGGAAAGTACTACAGATTTACCATTTACATCTTTCACTACAGTATTGACCGTTCCATTACCTTCAATTTTTCTGAGGACTGCAGCAGCGGTTCTCATACCTACCCATGCATAGGAGCCGGAAATATCGTCCTCGAAGTATCCGCCTCCGCGGGCAACGGCTGCGCCGCCAGTAGAGAACCCTGCCATACCTATTTCTGCGCCACTGCTTGACAGCCCTGAACCACCGACAAGATAGTATATTGATGGAGTTGCATCGCCGGCAAACAATCCTCCCGTTCCATCGGCGGCAGAGTTATATCCAAAAACCCCGAAATCGGTTGAGGTTGCTGTCGTACCGAAAGCTCCCACATAGTAACCTGCTGATGTTTTTCCACCAAGGTATCCATAGACAGAACCACTCCATGCGCCATAGACTCCATAAGTATCATTATTAATAGATGGAGTGTATCCATAAACACCATAAGTAGTTCCTCTGCCATAAACACCTGTTCCGCTGGCAGCATTTGTATTGTTCCCGTATACTCCATAATAAGAACTGCTTTGTGTCTCGCCCTGAACACCGTCATCATTATATGCGAAAGCATAAACACCTTCCCAGTTCGATTTACCGAGTTGTGCATAAGCCTCAGTCGAGCCTGCCACTCCGCCATGAGCATAACCACCCCAACTCGACCCACCCAGCCAGCCATAATTGTTGGCGTCGTATTGTCCATATATAGAAGTTATAGATGATACTCCATCTATATAAAGTCTGTAACTTGCATTTGGTGCAGCATTTACTCCAACAGTACTTCCATTATCTTGTATTATACTACAGACCGCAGATGCGCCATTAGATTTAATAACATAATTAGCACTTCCACATCCAACAGGTCCAGTTGCTCCTGTGGCACCTGCCGCACCAGTAGATCCGGCTGCTCCTGCCGGACCTGTTGATCCCGCTGTTCCGGCGGGTCCTGTTACTCCGTCAGCTCCTGTAGTTCCGGCTGCTCCTGCAGGACCTGTCGATCCCGCTGTTCCGGCGGCTCCTGTTACTCCGTCAGCTCCTGTAGTTCCGGCTGCTCCTGCAGGACCTGTCGATCCCGCTGTTCCGGCTGCTCCTGTTACTCCGTCAGCTCCTGTAGTTCCGGCTGCTCCTGCAGGACCTGTCGATCCCGCTGTTCCGGCGGGTCCTGTTACTCCGTCAGCTCCTGTAGTTCCGGCTGCTCCTGCCGGACCTGTTGCTCCGGCAGTTCCTGCTGCTCCCGTTGGGCCGGTTGCTCCGTTTGTTCCATTAGTTCCGGCTGCACCCGTTGTACCAGTTGCTCCAGCGGGACCTGATACACCAATAGCTCCGGTAACTCCTATTTGGCCAGTAACTCCAGTCAATCCTGTAGCTCCAACTGGACCTGTCGGGCCTGTTGGCCCATTCACACTACATAAGGAATTCCACAAACCAGTTGCTGCAACGTAATAGAAAAAACAATCAAAATCAATGTCATAAACAAGTAGACTATTTGAACTCAATGTGGTTGATATGGACTGTCGTTGAAGTGTAGTCACTCTGGGCACTAATAAACCCATATCAGAAGCTGATAATTCTAGTATGGCTGTTGGATCTGGAGTTGTTGTTCCTATTCCCACATTATTCTGAGATTTTAACTCTGTTAATATGAAAACGAAAAAAAATATAAATATGATTTTTTTCATCTGAGTGGATTTTGTGAAAAAGCCTACAAAGTTAG
>JAZDMF010000079.1:0-4439 GCA_043801235.1 Bacteroidota bacterium | reverse complement strand
ACAAAGAAACCATTGAAGAAATATAAAAAGCCTGATGAGATTTTTTTTCAATATTAAATTTAACCGGAACGAACTCTCAGGTTCATTTGGTGATATCGGAACCGATCTTCCTCTTATCGTAGGGATGGTTGTGTCCTGCAGCCTCGATCCTGCAAGCAGCTTCATTATGTTCGGCGCTATGCAAATCATGACAGGGCTGGTTTACGGCATTCCTATGCCTGTGCAGCCTCTCAAAGCCATGGCTGTCCTTATGATCTCGCAGAAATTATCAGGGAACCTCCTTTATGGAGCAGGATTGTCTATTGGAATAATCATGCTGGTACTCACTTCAACAAATGTTTTAAAGTTCATTGTAAATTACATTCCTAAAAGTGTTGTAAGAGGCATACAGTTCGGATTGGGCCTCAGCCTGGCAAAACTTGCGTTGAAAGATTATGTCATGGCAGATGGACTGGACGGATATTTACTTGCCGGAGTAGGGTTTCTCATTACAATAATTCTGATCGGCAACAGAAAATATCCTCCTGCTATATTTGTTATTTTGACAGGAATAATTTTTGCCTCGTTTGTCACAGTCGATTTTTCGAAACTTTTTGCAGGATTCGGGGTAAATGTTCCTAAATTTAATATTCCCACCCCGAACGATATGATCGACGGGTTTCTGTTGCTGGCAATTCCTCAGATAGCATTATCTATTTCCAATTCTATTATTGCAACGAACCGCACAGTGAATGATTTTTTTCCGGATCGTAAAATTTCTGTAAATAAAATCGGGTGGACCTACTCGGTAATGAATATCATCCATCCTTTTTTCTCTGGCATTCCTACATGTCATGGAGCCGGAGGAATAGCAGGGCATTATGGTTTCGGCGGAAGAACGGGAGGCTCGGTAGTGATTTATGGCTCGCTGTTTCTTGTCATCGGATTGTTTTTTGCATCGGGTTTCAGCGAGTTTGTGAAATTTTTCCCGTATGCGGTTCTTGGCGTCATACTTTTGTTTGAAGCATTATTACTGATGACATTTATTATGGATATCGTTCCGTCAAAAAAATGTTTGTATGTCGCTTTTGTTGTTGCTCTGATTTCATTCATTCTTCCCTATGGTTATGCGATCGGACTAGTGGCAGGAATCATTCTCGATGCAATGATTAAGAAGGATAATGCGTTGCGGCACCTGTAATTAGTTCTACCTGATTCTGCTGTAAATTTTATTTATATTTTTTTAATCATAGTGATTTCTGTGTTTTCAAATAAAATGTAATAAGTGAGAAAAAATAAATCCAATTTTCCTTGTGTTGATATGAAGTTACCAATATATTTCCACTTTCCTCTACACCTTTATACATTGTATACCTCTAAACCTTTATCCCCTTATTCCTTTATTCCTTTATTCCCTCCATCTCCCTTCTTTTATCAGAATTAATTATTTTAAATCCCCTTATTTCAACATTCGTATAAATATCTTGTTTTGGAATTAATATCTTTGTAATTCAATTTTTTAATTGTTCTTTGGGTTAATTCCCCGCCCCTTTGGGGCGCACAACTTCGCCTGTGCGTTTGGCGTTTTAGATACCCCGCTGCTTGCGGCGGGGAGTTTCATTAATTATTTAACTTACTATGGACATAACAAATTTTCAGAAATTTTATTTCCCCTCACAGAGTGTTATTGATCATGCAAATATTAAAGAGTATGATAAATTATATAAATACTCTATTGAAAACAGGGAGGCATTCTGGGCTGAACAGGCTGAGCATCTTCACTGGTATAAGAAATGGGATAAGGTGCTTGATGACCGTAATCCGCCTTTTTATAAATGGTTTACAGAAGGTAAAACCAATATAGTTTATAATGCACTTGACAGACATCAGCAATCATCAGTAAGAAATAAGCTTGCACTGATATGGGAAGGTGAGCCTGGTGATGTAAGAACCTATTCGTATCATGCAATGAACAGGGAAGTATGCCAGTTCGCCAATATTCTGAAGAGTATGGGAGTGAAGAAAGGAGATGTGGTAACGATTTATATGCCGCAGATACCCGAACAGATATTTGCCATGCTGGCATGTGCAAAAATAGGAGCAGTTCATAGCGTGGTATATGGAGGTTTTAGTCATGAGGCGCTTGCCGATAGGATAAATGATGCAAACAGCAGGGTAGTAATAACAGCAGACGGAGGATTCAGAAGAGGCAAGATAGTTGAGTTGAAAAGTGTTGTCAACAAAGCAATGGAGCTTTCACCTACCATGGAAATCTGTATAACAGTTAAGCGGACAGGCAAGGAAGTTTATATGGAAAATGACCGTGATTACTGGTATCATGACCTGAAAGCATTGCCATTAGCAGGTTATAAAGCCGAAACCGAACAGATGGATTCAAACGACATGTTGTTTTTGCTCTATACTTCAGGCTCAACAGGCAAGCCAAAAGCGCTAATACATACTCATGGGGGATTCAGTGTTTATACATCTGCAACACACAGAATGGTGTTTGATATAAAACCAGAGGACAGATACTGGTGTGCAGCAGACCCGGGCTGGATAACCGGACACAGCTATATTGTCTATGGCCCCCTGATGAATGGTGCAACAGTTATGTTATATGAAGGAGCGCCGAATCATCCATATCCTGACAGGTGGTGGAAAATGGTCGAAAAATATGGTATTAATATACTTTATACATCACCCACAGCAATACGTGGACTGATGAGGTTTGGAGAATCATGGCCGCAAAGGAATGATTTAAGCTCACTTCGTCTTTTAGGCTCAGTAGGGGAACCAATAAATCCTGAAGCATGGAAATGGTATTATCGTTTTATAGGACAGGAGCGCTGCCCCATAATGGATACATGGTGGCAAACAGAAACAGGAGGTTTTATGATTTGTCCCTTACCTGTAACTCCTTTAAAGCCGGGCTCGGCAACCAAGCCATTTTTCGGGAATGAAGTAGCAGTTGTTGATGAAAATGGCAAAGAGGTCGAACAGGGAGAAGAGGGAAACCTTATTATCAAGTCACCATGGCCGGGAATGACTGCAGGGATTTTTAAAGACACTGAAAGATTTATAGAAATTTATTGGAAGAAATATAAGGAACAAGGATGGTATTTTACAGGAGATTCAGCTAAAATGGATGAAGACGGATATTTCTGGATAATTGGCAGGGTAGATGATGTAATTAAAGTAAGCGGTTACAGACTCGGAACAGCGGAGATAGAAAGCATAATGGTAAGCCATCAGGCAGTGGCTGAGGCTGCAGCAATTGCTGTTCCCCATCCTTTAAAGGGAAATGCCATTCACATATTCGTTATACTTAAAAGAGGTTTTGATGCAAACAAAGACCTGGAGAATGAACTGATACACCATGTAGTGGAACATTTGGGACCTATAGCAAAACCTGAAGAAGTGAAATGTGTGGAATCTTTACCTAAAACAAGAAGCGGAAAAATAATGCGGCGTGTGCTTAAAGCCAAGCTACTTGGTCAGCCCGAAGGGGACTTGAGCACACTTGAGGAATGATTGGAAATTATTTTTTTGTTAGATTGTTGTATAAAAATTAAGCAGGAAATAGGTTATGAACAAGCGAACATTAATGAATATTAATAAAGCATGCGAATCAAGAGTTAAAAATTAAGTAAATTATAGCTGCTGCGATTTTACCAAAGACATGTACAATAAGGCCTTTGGTGGAACGCACCTTACTCGCTCTTTGAAAATCTGTTTTTTCGATAAACCAATTGAACAGCGATTCTATTGGTTGACGAACCTTGGAAACAGCTGTTGAGAATAAAATGTAATGATAGACGGACTTATTGTGCCGTTGGACTCAATACCAGAACAATATCAAACAGCTGTAAGACAAGCAAGAGCAAAAGGTAAAGACATTTCCTTTACAACGAGATAAGAACGCCAGCCCATAACAGGCAGTTGAATTCTATGGCGGGACTGTGGCTCGCTGGATAGAGAAGCAATAATTTTTAATGGCAGTGCTTCGTAGAAAATTCAGTGGAATTGTCACCGAAATGCAACCGTCAGCAGTTACTATTGCTTAAATCACTTAATATTCATAAATTTTATTTGAATAATATTTAATTGTTTGAAATATCATTTTCCAGCCTGTCAAAATTATATTCTGCCCCGATTTCCTGATAAAATATTTCCTGAAAAAAAATTATATTTGCAACAGGATAAAGAACTTTCTTTCAATAACCAATACTTGCAAATGTATCTGGTAAGTCCGGACGATATTTTATCTGTCAATAAAAACCTGAAATATTTCGGAGGGAAAACCTTCGCCCTGTTTATTTTGTGGCTGCTGAAGCTTGACAGATTCAACAGGGAGTACGCAAAATATTATGTTCTTGAAAGCCCGGATTTTCTTAATAAAATTATTGAAAGGTTTGGCCTTAAATATATCGTTTCGGAAGATGACCTGAAAAAAATCC
>JAZDMF010000042.1:0-10939 GCA_043801235.1 Bacteroidota bacterium | reverse complement strand
ATTGACGTATTTTTCTAAATAACTAACATTGAACGAAATAAATAATGAATAATGAATAACGAATTTCGAATATCGAACTTGAATAAAACGTCATTTATATTGTTTTTTTTGTAAAAAATTACTCCTCAGGCTGACGGCGGGCAGGCAAGTTCTGCATGACTGATAATTTATATTTAACTTGACACTTGAAGCTATCTCAAAAATATATTCTTTAGGCCTTTCTGTCATGCCGGGCGAAGCGAGGCATCTTATAAATAGAACATTTAGTTTCTTCACTATGTTCAGAAAGACAATAATTTTATTTTTGAGATAACTTCTAATAATATGAAGTGATTTTTTCGGTTCCCGGAATCTTGATGCAAAAACAATCTCATGTCCAGAGTTGATTTTATTTTTTACTTTTAAACAATTTTTAATAGCAATTGAGGATTAAATTATTAATGATGGCTAAAAGTGCAAATAAAATTTCTAAAGTTTCAAAGTTTCCTGAAAAAAGCAAAATTCCGAAATTGTCGCGATTTCATTATTTAATAATTGCAATTTTTGCTTTCATCCTTTATGGTAACACCATCCCTAACGATTATTCCCTCGACGATAACCTTGTCGTATTAAAAAATAAACAGGTGATGAAGGGCATAAGCGCAATTCCCGAAATATTTACTTCGCATTACAGGGAAGATGAAAGGAATGAGTATGGTTACCGCCCTGTGGCAAAATCAACTTTCGCGATAGAAAGCGAATTTTTTACGCAAAATCCGCATGTAAGTCATTTTATAAATATTCTGCTGTATATTGGCTTGCTGCTGTTATTATTGAAATTGTTAAATAAAATATTTCCCGATATTTCCGGCTCCCTTAAACTCATGATTATTCTATTATTTGCCGCTCACCCTTTGCACACCGAAGTGGTTGCCAACCTGAAGAACAGGGAGGAACTGCTCTGCTTTTTGTTTGCTGTTGCTGCTTCTCTCTTTTTTATTAAGGCGGTCACCTCTCAAAAACTAAGAGGGCTATATTTAATATTGGGATTTATCAGTATTTCCTTGTCAATACTGTCAAAGCAAACGGGTTTAGTTTTTTGCATCATCATTCCTGTAATCATCCTGCAGTTCTTTATAAAACCGGTGAATCCTAAAAAAATACTGCTGCCCGAGAACAAAACTTTGCTGCGGAAATACCTTTCCCTGCTGGTGTTTTCAGTATTCATAATTATTCTGGGCTATGCAGTGTACAAAGCGCCCGACATTGCCCTGCCTGCAGAAGACAAAATACTGAACGGTTATGAAAACCCCTTATTTCTTGACAACTCTTTATATAACAGGATATGCCTGGGTTTTATGGGCCTGCTGTATTATTTCAAATTGGTGTTTATTCCGTATCCCTTATGCTTTTATTATGGTTTTGGTACTGTGCCTCTGACCGGAATGGGTGATTTCAGGGTGATACTTTCCATAATAATTTATCTTTTTCTTTTTTCAGCAGGTGTTTTTTTATTCTATAAAAACAGGATTATTTCATTCGGCATTATGTTTTATCTTATCGGGCTTACAATGTTTGCCAACCTGTATTTGCCCATTCCCGGTATTATTGGCGAAAGGCTTCTGTTTGTTTCTTCATTTGGATTCTGCGTTGCAATAGGAGGAGTGATCCTGATGATTATTAATAGAATGATTCAAAAAGGAAAAATCAAAGCTGATAAATTACCGTGGACTGTTTATTTAATAATATCTGTCATAATACTGGTTTATTCTGCTCAAACCATTGCACGCAACCGCGACTGGAAAAATCATGCTACGCTTTACAAAGCAGATATCGTTCACCTTGAAGAATCGGCAAAGGCCAATTCGCTTTATGCTGATGAAATAATGAGACAGGTTTATGAGGGTGTCAAAAAAAACAAGCCTGCTGATCAATCTAAAATTGAACTGGCATTGAATCATTACATTATGGCAATTGAAATTTATCCGGAGTTTCCTTCGGTATATAATAACATCGGCACCATTTATTTTATGTTTTATAAAGATTACGGATCGGCACTTTCATATTTCAAAAAAGCAGAAGAAATCGACAGCCTGAGCCATGAAACCGTTTATAACCTTGCTTTTGCATACGATAAGGAAGGCGATACGGTAAAGGCTTTATATTATTATGAAAAGGCTGTAAAAAAAGATTCTGCCAATATCGAATTGATTTCACGCTGGGCTAATCTTGTGTATGCGACCGGCGATATGGATCGTGCAATAGAACTGAATATGAAAATCATTAAAATTAATCCTTCCTCCGACAGCCCTTACATAAATATCGGCAATTATTATGGAGCATTAAAAGATACTGCTACAGCCGTTAGCTATTGGGAAAAGGCCATAGCGGTTGCACCTGTGAACGATAAAGTGAATGCTTTTCTGGCAACCTACTTCAAGAAAAAAGGCGATTTGGGAAAATATGATTTCTATTCTCAAAAAATATCTTCAAAGGTAAAGTGATGTGATTAATTGCTTAATGAAAACATACTTTCTTAAATTTGTAGAATAATCAATTCGTCTTTTGAGAAAAAACATTATATATTTTCTTCTTATTTTCTGTGGTTACTTCTTTTATTCCTGTAATCCTGCCAAAACACTTACTGAAAGCGAGTACCTCGTTAATAAAAATAAAATCACCATCGATGATAAAAATATCAGCACAGATGATATCAGCAGCTATATAAAGCAAAAACCCAACAGGAGAATTTTCAGCTTGTTCCGTTTTCACTTGGGTGTGTATAATATTTCTCACAGCAAAAAAGAACATAAATTTTTAAAATGGCTGGGTATATATAAAATGGGTAATATAATTGGTGAACCGCCTGTAATTCTTGACACTCTGCTTACAAATAAATCGGTGAAGCAAATAAAACTTTACCTGAACTCAAAAGGATATTTTAATGCTACGGTTAAAAAAGAGATAACCTATAAAAAGAAAAAAGCAAAAAAGATCAATTACATTATTTGTTCTTCTTCTCCGTATTACCTGCGTAACATTAATTTTCATATCGAAGATCCTGTGTTAAAAAGCATCATCATAGCCGATACTGTCAACAGCTATATCCACAAGGGGAACATTTTTGATGCTGACGTTCTTCAGGATGAAAGAGAAAGGATAACAACCAAACTTAAAAACGACGGTTACTTCTTTTTTTCAAAAGAATATATTTCATATGAAGCTGACAGTGCTTTTGGAGAACACAAGCTTGATATTACTCTTGAAGTTAAAAATCCCGTGATGAAACTTAAGGAATTTCCGGATTCTGTTGTCCCTGCAACGCATAAAATGTATTTAATAAATAATATTTACATATATCCTAATTACAGTTCTCTTGACCTGGATACAGCGAATCATAAGAAGTATCCCTATTGGGCCATGCCCAGGAAAAAAACATCATCCCAGTCATTATACACATTTGTATTCAAGGATACGCTGAAAATAAAACCTAAAACAATTACCCAGTCCATTTTTTATAAACAGGGCAATTACTATAAATTGAGGGATGTTGATGATACTTACAACAGCCTGATGGATCTTAAAATTTTCAAGTTTGTGAATATTCAGTTCTCCGAAACGGATGACAGCAGCAGCATAATAAATAAGAAACTTGATTGTAAAATTCTACTGACACGAACACCCATACAGTCAGTATCCGTTGAAACTGAAGCGACCAATTCGGCAGGAAACCTGGGAGTGGCAGGCAACCTTGTTTATCAGAATAAGAATATTTTCCGCGCTGCGGAAATATTCAAATTCAAGATACGGGGCGCTATGGAGGTTCAGAAAGTGCTTGACGAACCCAGTGATGAAACAGGTATAGAACAGATTATACCCAATACGGTAGAAACAGGCGCTGATGCAGGACTTGACATCCCGAAATTTTTCCTTATGCCTGTAAAGCAGGAAAGGTTTTCAAAATACTTTATGCCCAAAACATACATTAATGCCGGGTTGAATTATCAGCGCAGGCCGGATTATACTCGGTATATAGTGAATTTTACATACGGCTGGGAATTTAAAAACTCAAAATACCAGAAAATTATTTTTTATCCGGCCGATGTGAACTCGGTGAAAATATACCCTACCGACGAATTCCTTGACAAAATAAATTCCATCAACGACCCGAAAATAAAGAACAGTTATATCGACCATATGATTATGGCTGGCAGGTTCAGTTATATTTTCAATAATCAGCAGATCGGCAAATCCCTAAGTTTCTCATATTTTAAGGGAAATGCCGAGTGGTCAGGGAACCTGCTGAGATTGAAAAATGTTATTTTTAATAATTATAAAACGGATAACAGCTATGAGGTCTTTAATATTAAATATTCGCAATATGCACGTACCGATATTGATTACAGGCATTATTTTGTTTTTAACGAGTTCAACACTCTGGTTTTCCGTGTCAGCACAGGCGCTGGAATTGCCTATGGAAATTCCAAAGTCCTTCCTTTTGAAAAAAGCTTTTTTTCAGGTGGCGCCAATGGAATGAGAGCATGGAAAATTTATACACTGGGACCCGGTGCATATTGTGATACTTCTCAAACTCAGCTGAACCATACAGGCGACATTAATCTTTTAGGTAATCTGGAATACCGCTTTCCTGTATACAGTTTTTTAAAGAGCGCTTTATTTATTGATGCCGGAAATATCTGGCTCAATAAAAAAAATGATAATATGACCGATGCCGAATTCACTTCTTCTTTTTATCAACAGATTGCTGTGGGTACTGGTTTTGGCTTAAGGTTCGATTTCAGTTTTTTTATTCTGCGTCTAGATTTCGGAATTAGAGTAGTAGATCCTGCCAAGCCAGAGGGGCAACGCTGGGTTTTTAAATATATAAAGCCTTCCGATTTTACCATCAATTTTGGTATCGGTTATCCTTTCTGATATATTATACAGCACATGGGTTAAATTATTGCATTTTAAATACCAAAAAAATGCAGAATGTAGAATAATGAATATCCAATATAGAATTGAAAATCTACATTCTACATTGAACATTTTACATTCTATATTTTATTCTAAAAATGTACAAATTCCTGCCTGCCGCAGGCAAGTACCCCGTTTTTAGTATAGCACTTTATAATTCATCATTGGATATTCGGTGTTCATTATTGAAAATAATTGAGAACTTTGCTTTACGTTTATTTCCATTATTATGACTGTTACCGAACTCACCCGCCTTCTTCATGAAAGCTTTGCATATACTCCTACATCAGGTCAGTCGGAATTTTTAAAGCTTGCAGCTGAATTTCTGCTTGACAGGGAGGAGGGAAACATTCTCGTAATGAAAGGTTATGCAGGAACGGGAAAAACATCTATTGTAAGATCTATTGTTAATGTTCTGGAAAAACATGAGCATGGTTATGTTTTGCTTGCCCCCACTGGCAGATCGGCCAAAGTTCTTTCACGGTATTCTTCGAGGGCGGCATTTACCATTCATAAAAAAATATACAAGCTGCGGACAGGCGCTGATGGTTTGATGCATATGTTGCTTATGCCGAATTATCATAAAAACACCTTATTTATAGTAGATGAAGCATCAATGATTCAGAATAATTCTGTTGAAAGTTCCGGTTTTTTTTCAGGCAGATCGTTGCTCGACGACCTTATGGAATATGTATTCACCGGCAGCAACTGCCGCCTTATTCTGATAGGAGATACAGCCCAGTTGCCCCCGGTGGGAATGAACATCAGTCCTGCTCTTGATTTGAAGTATTTGAAAACAACGTTTGGTATTCACATCCGTTCCTATGAACTTACCGAAGTGGTGCGACAGGAAAGCGATTCCGGAATACTTGAGAATGCGACTATCATCAGGAAATTATTGAACTCATCCTCGCTGAAAAAAAATATTGCCGGTTTGAAAATTAAAAAGTTTCCTGATGTGAATTTTATTGATGGCGCTGAACTGGAAGATGCGATCCAACAGGCATACACACAATATGGAGGAGAAGAAACAATTATTATTTGCAGATCGAACAAACGTGCCAATATTTTTAACGAACAGATAAGAGTCCGTATACTTGGCCGTGATGCGGAACTTACCGGCGGCGACCTGATGATGGTGGTGAAAAATAATTATTTCTGGCTTCCTGAAACTTCTGCTGCAACGTTTATAGCAAATGGAGAGATGCTTGAAATTCAACGGGTGAAAAGCAATATGGAACTTTACGGATTTCGTTTTGCTGAAGCCAGAATGAAACTTACTGATTATCCCGACGAACACTCAATGGATGTTATACTTCTGCTTGACACAATACATTCAGAGCAGCCAGCGCTTAATTATTCTGAAAGTAAAAAACTTTACGAAAGCATTCTTGAGGACTACCAGGAAATTCCTGAAAAGCGAAAACGAATGATGAAGGTGCGCGAGAACAAATATTTTAATGCTTTGCAGGTAAAGTTCGCTTATGCTGTTACTTGTCATAAAGCACAGGGCGGGCAATGGAAAGCGGTGTTTGTTGATTTCGGATACGTTACCGATAAAAATTTTGATACGGAATTTGTCAGATGGTTGTATACGGCAGTAACACGAGCTACTGAAAAATTATACCTGGTGAATGTTCCGTCCGAATTGATAAAACAGAAGTATTTTTCATAGAGTTAAAAAATATCCAATCCCGATTACATAATCCGTCTCGGGATTATTAACATTATATTCCTGTTGAATCATGTAAAAAAAATCGAATCCATGCATGCGGTTCAGTTGGTATTCAATGCCGGCGCAATAGCGGGCATTGTCAATGTAAAATCCTTTTCCGGAAAAAAAAGGACTGTATAATTCTGTATATAAATAAGGAGCATATTTTTTATCAAAATCGAATTTCAATGTGAGTTTATTCCTCGAATAATAATCAGGGATTTTTCCATCAGGGCTGCAATTCACATCAGTATACTGGCTTTGAAAACGGGTTCGAAACGATGGAGCAAAAGGTTTGAATTTCTTTCGGATTGCAATATCAATATAATAACGGTGGCGTTTGCTGTACGAATCATCAAGCCGGCGTTTATTGGTAAACCTGTAATTGGCAGATACCTTGAGAATAGTGTTGATTTTATATGCAATTCCGGCATCAGTAAAAAATGTTCCGAGTTCACCAATATTTTCATTCATCCGGAATTCCTGCGAAAGTGTGGCTGATAAAGCCTGTGTGATTTTTTTTTCGGCATTGAGGCTCAGCCACAGGCTGGCATCGTTCACCTGTGAAGAGGAAGATGCTGGAAATAAAACGAGCAGTAAGAAAAACAGGCAAATAATAAAGTGAATTGCAGAGTGCAGAGTGCAGAGTGCCTGCCTCGCCGTCAGGCAGGCAAAATTATTAAATTTTGGATTTTTTAAATATTTGCATTTGCCAAAAGCATCCCTTTGGAAAAAGAGAATAATAGCATTTAGAAATTTCATTAACATTTTATTCCTTCTTATTATCTTTTTCTTCGTAGTAATATATCCAGATTCTCGCTGTATCTCTCAAAAAATTTATTCTTTCTATTGATATTCTATGAACATTTAATCCCGTCCGTTTTTTTAAATCTTCTATCAATTCATCATGTTTTTCCGGTTTAATTAAATCTATTTTTTCGTAATTTATTCGTTTGGAATGTTCTTTTTTGCGGGCAATAATTTTTTCAAGAGTGAAAGCAACTATTATGATCAAAACATCTGCACCGAGAAACTCTGCATAGGTTATGCGGCGATAGAACATAGCATTGATCATTCCCATACATATAAGAATAAAAAGATAGGTCAAATCTTTAATAGGTATCGGCATAGTGCGGTAACGTAGTAATCCGAATAAGGCAAAGAGTCCAAAAGCAAATCCAATCTGTATGGTTAAATTTCTCATTATGGCGCAAACAAAAAAGATTACGGTATTAAAAAGAATAAGCGTAAATATCTGCTCTTTACTTCTATTATTAAAAGGAAAGTAAACAAAACGAACAATGATAAATGCCAAAAATAAATTAATACCAAAACGCATCATCAATTCGGAGAAATCAACGGAGTCAAATATTGGTATATTAAAAATATTAAAGGTGTCTTCTGCCGGTTGTGTATCTATTCTGGCATCATCTGTAAATGGATCGGTTGTTTGTAAAAAGGGATTCAGAAATCCTGATAATAGGGTTTTCATAAAGATATTTTTAATTTTTAATAAAACATAATTTTTCAACCGCCATAATTTTTGGTTTGAAACGGTTGTATTTTACAAATGGGAAAAGTGAATTAATTCCAAGGCAATATTTACTGATTCTAACATTATTTATCCTGTATTTCCGCATTATTTGTATAATGTCCGATTGCAAAGATAATTTATCTTGCTTAACTTCTAAGATTATCATTCCATTAAATTCTTTTTTTTGAGAGTTGTTTTTGTAAGATAAATTTAAATCAATTGTTGCACGTTCTTTTAATCCGTAATGCACCAAAGTGATGCGGGAATATTTGACAGAAAGTTTTGGTGATAAATGTTCAGGATTATATTTTAAGCGTTCCTCTACAAATCCCATTTCATCGTCTGATAATGTGCCTCGCTGAAATATTTCTTCAGGAATCTCAATTCTTTTTTTTCGTGTATAGCCTATGTTATTTTTGAATTTTACTTCCAGGAAATGCAATTTAGAGTCGGTATATTCCCTGAAACGCACTTTATGCCGGTTCATCTTTCCATTATGATGGTCTGTATAAAATTTAAAATAATCAGTGTCAAAATATAGAGATGAGTAGTTCTGGATTTTATTATTGTCTATTTCTAATACTTTATAATATTTTTTTGCTTCTTTCAGGATGGCAGGCAAAATATCTATTTTAAAGATGAATTTAGTATCACGCCTGTCCATCAGTTTCACATTATCCATTTCCTGCAAACTGATGGGCTGAAAATCATTAAGTTCTTTTAAGGTTGATTCCATTTACATAAATTTCAAAGTTTTCAAAGAATAATAAATTTCCCTCTGCCAATAGTTTCTATATCATTTTTAAGTTGATAAAAATACATACCTGCAGGAAGATTATCCCTTGTCAGTTTAATTTCAATTTTATTTTCGCTTATGAATTGAGCAGATGAAGGGATGATTTTTTTATAGCTTTTCCCCAAAATATCATAAATAGTTAATTCTATAATTTTATCAGAAATTTTTCCATTTTTTTCTCCTGTAATAAACATTGTTGCTGATGTTGTAAATGGATTTGGAAAAACCTGAATGATGATTTGTTCGGAAATCCGATTTGCATCAGTGATAAAAGCGGTACCATCAGAATTAAGATGATGAGCATAAATATCAAAATTCCCTGAACGTTTATCCTGCCAGACAAATATAGCACCGCCGTTACCATCGGAAACATGCTTTACGTCTGTTTGGTTACTGTCGGCAGTTGCAACAGCAACACCATTATTAGTCCATTGTATCGTACCTGAAGCATTTATGAGCTGACCATATATATCTGAATTACCCTGTCCGTTTTGATCGCTTTCCCAAACGATAATCGACCCGCCGTTGCCGTTGTCCACAATGTTAGGATTAATCTGATCAGATATGGCAGAAGAAATTGCAACTCCATTAGCAGCCCATTGGGCTGTTCCGCTTAAATTTACATACTGTGCGTAAATATCATAATCAGAAGTACCGTTACGTGCATCTTTCCATGTAATAATTGCACCATTAATATTTTCTGTTTTTAAGTCAATGGCGCTTTGTGAGCCGGTTGCAGTGCATACCGGAACGCCATTACTTATCCATTGAACAAGACCCGAAGCGTTAATTCGTTGAGCAGCTATATCATAATCAACACCATTTTTTTTGTCCTGCCATGCAATAATAGCGCCTCCCGAGCCATCAGGTTCTATTTTCGGATTTATTTGTGAATAAGCAACAACGCAAATAGAAACGCCATTACTTGTCCATTGAACTACTCCTGAAGAGTTGATTCTTTGGGCATAAATATCATAATCAGCGCCATTGCGTTTATCCTGCCAGGTAATAATTGCACCACCCTGATCATCTGTCTCAATTTTCGGATTAATCTGGTCTCCTATGGCAGTGCATATTGCAGCGCCTCCGGATACCCATTGGGCAGTTCCGTTTGAATTTATCCGCTGAGCATAAATATCCCAGTTACCGTTAACAGAGTCCTGCCAAACAATAATAACTCCGTTTGAACCATCACTCACATGTTTTGGATTTTGTTGTTCATACGACTTAGCAATTACCGCAACCCCATTATTTGCCCATTGAATTGTTCCTGTTGAATCAATGCGTTGAGCATAAATGTCTCTATCGCCACTGCGCCAGTCCTGCCAGACAATGATTGCTTCGCCTGAACCGTATTCAACAATAGCAGGTGTTGTCTGATGATTAGCGTCAGTGCAGATTGTAACTCCATTTGCAGTCCACATAGCTACACCCTGTGAGTTTATTCGTTGTGCATAAATGTCGCCGTTTACGATATCATTGCGGTAATCACACCATGTGGTAATTGCTCCACCTTTGCCATCGCTGATAACCCTTACATCCTGCTGGTCATTTGAAGCAACAGAAACCGGAGTATTTAACGAAGGGTCAGTGTTCCATTGAGCAATTGTAACAAAGCTGAAAAAAACAAATTGACCTGAAAGAATGATATTTTTTAATTTCATAAAAGTAAAATTTAGATTATTAATAGTTCGGACAGTTTTTTATAATACATAATAAAATCAAGAAGTGCCTGCCATTTTTTCAGGCAATGGGTTTATTATACAATAAACGGGATAAAACCATACATTTTATAAAGTAGACCTCTTGCGTTAGTCATATCCTTTCAAAATTAATGATACCGCAGATTAGCTTCATTCTCAAATCATGATATTTTCGTCTATTTCTGTAGCGTTCTGCCATAATTCTGAACACTTTTATTTTTCCGATCACATGTTCT
>JAZDMF010000020.1:0-24633 GCA_043801235.1 Bacteroidota bacterium | reverse complement strand
TTCTTTTGCACGGAACGATTCCCAGATAAAATAACAAATCAATATTGCGAATGCAACAAATGCCAAAATCTGTGATATGGTCTCTCCGTTGGATATTTTGCTCCAGTCAATCAAATTCATTGAATCTTCTTTACCTGTGATAAATAAAATTATCGCTCCAATGACTCCAAATAAGGCGGCACCAGCAATGAATCCTGAAGAAATTAAAATTCCGCGCTGGTTTCTTGCATTTACCAACTTTTTATTCTTAGAACTCTTGTTGAACCAGTGATTCAGCAACCCGCCTACAACAAGCGGCGTGTTGAGATCAAGCGGGATGAACATTCCAAGAGCAAAAGCCAGGGGTGATATTTTTAACCAGTTCACAAGAATTGAAATGAATGCGCCAATAGCGAGCAGTATCCAGCTGACGCCGCTTCCCGACATTAAGGGCTCAATTATAGCAGCCATAGCGTTTGCCTGGGGTGCAACCATCGGGTTATCGTGTTCACTTGTCTGTACAAAACCAAAAACCCGGTTCAAAATGAAAATTACAAATCCCACAGTAGCAGCAGAAACCAGTGTTCCGAGGAATTTGTATGATTGCTGTTTTGCCGGCGTGGTTCCCAGCCAATAGCCCACTTTTAAGTCGGTTATAAAACCTCCTGCCATGGAAAGCGCAGTACACACAATACCTCCTATTATAAGCGAACTTACCATTCCCTGCCATCCTTTTAGACCAACGGAAACCAGCACTACAGAAGATAATATCAATGTCATCAGCGTCATGCCGGATACAGGATTGGTTCCAACAATTGCAATTGCATTCGCTGCGACTGTTGTAAACAAAAAGGAAATAATGAGAATGGTAAGCAATGCAACGATTGCCTGAACAAAGGTGATATGCACTCCGAGAATAAGGAAAAGGAAAACAGCAACAAGTGTCAGGAAAAGGAACAGCATCACAAACGACATTTTCAGGTCTTTCTGGGTTCTTTCAATTTTATGATCGGCATGAGTTTTTGCCCCCATTCCAAAAGCAAGTTTAAACGCGCCTCCGATTACACCGGATGATTTAATAATGCCAATAATTCCCGCCATAGCAATAGCTCCGATACCTATCGGCCGCACATAGGTTTTGAAAATAATCTCGGCTGACAAGGCTCCAAAAGGATTCACGCCTCCGTTCAGCGATGCAACAATATTTCCGATTTCATTGACTAATGGGATAAAGACGAACCATGACAATAATGAACCTACTGTAATGATCAGTGCATATCTGAGGCCAATAAGGTAGCCAAAGCTGAATATAAGGGCGCTCACATTCAGTTTAAAAACAATTTTGGTTTTTTCTGCAAGTTCAGTTCCATATGGTAAAACTTTTGAAGTAATTATTTCACCCCAGAGTTTTAAATAAGTAAATGCAAAATCAAAAACGCCTCCGATCAGTCCGCTTACAATAAGCAACCGTGCCCCGCTTCCACCTTTTTCGCCTGTCATCAGGATCTCTGTGGTGGCTGTAGCTTCCGGGAAAGGAAGTTTGCCATGCTGATCTTTCACAAAATATTTACGGAAGGGTATAAGGAAAAGAATTCCAAGGAACCCCCCGAGCAGCGATGAGAAAAATATCTGCCAGAAATCAACGGTAATTTCCGGATACTTTGACTGAAGTATATAAAGCCCGGGAATTGTAAAAACAGCTCCGGCAACAATAACGCCGGAACATGCGCCGATACTTTGGATAATTACGTTCTGCCCCAGTGCGTTTTTTCTGCGTGCGGCCGCTGATGCCCCCACAGCGATAATTGAAATGGGGATGGCGGCTTCAAACACCTGCCCGATCTTTAATCCGGAATAGGCGGCAGCAGCTGAAAAAATCAGCGCCATTAAAATACCCATCCCTACAGACCAGAGTGTTACTTCTGGAAACGGGCTGCCGGCGGGCATTACAGGTTTATATTCTTCGCCCTCTTTCAGCTCGCGGTAAGCATTTTCGGGCAAACTTTTGGTTTCGGGAATATGTTCTGACATAGTGTTTTTTTTTAAAAGGTCTAAGCTATAAAAATTATTTTAATCTGAATAATTTAACTGATACAAGATTAAGAAACTGTTTTGAATTTATTGAAAATTTGTTTTTGATTTTTTATTTCGTTCCTGACAGAACTTCTAATTATAACGTTTTTCATGATTTTACCAATATTTCATCCCTGACGGGATGACCCGTAGGGTCAGTAAAAAAAAAATACAAGCGTGCCGTTAGGTATGCAACATTAGTAATAGCTATATATTTTAAAAATAAGGAAATTCAAAACAGTTTCTTAGTTCCTTTTTTTATTCTCTAATAAATTTCTTAACTATCATTCCATCCGTATTCTCAATTCTAATGAAATATATGCCTTTGGTAAGGGACGAAATGTCGATTTTGGTTTTGGGTTGATATAATGATTGTTGTAAAAGTTTCTTTCCCTGAATATTGAAAATTGTTGCTATACTGTTTTGTAAAACATATGGGTTCCGGAACTCTAAAGTAAAATGATAGCTTGCAGGATTAGGGAATAAAACTATTTCATTACTTTCATTTTCTTCTTCCATTCCTGTCATTTCCGACAGTGGGCGTTTCCAAACACCACTGCCATATGTACCTGCAAAAACATATACCCCGCTTACTATTATGGACCGGATATCAATAATTGCCAACCCGTCATTTGCCGCAACCCAGCTTGTTCCGTTATTTGCTGATACAAATATTCCCGCATCAGTTCCTGCAAATGTTTTCAACCCGCTTACGGCAATTGAATAAACCTTGGTATTTATCGGGAAACCATTATTCACCTCCGTCCAGCTTGCGCCGTCATTGGTGGATAAAAATACTCCGCCATAATTGGTTCCCGCAAAAATATTTGTCCCGCTTATAGCTAATGATGTGACAGTAGTATTTGTTAAGCCGGTATTCACCGCTGTCCAGCTTGTTCCGTTATTAGTGGACAAGAAAACGCCTCCGCCATTAGTTCCCACAAAAATATTTATCCCGTCTATGGCTATGGTGTTGACAGTAGTACTTGACAATCCATTATTCACCGCCGTCCAGCTTGCACCATTATCGGTTGATAAAAATATTCCGTTGTTATAAGTTCCTGCAAAAATATTTGGCCCGCTTATGGCTATCGTATTAACTACACTGGTATAAGTCAATCCATTATTTACCGCTGTCCAGCTTGAGCCATTATTGGTTGATAAAAATATTCCTCCACCCCACCATGTTCCTGCAAAAATATTTGTGTCGCTAATGGCTAAGGTATTGATATAAGTATTTGTCAAACCGGTATTCTTCACAGCCCAGCTTGAGCCATCATTGATCGTTAAAAATGCTCCGTTGCCATAAGTCCCTGCAAAAATACCGGTGCTGCTTAACGCTAATGCGAAAACTTTTGTATTTGCAAACCCATTATTCACCGCAATCCAGCTTGAGCAGCCATTGGTTGATAAGAAAACTCCACTGCCATTAGTTCCTGCAAAAACATTTGTCCCGCTTATGGCTAAGGCATAGGTAATAGAAGTCAGACCAATATTCGCAGGGGTCCAGCTTGTACCATTATTAGTTGATAAGAAAACTCCGCCGCCATTAGTTCCTGTAACAATATTTGTCCCGCTTATGGCTAACGACAGGATATTATTATTGAATAATCCGGTATTTACCGCTGTCCAGCTTGTACCATTATTAGTTGATAAGAAAACTCCGCCGCCATTAGTTCCTGCAAAAATATTTATCCCGCTTATGGCAAATGAGGTGACAGTAGTATTAGTCAAGCCGGTATTCACCGCTGCCCAGTTTGTACCATTATTGGTTGATAAGAAAACTCCGCTGCTATCAGTTCCTGCAAAAATATTTGTTCCGCTTATGGCTAAGGAGTTGACAGTGGTATTTGTCAAGCCGGTATTCACCGCTGCCCAGCTTGTACCATTATTGGTTGATAAGAAAACTCCGCCGCCATCAGTTCCTGCAAAAACATTTGTACCGCTTATGGCTAAGGTGTTGACAGTGGCATTTGTCAGGCCGGTATTCACCGCTGTCCAGCTTGCACCATTATTGGTGGATAAGAAAACTCCGCCGCCATCAGTTCCTGCAAAAACATTTGTCACGCTTATAGCTACAGTATTGACAGTTGTATTTGTTAATCCATTATTCACCACTGTCCAGTTTGTTCCATTATTGGTGGATAAGAGAGCACCGCCGCCATCAGTTCCTGCAAAAATATTTATCCCGCTTATGGTAATACAGTTTACCGTCCCGCCTCCGGGTCCGCTTGTTTGCTGCCATTGGGCAAAAACGTTATAGCCGATAGCTATGACTGCAACTAATAATATAATTTGTTTTTTCATAATCGTTTATGTTAATAGTTTTATTGTTTTTGCAGCTTTGTAAGGTTATGGTAAAAAAAATTATTCTTTAATAAACTTTTCTGCTTCAATTCCCTGCCTGCCGGCAGGCACGGCATCTTCATTCTCAACCTTCAGTAAATACAGGCCTTTGGCAAGGGATGAAATATCGATTTTGGTTTTTGATTGTTGCATAGTTTGCTGTATGAGCATCTGTCCATTGTAGTTATATATTGAAATCACATCTTTCGTGCTAAAATCAGCATTTTCAACAGTAATATAATTTGTAACAGGATTGGGATGAACAGAAATGTTATTATTATTGGTCTCCTCTATCCACAGTATATCTGATAGCGAACGCTTCCAAACCCCCGCAGTATTTGTACCTGCAAAAATATTTGTTCCGCTTATAACCAATGAATAAATAAACATATTTGTCAGGCCGGTATTAGCGTATGTCCAGTTTGAACCATTATTTGTTGAAAAATACACACCTCCACTGAATGTCCCGACAAAAATATTTGTTCCGGTTACAGCAAATGCCTGGACAGTTGTGCTTACCAGTCCATTGTTTACTGCTGTCCAGCTGGCGCCATTATTGGTTGATAAAAATATACCACCGCCACCGGTTCCTGCAAAAATATTTGTACCGTTTATAATCAAAGAATATATAAATTTATTTGTTATGCCATTATTAACAGCTGTCCAATTTGCGCCACTATCAACGGTTAAAAAGACACCTCCGTCATTCCAGGTTCCGGCAAAAATATTTGTGCCGCTTATGACTATCGATCTTATATGAGTATTTGTCAAACCATTATTTCTTGCTATCCAGCTTGCACCATTATTAGTTGATAAAAAAACACCTCCGTCTGTCCCTGCAAAAATATTTGTTCCGCTTGTTGCTATTGACATGACCGTAGTATTTGTCAGACCATTATTGATCGCAGTCCAGCTTGTGCCATTGTTGGAGGAGAGAAATACACCGCCGGTTATAGTTCCTGCAAAAATATTTGCACCGTTTATTGCTAATGATGTTATACCCGGATTACTCAATCCATTATTTACAGCAGTCCAGCTTGTGCCGTTATTGGTGGATAAAAATATTCCATAACCGCCTGTACCAGCAAAAATATTCGATCCGCTGACAGCTAAGCAATTGATGTAACCATCATCAGGACAACTGGTTTGTTGCCACTGGGCAAAAACATTATAGTCAATAGCTATAATTGCCACTAATAATAAAATTTGTTTTTTCATAGTCGTTTAGTGTCTTACAATTAAAATTCTAATCTGCCAATTGGCGGACAAAATATTTTAGATTTAAAATTTATACGTTCATTTAAAAATCAAAACAGTTTCTTAATTAACTGAAAAAATCAGCACCACTAAAATACCCATTCCTGCCGTCCAAAGTGTTGCTTCGGGAAACAGGCTGCCGGCGGGCATTGCGGGTTTGTATTCTTCGCCCTGTTTCAGCTCGCGGTAAGTATTTTCGGGCAAACTTCTGGTTTCGGGAACTTCTTCCGATATAGTTGTTTTATTAAGTGTTCTAAATTAAGAAATTTATTTTAACAGGTGAATAAATGCATTTTGAATCAATTTAATTCTTTTTCCGTTTCTCGACCAGCCGGGTTCCTGTCCATTTAAAAATTCTTTTATTTATTTTTGATTCGGTAATGTTGTTATCGCTATCGAGGGTCAGGTTGGTTTCAATGATAATCAGTTTATTCTTCTCTCCTTTTTGTAATAAATCATTTTTTTCTGTTTCATCAGGAAATACGAACTCGCTTTTAAAACTGAACGCTCCGGCATCCGAAACATCAATGGCTTCAGCCCCATAAATTAGTTCTTTGCCGTTCCAGAAAAGGAGCACATCGCCGTTTGTGTATGCACAAGCCTCATAAGTAAAGGTAATTTTGATAATATTACAGGTATTTTTAAAATCCCTGCATCCCATTAATTCACTTTCCACAGTATAACCATATTCCCCGTTTGTGACAAATGCCGTATAAATAGCATCAAAACACACAGCAGACAGTAAAGAATTATTCCTGATTATTCTTGCTTCCGATATAAAATTATTTTTCAGGGTGTCGTATGCAGTGATGCCGTATATGAAAATGTCACCTTTGCTGCCATTTGTTCCTGTAATTTCAATAGAAGATAACGACAATGAACCCCCCCATACAAAACCGGATTTTTCATTACTGCCTTCAGTATAAATTACCTCGTACCAGTTTGCAACAACGCCATTTTGCTTGTACGATCCATCAGTTTCATTAACGATGACAAGAGGAGCGCCGGCAGAAAGACTGAAAATGCTGTCCGCACTGATCGAAGGTTCCGATAATATGTTCACCTTATCGCTGAATAACCGTACAATGGCTCCTTCCTGAAAAGCTCCGTAATAATAAACAGCCTTTTCGTTTTGCGCAAGAGAATTTAATGAAATCAGAAAAACCAGAAATGAAAATAATTTCAAAAAAGCTATATTAATAAAATAAATGGGTGATCTGTTCATGAGTGCAAATCTACATTTAATTTTAAAATTTTAAAACAGAGGATGATAAAAATCCTATTTTTGAAATATTTATAAAATGAATAACCTCAATTCTTCAGTTTATATAAAGAACCTTGATCTTTTCAGGTTCATTGCCGCATTCATGATTGTGATTCATCACAGCTACCTAGGGTGGATTGGCTGGTGGGGATATCCGGGTTTTATGAGCAGCGGGACATACAGCACGCTTAGCGGATTTGGTTTTTACATGAACCGCTTTATCGAAAACTTCGGCTTCGGGGTGGATATGTTTTTTATGATAAGCGGCTTCCTTATTACCTACCTGCTAATGAAAGAAAAAATAAGTTTCGGTAAAATTGATTTTAAAAAATTTTATATCCGCAGGATACTCAGGATATGGCCGCTCTATTACCTGGCAATTGCTGTTGCCCCGTTCATAGTGAACTGGCTTGGCAACCCGCAGCCCGATTACATTCCGAACCTTTTATTTTACAATAATTTTCATGCCATACACACCGAACAATGGACCTATCCGTTTGCTCATTTCTGGTCGATATGCATTGAAGAACATTTTTATGTGGCATGGCCGCTGATTATTGCATTTGTTCCAAACAAAAGACTTCCAGCTACATTCGGACTGCTGATAACATTAAGTATAGCATTCAGGGCATATACCATGCTTACCGACCCCGAACCTAACTGGGTGCTTTATTTAAATACCTTTTCGCGTATGGATGCATTGGTGCTTGGCGCCATTTTCGGATACCTGCATTCCATAAAGCCGATACGAATCCATGTGCATGGCTCAATACGTCTTCTGCTATACCTTATTTTCCTGACACTTTTTGCCACCGATGTAGTGGTTGACTGCCGCAATATTTATGCTGTATGTTTTAAAAATTATATATACCTGCTGATAGCTGGATTTGCCATGCTCAATTATCTTTTTAACCCTGATGCAAAACTGCTTGTCAGGAAAAAGAACATCTTTCATTATTTCGGTAAAATATCTTACGGCATTTATATATATCATAATATTCTGCTGAGCATTGTGATAAAAAAAATAATGCTGACCTATGATATTTCGAATATTTATGTTTTTTTCGGACTGATGTTTTCCTTATCCGTTATCATCCCGGTAATAAGCTTCGAATTATATGAAAAATGGTTCCTGAAATTAAAATCGCGTTTCGAAATAATACGCACCAGCGAAAAACAGAACAGCAAAAAAAGTAAAGATTTTTAATATACCATAATCACGTCCCTTCACCTGCCCGCAGTGGAAGAAGTACAGGGGTGGGTATAAAAACGAAAATTATATTATAGGTCTTAATGGTATTACACGAAATTAATAAAACAATATCCTGTTATCTTCAATAACGGCTTTCTTTTCAAGTGCATTGTAAACATCATAGGTAACCCTGCTTTTGAATGTGATGAGAGCCTGTGATATGTTTGTTTTATAATTTTTCACTTCGGGGGCTTTAATAATGCTGTCGAGGTGCAGAACATAAACAGCGGACTTGCCTTTAAGCGGATCGGATAAAACATTTTCTTTCAGCGTGAATAAGGTGCCTATAATTTCCGGTTCGGGTCCGTAGCCGGGAATTGAATACGAAGAAAACGTAATATAATCAAGAGTGTCAACACTAACGCTGTCTAGTTTTTCGGCCAGCACATCCAGTGTTACGCCTGTTGTTGCCAATGCTTTAATCTGGCTGATAAGTGTTTCCGCTTTCTTTTCGCGTTTTACATAAGGTTCCATTTGGGTTTTCACTTCCTCAAGCAAAGGAATGCCTTTTGCTCTGACTTCTTTCAGGCAGGCAACCACATATTTTGTTTGCAGATCGAAAACGCCCGACACATCCCCTTTTTTAGTGGTTTCGGCATAAGCCCATTTTACAATTTCCCTGGGCGATTCAAGCCCCGTGATTATGTTGCTCATTGCAGTTAAGTTTTCAGCAAGACGTTTATTCAGCTTGCTGTCGATAACCGCTTTTTCATACTTCTCGGAAGTGGTATTTTCACCTGCAAACTTGCTTGCCAGGTCGTACTGAGTCTGGTAAGTTTCTTTACTGGGTTCTACTTTGCGGGTAATTACTGCAAGCCGGACTTTGTTTACATTTTCCTTTTTGCCGGTAACTTTAACAATATGGTAGCCAAAAGGGGTTTCCACTTTCTGCAGTTCGTCAATTTTTCCTGTTACGCAGGCCTCATTGAAAGGACCCACCATAGCCCCGTCAGCAAACCAGTCGAGGTCTCCGGCTTTTGTTGCAGCAGTAGGATCGTCCGATAATGTTTTAGCAACAGTATCAAACTGCTTCGGTGTTTTATTCAAAACTGTAATTAAGCTGTCAACAATTTTTTCAGCCTGTTCTTTAGTTCGTGTAACCGTTTCAGCAGCCCTGGTAGAACCTGTATAAGCAATTAATATGTGGCTTGCCCTCATGGAGTCAGGCCTTTCCTGGAATTCCATAACTCTTGCAACAGTAAACACATCCTCGGTAAAATAAGGACCCAGAACATCGCCTTTCTTTGCACTGAAAATAATGGTATCGAGTTCGGCGGTAAGCACACCTTTTTTATAAAATGAACTGTCGTATGAATCATCGGAATATTTTGTGACAAACAAAGGAATGTCTTTCTCTTCCTGTGTTATTAAATCTTTGTATATGCTCTCTATTTCGCGTGTGGCAAATGCAATATCGCTGTCAGAGGGTTCCACATCGTACGAAATATATTCTATGTCCCTTGATGCGTCTTCAATAACATATTCCTGCTTATGAGCGTCATAATATTTCTGATAATCGGCATCGGAAACAGTAACAGAATTGTCGGGAATATTTGAATATTTTTTTGCTATGAAGCGAAAAACTGCTTTTGTGTTTTTCTGTTCATAATCTTTTTGGGCCAGGGCCGTGGGCATGTAGTAACCCTGCTTTATAAGGTTCAGGTATTTTGTATAAATCCGATCAGACCGGATCGTTTCAAGAAGGTTTTCCCATAATGCCTTGGTGCCGGGATTTTTCAGCTCGCTTTGTTCGAGGTTCTGCATAAACATGCGTACATTGGCCACGTTAAATTCCCCGGTTTGCGGATCGGTAAAATTTTGTATGATATACTGATGCGGCTCATTTCCCTGGATAAGGTCAGATAATTCATCAGGGCTGATGCCGGCGGGGTTGCCGTCATCATGATCAATGGCCAGGCCCAGTTCATCATATTCCTGCTTCAGGATAAAATCACGCTCCAGTTTTGTCCATAATTCATCCCTGATCTGAAAAATCTGTTCCGCTGTAAGATTTTCTTCTCCCGTTTGCTGCTTCACAAGGTCAATCTGTGCATCCACCTGTTTTTCAAAATTCAGATATGTAATTTTTTCACCGCATATTTCGCCAAGGTTTGTTTTATTGCCTTGACTGCCTTTGCCTGGTGAAAAAAAATCACCAAGGACAAATGCTGCAAGGGCAATACCTATAATGATAACGATTATCCCGCCTCTTTTGCGAATTTTACCAATAATAGCCATAAGTATGCTGTATTAAAATAAGGGTGCAAATTTAGAATTATTAATTAGAAATAGAAAATAATTAATAAGATTTCTGAAATTCATTGTGTTATACTTTGAAAGTACCAAGAGTCCCAAGCTCAAAATCCCAAAGAACTAATGCCTTAAATATAAATCCTCTTGAAATTTGGAATTTGGAGCTTGGAATTTGGGATTTAGTAAAATATGCGGTTTCTTTTCATTTGTATATTATAATATGCACCTGCTCAATGCGCGTTTTACTTACCTGCTGGATTGTAAAAACGAAGTTGCCTATTTCAATCTTTTCGTTTTTCTGAGGAATGCTTTGGTGGAAGTGCATTATTAGTCCGGAAAGGGTTTCGTAATCGTCCGATTCAGGAAGCTCAATCCTGTATTTTTCATTGATATAATCAATTTCAAGGCGGCCCGAAAAAAGAAATTCTGTTTCATTCATTTGTTTTTCGATGAGTTCCTCCACGTCAAATTCGTCGTGAATTTCCCCGAATATTTCTTCAATCACGTCTTCCATGGTAATCATTCCGGCAGTGCTGCCAAACTCATCCACCACAACCGCCATGCTTCTGCGCTGCTGAATGAAGATAGTAAGCAAGCCGTTGGCCGGCATGGTTTCGGGAACAAAACTCACAGGCCGGAGTATGGATTGTATTGTAGCCGGATTGCGGAACATATCGTAGGAATGCGCATATCCGGTAATGTTATCCACGCTGTCGTTATAAACAAGAATTTTTGTAAGGCCGGTTTCAATAAATCTCTTTTTAAGATTGTTTATTTCATCCTGACTGTCGATGGCAACAATTTCGGTTCTCGGCACCATGCATTCACGCAGTTTTACCGCAGGGAAATCCATGGCATTCTGGAAAATCTGTATTTCGTGCTCCAGTTCATCATCGTTTCGTGCATCAGGAAAAAATTCCTTCACATAATTGTCAAGGTCAACAGGGCCGAACACATGCTTCTGATCCACTATCTTGATACCGAAAAATATTTTCAGTAAAAATTCAGAAACAGAAATTGTAATGAAAGTAACCGGATAAAGAAGGTAATAAACAACAAATACGGGTACTGCAAAAAAGTTCAGAATATTATTGGGTCTGATACGGAATAATATTTTAGGAAGAAATTCGGCGGTAACCAGAATTAACAGGGTAGATATGATTGTTTGCGTAATCATTATCATAAATTCTGAAGATATGTTTGCAGGAAATATTTTTAAAATAAACGGCTGCAGAATATTTCCCATCACTATACCATATATTACCAGCGAGATGCTGTTGCCCACAAGCATGGTGGCAATAAAATCAGATGGCGCTTTCTGAAACCGGGAAATGATGCGTGCCGAAAGGTACCCTTTGTTTTTATCGAGTTCGGTTTTCAGCTTGTTCGAAGTGACAAATGCAATTTCCATTCCCGAAAAAAATGCGGAACAGATCATGGTGACCAGTATGATTTCCCAGTTTAACATGAAGGGATTATTCGTCTTCGTTAATGGTGATAGACCCTTTAACTTTTAGTATCTTCCATTTGTCAAAGCGTTCATCTGAATTCATGCCATCGCCCCAGATTATCATTTCACCGGTGTTTATCTTAACGAATTTGTCAGAATAAAATATAGCTTTTTTCTGATCCCATACCAGGTGTTCGGTGTTAAGCTGCTCCTGTTTTTCATTTACTACCACCACATCGTTCCTGGCTTCCATAATTTTTTCCTTTTCGTAGCTTATGGCATATTTGGCGGTAAGTTTCGACCTGACGTTCATGGCCGAATCGTAGAAAAAAACATTTACACCTTTAGGCATTTCCACATACGTTTTTTCACCTTCGTACCTGTCGAGCTGCGGCGCCTTAACGATCACAACAATTTGCCCTGAATCGCTGTAAATGGTTTCAACATCGGTGGCTGTTTCCACAGGCAGATAATCCTTATTTCCTACGGTATTTATTGTCTTTATATCGTTTTCGCAGGAAAACAGAAAGCACATCACAACCGCCGGAAAAATGGTTTTGATAAAAAATATTTTTCTGATTTCATAATTCATCCCTATAAAATTTTGAATGCATTTAAAGTCATAGTGATAAAAAATGTGATTTTTTGTTACTCGCTCCCACTGCCGCAACACTTGCTTGCTCGTGAATATCCATGCTTTTGTCATGATAAAATGGAAATCTTGTCTGATTTTTTTCATCATGATTTGTGTAAATTTCCGTTTGCATGGATATTTCATTATTAATCAAAGCGTCGTTTTATGAACCAGAATTCATGAACCGACAGGCTGAAAATAACTCGTGCAAAACGTTCCTTGATAAGGTTATTATCAGTGGTGCCCCTCTGCCCGATTTCAAAGCCCAAGTTCATGGTGGTTTTTGATTTTTTCAACGGTAGCCCGAGTCCAAAGGATATCCCTATTTCGTCAAGCTGTGTGTCATGCAATTTCAGGTAGGTTTGATTGTAACGGAATCCCATGCGGTAATGAGCACGTTTCCAGCGCTGGGTAGTGGCTGCGTAATTGGGTGTGAACTCCATTCCAATGGAAGCCTGCATGCTGTTTTCCAACAAATCGCTTTCGCCAAAAGCTTTATAATTTTTCCAGTTCTGAACCTGGTAATCTGCGCCAACAAGCCATTTATATCCAAAGCCGAAAGTCGCCCCGGCGCCAATGCTTTGCGGAAGGGTAATGGTTCCTTTGTTATCGATTGAATTGATAATTGTATCTTTTATAGTTTCACCATAGGTTTCACTATAAAAATATCTGTATGCCAGCGTATCCTGTTTCGAATTAAGGTTTGTGGTAGTATTGAAAGCCAGGCCTGCAACCATTTTAATTTTACTGCCTAACTTTTTTTGGTACTGAAGGCCATAATTAAAAAGAAAATCATTGGTAACAGTAGAGTAACGCATTTTTGCGCTTAGAAAATCAGTAGAATCGGGTAAGGTTACCGAACATATTTTATCAAGAGAGCCAAAAAGAAGCGAGGCATTGCAGCCAACAGAAAAATTCTTTATTCTTATGGCGTTGCCAACGTAAAACTGGTTGAAACCGCCGGCTCCTTCATAGTAATAATTAAGCAAGCCTACATTTTCCAGGTTTTCAGTATCTATAATGTTATATCCTACACTGCTGTATGGTAATAAACCAATACTTGCACCCCACCATTTGGTAACGGGAAAACCGAATACGAGATAGGAAAGCGATGTATAGTTCGACAATTGTTCCTGCGTACTTGATTTCATCTGGGTGAAAGAACTGTTGACTCCCGATTCGAACATAAATGATAATGTATCAAAAGCAGTATATGAAGCAGGATTGCTGTAATTTACCGAATACGGGCTCCTGTAACCGAATGATATTCCCCCCATGGAAATATTACGGATGTATTTGCTGTTCAGCAAATCGCCTATGCCGTATCGTGTATAAGGCGAATTTACACGTGTTTGTGGGTAAGCGGCTGCCAGTATAAAAAACAAAATTGTGCCGGAAAAAATTTTTTTAACTTTCATTGCATTCAAGTAATTCGTTTAACCCAAGTAAAACCAGATCGGGAACTGCAAAGATGCTATTTTTTAGCCTCTTTGCCAAAAAAGATGCATCGCCTCCGCACAACAGAACAACAAGTTCCGGATATTCTTCTTTGTACCTGTCAATTGCCTTGTCGGTTTCGGCAATGCTTCCGTTCAATATTCCTGCAAGAATGGAGGTCTCGGTGTCGTATCCGGAATCATCATTAAATTCGCGCAGGGTAATTAACGGAAGTTTTCCTGTAAAAGTATGAAGGGCATTTAATTTCATAACAAGGCCTGGTGATATGGTTCCGCCAAGATATTCGCCGTTGGCATGCAAAAAATCAATGGTGATACAGGTTCCCGCATCAATGATTAAAACATTTTTTCCGGGATGTAATGAATGAGCACCGGCAAGTCCTGCAATACGGTCATTGCCTAAAGTTTCAGGGGTTTTATATAAATTTTTAAACGGGAGGCGTGTTTTGGTGTTCAGAATATGCAAACGGCAAAATGATTTCATTCCTGATAAAAAACTTTCGGGAATTGCACGCACTGAAGAAACAATTGCTTTTTCAATACCCTTATTATCAGAAAAAAAATCCCCTCCGGAAAAAAAATCTGTTGATTCTGTTACTCCCTGGTGAATATTTTTTTTCCCATTGAAAATTGCATATTTCAACAGCGTATTGCCTATGTCAATTACAAGGTTCATAAATATATACTGTGAACTGGATAATTTTAGGCATCCTTCATATAAGCCTCAAATTCCCAAATTTCAATAACCAAATCCTATCGCTACAAGCCCTCTTTGAATTTTGAGCTTGGAATTTTGAATTTGGGACTTAAAACAAATGCATGATTTTACCAAGTTTCTTGTATAACAGTGCTTCAAAGGTAAGGATTATTTATTTTTTTGAAGGTTTTAACTCTGCGGGGGAAATTAATTTGTAGATTTAAAAATTAATTATTTACCTTTGCAGCCCTAATTAAATTTGGTGGGGTAGCTCAGTTGGTAGAGCAACGGACTGAAAATCCGTGTGTCGGCGGTTCAATTCCGTCCCTCACCACCACTCAAAAAAACACAAAGCCCGTATTCAAATGAATGCGGGCTTTTTTTAACACAAAACAAACTTAACCAATTAATAAAGAAGTTCGGGAAGTATTATTTCCTCATCTCCGTTTTTGAACAAAATTTTATACTTAATATAATATTCGTGCTTGCTTCCGCCGATAACAATATCGCTCACAATAGCGCGGGAAGAATCTTTTTTCAGCATTACCTCATCACCAACGGAATATTGCATCAGCAAACGAACCGAATCGCGGTATTTCATGGCATCGGTCAATACACGGTACTTTGAAAGAAGAACATTGATAAACGCCAGCGAATCCTTGGTGTACATCAGTTGGTTATAGCGGCTGTTAGCTGATAGTGATGCTTTTTCAAGGTCGGATATTTGTTTTGTTTTAGTTTCTACCTTTTTATTCAGCTTATAAATTCCATAACCCATTCCAATTATCACCAACGAGAAAAATATTATTAAAAAAACTTTCTTTTTCATTTTATTCGAATTGCACCTTTTATAATTTGGATTATACGAAGCAGGATTTTTATAGTTACCTTAATCTGATTTATTTTATAATTTTATAAAAAAATATATTTTTATCCTCTGAAATTTCTCGCTTAAATCCAACACAATGAAAAATAAAAAATTCGCCATGGGATTCATTTTACCTTTTGCAGGGGCTATTCCGGTAATTTTAGTAAATGTTTTCGAGGAGCAAATTGTTGGCTGGGCAGGAAGGGATGTATGGATCGTTTTCCTAGTCATTTCCCTGGTATTGGTTTTCGGGCTTTCGCTGTTCCCGTTTATCGGCGTTTTCAAAGGTATGTTCGGTGGCAAAGGTTATAGTTTTTTCTGGGGCAGCGGAAAACTGGCTGCCAGTGTCCTCGCTAAAGGAAAACCAGCGACCGCCACCTTGCTCAAGATCGGCGAAAACAGCGGCGGGGGAATCACCACCATCAACGACCAGCCATTGCTTTACCTGACCCTGCTTATCGAAGAGGGCTCTAATCCTCCTTACCAGGTTAGTTTTGATACCATTGTTCCCCGCACCACGCTGCCGCAGCTTCAACCGGGGGTTAAATTTCCCGTAAAAGTGGATGCAAGCGATAAAAACCTTGTAGTTTTTGATGAATCCGGAGTTGCTTCAGAAAAAATGCCTTCCGTTGGCGGCAAAAACTGGACTGAAGAGGACAGAACCCTCCTTGAAAAATCCGGCATCGAAGCCATGGCTCTGCTGATGGACATGAAAGACACAGGAAGGAGCGAGGATTTCAAGATAATCGTTGCCATTATTTATGAGGTATATATCCCGGGCGAAGAACCTTACAAAATAGAAAAAGAGATTCCTGTTCCCTCCGAAACAGTACAATTGATGAGAAGCGCTCTTGGCAAAACCTTCAAAGCAAGGGTGCACCCGAACGACCGGCAGAAGATATCTGTGGACATCAGGTTTTGAATGAATAATGAATAACGAACAATGAAATAAATTTTATTTTTTTATTTAAAATTCGATATTCCCTGTCTTGCCACATGGCATTATAAAATATTTTGTGAATAATACTGGCTAAAGATACACACATAATTATATGCGTATTAACCCCTATAATCTCTTAAGGGCTCAGCCTGATTGACTTCCTGCTTATTTTAGCGTAATTTAGTAACAGCATAAAACAGGAGGAAAACCAAATGAGATCAATGCTGAAAGAAAATGCGCTTATGATCATTTATTTATCAATGATGGCAGCTATTGTTGTCATAGCATACATATTTGGATAAGCACATTTTTACATATGGCCCCCTTGACGTATCTGCGTTGTAAAATATATGATGTCAAATGTGATATATCAGGTGTTGGAGCGGGTGAATGTTTTTTGAAAGCTCCAATCAAATTCCAAGCCCAAAGTAATTCGCATCATCGCATCACATCTTATGTGTTTCTGTTCATTATTAGCATTAAACACATAGAAACACTAAGAAAATATTAACCCGCTAATTCTTCGCTTGTCAGCTTATCAACTTGTCTGCTTGTAAACTTTTTATCAATCTTGTACAATTGAACCGTTAAACAATTAAGCAATTCTTTTAATTTTCATCTAAGTGTTTCCCACAAATAAAAACAGGGACATATTTTAGTTCGTATATATATTTTTGAGCTTTGTCTAATTTGTTGAAAATTTTCCATTAAAACACTTGCATTAATAAGGGGTATGGATTATATTTGTAAAATAATTTATAGTACATAAGGTATATTAAACAGTTTTTTGAATTATTTGACAGTATTTTTTAACGCTGAACACCCTTGATGGTTGCCGGGCATTTACCCTGCCCCGCATCTCTGAAACCGGCTTAAAAAATAGCACTTTACTAACCCTATCGTGTTACTTTTTATGATGGCAATGATTGAAAGATATCTAAAGCCGGCTGTTCACTCACCCTTACGCCGGCATCCCGGGCCCCGAAAACCTGCTGCAATTCATTTTGTTTATTTCTTGATTGGCTTTTTTGCACTTTCTGCTATTAGCTTGAATGGGTGGGGGCAGACACTTTTTGACACTTATTCTGATGGCAATTTTACTACATCACCTGTTTGGGGCGGTAATACTACCTATTGGACAATAGACGCAAACAGTACTGCGGCAGCCGGAGCTACAGGATCCAATACCTTAAGATTGAACGGACCAGCCGTAGCCGAAACAGATTATTTAAGTAGTCAAGTCAGTGATTGGGGAACAAGCCAAGAATGGAATTTTTTTATTGGAAGAAGGGCTCAGGCTTTTACAGCTGCTAACCAAGCTTATTTTTGGCTTTATGCTAATGAAGCAACACTTAATAACGCTACTGTTGATGGTTACAGAATCGCAATAGGTGATGATACAGGTGTAGATGACATTAGACTTGAATATGTTGTAAATGGTGCTGTTAGCTCCACTGTAATTACATCATCCGGAGGCACAACTAATGCTATTACAGATATTGGTTTCCTCATTAGGGTTACACGTTCATCTGTTGGGGCTTGGGCGATATATACATCCACATTACCAACAGCAAATGGAACCGGAGCAATAGCCTCAGATGTTCCCAGTGCAGCAAACACTACTGTTAGCCAAGGGAGTGCAACAAATAATACCTTAGTTCCAGCTACTAATGGATATCTTGGAGTTGCTGCATTACATTCCACAGGTGCTAATGCTATAATTTCAACAGAATTTGATCAAGTTTATTTTACGCCAACTTCCGCCTGTACCGATCCAACAACCCAGGCAACTATTGCTGCCTTTGGAACAGTTACCAATAATTCTATTGTTGTTAATTGGACACGTGGCGGAACGCCCGGTGATGGAGTAATTGTGGTTGCAAGGGCTGGCGGTGCACCAACAGACCCAGCGGATGGAATAAGTTATACTGCCAGTGCAACGTTTAGCTCAGGGACAGATTGCGGTTCCGGTAGCTATGTTGTATTTCTGGGCTCAGGAACAAGCGTAACCGTTACGGGATTAACAGCTTCTACTACTTATTATTTCGAGATTTTTGAAAAAAATTGTACAGGTACTTCCATAAAAATAAATACCACATCTCCGGGGAACGGCAGTCAGGCAACAAGTGCATCAAGTTATTGTTCATCTGATCTGATCATCTCAGAATACATTGAAGGGAGCAGCAATAACAAGTATATTGAAATTTATAATGGTACATCGAGCAGTGTCGATTTATCAAATTATAAATTACAGTGTTATTCAAATGGTTCAGGTACGCCATCAAACGATGTCACTCTTTCTGGTACATTAACCTCGGGTTCTACTATTATCTATGAAAATTCAGGTGAGGCATTAGGTGTTTCTGGTACAAGCAATACTGCTGTGGGCTTTAACGGAGACGATGCTGTTGCCTTATATAAAATTTCAACAACTTCATATGTTGACATTTTTGGCAGAATAGGTGAAGATCCTGGTTCTGCATGGATCAGCGCAAGCAATACGACGGTTGATAAGACATTGGTCAGAAAATCTACGGTCACAGGCGGGATTACAACTAATCCGGGAAGTGGATTTCCCACTTTGGAATCAGAATGGACACAGTACAACATTGATGATGTTACTCACTTAGGTTCTCATACTATGAGTTGCGGTCCGACACTTTTGGTTTCTCCTTCTTCACTTACTGGTTTTTCATATATGCTTGGTTACGGGCCCTCTTCAAATCAAACATACTCTTTGAGCGGAGTAAATTTAACAGGATCCGGCAATATTACGGTAACGGGTTCTACTAACTATGAAGTTTCAACGAATGGATCTTCTTATTCTTCTTCCGTCACATTTGCATATGCAAGCGGAATCATTACCGGGCAACCAAAAACAGTATATGTGCGTTTAAAAGCCGGATTATCCGTTGGAAATTATAATAGTGAAACAGTGACAAATGCCGGCGGGGGCGCAACCACTGTAAATGTTACCTGCAGCGGAACCGTGACTGCTGTATCTACGTGGTTCATAGATGAAGGATTTGATAATGTTACTGATTTGTCAACCCTGGCATCAACAACAAGTCCGTCTTGGTCGGGATCTGTTGCATCAGGCGGTATACTTGATTATCAGGGTCCAACCGCAACTCAGCTATGGAACAGAAATGCAAATAGTCTTGAGTTTAATGGAGTACTGAATTCAACAGTAACAATAACATCACCCACTTTTTCCAATGCAGATTTGTTAAGTTTTTGGTATCATCAATCCAGTTCTGCTTCCCCAAATACATTATTAGTTGAACAGAATGACGGAACCAAAGCCTGGACAACCTTAATCACTATAACCGGGGATGTTGAGCCCAGGGTATATTTTTATGCTCTTGCTGCAAACATTATCCAGGTAAGATTTACCTATACAACATCCAATGCTACATATTGGAGCTTTTTTGACGATGTAAGAATCAGAAGGTCAGGGACATGTACTGACAACCTTCAAATTTTGCAGACGCTTATTTATTCATGCGGCGGGGATGAAGGCATCAATGAATCAGTTGTTTTTAAAACTGGAAGTTCACCTGTTGATGTTGACGATCTGGCTGTTTCATTTCCAAGTGTTGGTACTGGCGGGACAGAATACAGTATGGAATCAGCACAAAAATTCGTGACGAATCCCACATATGTAGCTTCACTGAATGCTCTGGCCCAAGTGACCTACCCTACATGTACTCCTGTATTAGAGCCACCATCAGGAATAATTCCTGCAAATTCTTATGCGGTTGTATTTACAGGAAGTTCGCCAACAGTAGTTTATGATTTTAGCGCTGCATGTCCTACGGGTAGAACTTATTATGCTGTATTTTGCGATAACACGAATACATCCGGACGCTATGATAATGATCCAAGTGGTGCAATGGAAAAATGGACTGCTTTAATAGACATGTCAACCGGATGTTATGATGCCCATTATTATGATGCTGGTTTTAATGAGGCCGAGGGCGGATTAGCCAACTATGCCGAAGGAACAGAAGTCCGAACTTATGAAAACTGGGGTTGTGAAATTGTTTTACCGATAGAACTGGAATCTTTTTCAGCATACTGTGAAGATAACGATGTGTTAATACAATGGGTTACTGCATCAGAAACCAATAATGATTATTTTACAATTGAAAAAAGCAGTGATCTGATTTTCTGGGAAACTGTTGCAAAAATTGCCGGAGCCGGAAACAGCAATGAAAGTTTAACGTACACTTATAGTGATATAAACTCATTTGATGGAACTTTTTATTACCGTCTAAAACAAACTGATTATAACGGAGGTTATGAATACTTTACACCCATCGCTGTTTCGTGCGATCAGGAAAACAATTTTATGCTTAACCTGTATCCCAATCCAGCAGCATCGGAATTAAAATGTGATTTATATTGTTCTGAAGAAAGTGCTGCTGTAGTTGAAATCATTAACACATTCGGACAGAAAGTTTACGGACAAAGTTGCAATTTACAAAAAGGAATTAATAATTTTGGTTTTGACATTTCTGGCTATACCAGCGGTTTGTATTTTTTCAAAATATACACTGCGGATGGGCGGGTACTCAAAACAAAATCTTTTGCAAAACAGTAAAATGATCAGAAACCTTGATTTAGATCAGGGTTTCTTTTTCTGTCAGAAAAAATCCTGCACAATTCTGGTAACCACAATAAGATTCTTTACAAAATATTAATTTAGCATTGTATACTTGAAAATTAATTTTAATATTATGATGACAGTTTTATCTAAATTCCGCTTACGCATTTTTTCATTTCTTTTACTTTCTTTTTTCTGTTTGCAGGCGAAGGCAGGCATACATTTTACCGAAAGTTTCACCTCGCCGAATTTTCCGACCTCAAGCTGGACAAACGGAACGTTTACACTTTCCAGCGGCAACTGGGATGTGGAATACGCAATGGGTCTGGATGCAACAAATGCATATAATTCTTCCGGAGGCGCAGTTAAAATAAACAGGTATCTGGAATCATACATCACAACACCAGAAGTCAATTCAGTCGGTACCGTAAGTTTTTATTATCGTAATTTTTCCACTGTCTTAGGCGGTGGAACTGTAAAAGTCCAAAAATCGATAAACAATGGGGCATTTACTGATATTACAACAATAGATTTCACAAGTGTTGCAACCTATACTTTTTGTTCGGTAACAGTGAATGACGCAAGCAGCAATATTAAAATAAGAATTTATTGTCCCTATTCAAATTCAAGTTTTCTTTGTGTAGATGAGATTATGATTACAGATATGGGGCAGACCTTAGCCGCTAACCCATCATCATTGGAAGGTGTTGACTATTATTTTGGAAGCGGGCCGTCTGTAGCACAAATTTTTAACCTGAGCGGCAGCAATCTTACGGGCGCACCGGGAAACATTGCAGTTACAGCGCCTGCTGATTATGAGGTTTCCTTAGATAATTCTTCTTTCTCAACAAATATAAATGTACCCTATACCAGCGCTACACTTTCTCCGGTGCCTGTTTATGTAAGGTTAAAAGCGGGATTGGCAATTGGTACATATAATTCTGAACTGATTTCTGTTTCTGGTGGTGGTGCTGCAACATTTGATGTGCCCTGCAGCGGAAGCGTTACGGCCGCCCCTCCATCTACACTGAATGCAAATCCTGCAACTTTATCGGGTTTCACATATTCGTTTGGCGCCGGGCCTTCTGTGGCGCAAAGCTATCAGATCAGCGGAACAGACCTGACCGGATATCCGGGAAATATTGTTGCCACAGCCCCTGCAGATTATGAACTTTCGCTTGATTATTCGAATTATTATTCAAGTGTGAACATACCTTTTACTGGCGCAACACTTGCGTCAGTGGTTGTTTATGTGCGTCTAAAGGCAGGGTTAGCTGTAAATACATACAACTCTGAGATAATTACAAATATCGGAGGAGGGGCTTCGTCAGCTGATGTAACATGTAATGGCAGTGTAAGCGCTGCGCCCTCGCCAACTTTGCTCGCTTCACCTAACCCTCTTTCCGGCTTTACATATGTTTTCGGTTCGGGACCTTCAACAACACAATCCTATAATTTAAGCGGAAGCAATTTAACAGGATACCCGTCAAATATTACAGTAACGGCACCGGCCAACTATGAAGTGTCGCTGACTTCCGGCTCGGGATATGCTTCAAGTGTAAATGTACCTTATTCAGGTCCGACTTTTTCTACGAACCTTTATGTGCGCCTGAGAGCCGGACTGGCCGTTGGATCTTATAATTCAGAAATAATTACAAATGCAGGAGGTGGCGCAACAACAGAAGAGGTTACTTGTAGTGGTAGTGTGACAGCAGCACCGTCACCATTATTAAGTACAAACCAAACTGCACTGACAGGTTTTACCTATATTATCGGTTCCGGGCCTTCTGCGGAACAATCCTATAATTTAAGCGGAAGCAGTTTGACAGGATATCCTTCAAATATTACTGTGACAGCACCCACCGATTATGAAATTTCTTTAAGTTCGGGTTCCGGATTTACATCATCTGTAAACGTACCTTATTCAAGCGCAACCCTTGCTTCAACACTTATTTATGTCAGATTAAAAGCAGGTTTATCTATTGCGTCATATAATTCAGAGCTTATTGCAAATGCCGGCGGTGGAGCTACAACCGTTAATGTAAGTTGCAGTGGCAGTGTGACTGATGTCCCACTACCTTCATTATCTGTAACTCAGTCAAGCCTGACAGGTTTTAATTATACTGTCGGCTCCGGGCCTTCAACGGAACAATCATACAGCTTAAGCGGAAGTGCATTAACGGGATATCCTTCAAATATAACCGTTAGCGCCCCGACTGATTATGAAATATCACTGACCTCCGGCTCAGGGTTTACTTCAAGTGTAAATATACCGTATACCAGCGCTACGCTTGCCTCGACTCTAATTTATGTTCGTCTGAAATCCGGATTGACCATTGCTTCATACAATTCTGAGATTATTTCTAACGCTGGTGGTGGGGCTACAACAGTAAATGTAACTTGTAGCGGTAGTGTGACAGATGTATCTACTACCTGTGGCAGCGAAACATTTACAAATATCCCTACCAACAGTTCGAACACTTATCTTGCAAGGACATGGACAGGTGATGATGGAAACACATGGAATGCTACTACAGCAAGAACAGACCAGACGTTGACAGGAAAAGCAATATGTTTTAAGGGGTATGCTGAATCTCCTATTACACCAAATGGAATAGGGGACATTACGGTTACTACAAAATTTCCATTTTCTGATGGAACTTACGATTTACCCGTTTTCGTTAACGGAGTACAGGTAGGGACAGTTCCTGTATCGGCAACGGTTACCACAACTACAATCACAGGAATTAATATAGAGGGAAATGTTCAGATTAAATTTGAAAGCAATGGTACAAAGAGGCCCGTAATTGATGATCTTACGTGGACGTGCTATGTTTTTACTGATATTGTTGATGTAAAAAGTAATTATTTTAACCTTTTATTGTATCCCAATCCAGCAACCGATTTTGTGAGCTGCACAGTCAATTCTTCTTTTGCCACGGAAGCAGAAGTAGAACTTTACAACTTATTCGGACAGTTGATTATGAAGAGGAGTGTAAATCTCGATGAAGGTTCCACCATTTTCAGCCTTGATGTAAGCACGCTTTCCGGCGGGGTGTATTATTTAACTTTACGAAATAGCTCAGGTAGTTACTTTGAGCGCAAGCAACTCGTGGTTGAGTAGTACCTTATTATAATTGTAATGAAGCGGCAAACATGACGTTTGCTGAAGGAATCTATATGCTTACGCTGCAGAACAGCAATAAATATTTCGAGGAGAAAAAACTTCTGAAGTAATTTTTTTTAATATAAAATAAACAGTAACGAACTCGATTAATTTTCTACTCGATAATTATTTCATTTTTGGATGGTGTGAAAAATTTCATGTCTTTTTTGAAACATCCTTATTATATTTGTTCTATATCATTCTAACTTATGTTTGTCCATAATGTCCGTCTGCTACTTTACTCTTGTCCTGTCTTCCGCACTTTTTCGGGACACCCTCTGAAACCCTTGATATTACTACAAAGTTATTTATTTTTGGGTGTCCCAAAATGTTGTCAGTTGATTATCAATAAAATATGAAATTCCGCCATCATTTGGCGGATTTTTTA
>JAZDMF010000405.1:0-5216 GCA_043801235.1 Bacteroidota bacterium | reverse complement strand
GCCCAGATAATTTTGTGATACAAGAATTACTTCCGCATTAAGTTTCTTTATCAGGTCAATCATCAGGTAATTATCATTCAGCGGAACCATCAGTCCACCGGCTCCTTCAATTATTAGATCGTTGTTGGTTTTGGGTAAAATAATTTTCCCGGGATCAATATATACGTTTTCAAGAGTTGCAGCATGATAAGGTGAGGCAGCTGTTTTCAAGCGGTATATTTCAGGATGAATATTAGATTTATTATTCGATAATAAATTTCGCACTACATCCGAATCAGTATGATCGAGGCTTCCACATTGCACAGGTTTCCAGTAATCGGCCTGCAATGCCTCGCAAAGTATTGCAGATACAATTGTTTTGCCAACATCGGTTCCAATACCCGTTACAAAATAATTCTTCATTTTAAAAAATATTTCTCGCTGATTTTCGCAGATTTTCGCAGATTATCGCAGATATTCGCAGAGTATAAATCTGCTATGAATAGCGTCTTTTTCAGCGTGAATCTGCGAGAAAATTAATAATCATTTGCATTAAGAAGTTAATTTTATTTTTATTTCCTGAACTAACGCTTTGATCTCGTCTTCAGAATTAAAAGCATGAATGCAAATACGCAATCGTTCTTTTCCTTTTGGAACAGTGGGACTCATGATGGGCTTAATATCAAAGCCTTTATTGACAAGATGCGCAGCTATCGCCGTTACATTGCTGTTTCCTGAAACCAAAATGCATTGAATCGGACTTTTGCTTTTCATCAGCCCGTCAACACCCGACATTAATGATCGGAACTTATGAATGTTTTCATGTAATGAGGAAATGATCTCATCAGATTCCTGTAAAAGAGTGTATGCACATTTGATAGAAAACAGCGAATGATAAGGCAATGCCGTAGTAAATATAAAAGAGCGGGCAAAATTCAATAAGTATTCACGCAACAATTTACTGCCAACAATTGCTCCGCCATGCGTTCCCAGAGCCTTGCCAAATGTATGCAGGCGTGCAAAGATTTTCTTTTCAAGTGCATATTCGCAAACCAGTCCTTTTCCGAATGTTCCGAAAACCCCGGTGGCATGCGCTTCATCAACAATAAGATGAAAATTATTTTTTTCGCAAATGCCAGACAGTTGTTTCAATGGCGCCATATCGCCATCCATAGAATAAACACTCTCCACAACTACATAAACATTTCCGGAGGCCTTGTTAATTAGCTTTTCAAAATCTTCAATATCATTATGCCGGAAAGAAAACGATTTTGCGAAGCCCATCCTGATTCCATCACGTATGGATGCATGAACCAATTCGTCATATAAAACAGTGTCGCCCCTTTTGGGGAGAGATGAAAAAAAACCGATATTGGCATCATACCCTGAATTGAAAAGAAGAGCCGCTTCAGCATTATGACAGGAAGCAATGTATTCTTCCAGGCTTTCTGCCATTGCAGAATTGCCGCTGATCAGGCGCGAACCTGTTGAACCTTCCATCACCTGCCCTTCCATTGACCGTGCAAAGGAATAAACCTTGTCGTGCAACGCACCTGTTGAAGAAAATCCAAGGTAATCGTTTGAACAAAAATCAGCAAGTCCTCTGAAAATTTTCGTTGAACGCAGAGCCCCCTCTTTTTCCCTTCGTTCCAAGGCTTTTCTCATATGGTCTTCAGCGGAAAACATTTTATTACATTTAATATGTCAGAATTCAGGATCGAATATTTCATTTAAATTTATAATTAATTATTTATCATTCACTAAAATGTTTGCAAACCCAGTTTATTCAATAGGTTCAGGTCGCTTTCCATTTCGGGGTTGGGTGTAGTAAGCAACTTTGTTCCGACAAAAATTGAATTGGCACCTGCCATAAAACATAATGCCTGTCCTTCGTCGCTCATCTGCTTGCGTCCTGCAGCAAGACAAATTTTTGACTCAGGCATAACATTACGAACAGTGGCAATCATCCGCAGCATTTCAAAAACTTCCACAGGCTTTTGTTTTTCCAGAGGCGTTCCTTCAATCGGAACAAGCATATTCAAAGGCACTGTATAGGGATGCTTCCGAAGCGTTGCAAGTTTGTGAATCATTGAAATTCGATCATTCTCGCTTTCACCCATGCCGATGATCCCGCCGGTGCAATGCTGTACTTTCGCGTCAATAAGGCAGTTTATCGTATCAAGGCGCTCTTGGTATGAACGTGTTGAAATAATATTCGGATAATATTCATCCGAAGTATCAAGGTTATGATTGTAAGCAGTAATACCGGCTTCAGCAAGTTGTGCGGATTGATTTTTATTGAGCATGCCTGTAGTGCAGCACACACTCAATCCCATTTCCTTCACCCCTGCTATCATCTTCAGCAAATCATCAAAGGCTTTTCCTTCGGGTATTTCCCGCCAGGATGCGCTCAAACAAACACGTTCAACACCTTTTGATTTTGCGTCAGCAGCTTCTTTCATTACTTCATCAACAGAAAGTGTTTTTTGAGATGAAACATGGGTCTTATATCGCGATGACTGGGCACAGTATGAACAATCTTCAGCACATGCTCCGGTTTTCACAGAGATGAGCATGCTGATCTTCATTTTCAACGGATCATGATATTCCCTGTTTACCATTGCCGCCTTATAAACAAGTTCAAGCAATGGCTGATGATAAAGCTTCTTTATTTCATTATATGTCCAGTCGTTTCTTATCATTAATAAATTCATCAGAATTACAAAAATAGAATAAATTCTTTTCATCCATTAATTGCATAATTGTACATTTGTCAGGAACAATATTTTCTTATATGAAACATAAAATATTTCAGGTTGATGCATTCACCCGTGAGGCTTTCAGCGGAAACCCCGCCGCAGTATGCATTCTGGATAAATGGCTGAGAGATGAACTCATGCAAAAAATTGCAGAAGAAAATAATCTTTCGGAAACAGCTTTTGCTGTGAATAAAGGCAATTATTATGAATTGCGCTGGTTCACACCAACCGTTGAAGTTGATCTTTGCGGACATGCAACACTTGCCACTGCACAGGTTTTATTCAACCATCTTGAACATTCGGGAAATGTTATTTCGTTTGAATCAAGAAGCGGCGTTTTAAGGGTCAGGAAAGACAGTGATTTGCTTGTACTTGATTTTCCTGCCGATAAAATTGAAAAGATCACCCCTCCTGCTGCTCTGCTTGCTTCATTAAACATCAGGCCCGTTGAAGCATATAAGGGAAAAACAGATATTATGCTTATATATCAAAACCAGGTGGAAATTGAAAGACTAAGACCTGATTTTGGGAAAATGTGCGCTGCTACAGTCAGAGGAGTTATCACAACAGCCAAAGGAAATGAAAGCGATTTTGTTTCCCGGTTTTTTGCTCCATGTGTCGGGGTGAACGAGGACCCTGTTACAGGATCTGCACATACTACCCTTATTCCATACTGGACAGGAAAACTTGGAAAAGAAGAAATGACCGCTATTCAGTTATCAAAAAGACGCGGTTACCTTAAATGTAAATATCTAGGCGAAAGAGTTGAAATTGCAGGGAAAGCAAGAACCTACATGGAAGGATTTATTGACACAGAATAATCAGTCATTTATTATTGTAATTTTTCCTTTGAACCCTGCTATCCATTTTGGTAATGCTTTTATTACCACAATTAAAACACAGAACATTATCAGCCCTGTTAATAACAGATTAATGAAACCCTGAATAATTGTGTCTTCCGAAAAAATCTGCGGATAATAGATATTCACAATATTCAAATAACCAGCAACCAGTGTTGTTACGCCCACAAAAATCATAGGCACAATTGTAATCCAGGCATAGCGGGCCTTGCCCCTGTTGATTATAAATGATGTTCCGATAGCAAGGGCAATAGCTGCGAGCAACTGGTTTGCCGTACCAAGCATCGGCCATAAAGTAGAAATAGAACCGGTAAGGATGAAATATGCCCAGCTAAATACAATGATGGCACTTGTAAGTATGTTGCCGGGAAGCCAGTTTGTTCTTCCAAATGGTTTATAGACCTTGCCCAAGACTTCCTGCAGCACAAAACGTGCTATGCGTGTCCCTGCATCGATAATTGTAAGGATAAACAATGCCTCAAACATAATGGCAAAATGATACCAGTACGACATTAATCCTTTTAATCCCGGTATTGATGAAAATATCTGTGCCATTCCGACAGCAAGCGATACCGCACCCCCCGGCCTTCCTGCCACATTCTCCCCAACCTCCTTGGATAGTTCAGACATATTGGATTGTGTGAAACCCATGGAATGGAGCTGAGGAAGTATTTGTGTGAATTTTTCAGCAGGAACATTGATCTGAAAATAATCAAGGGGAAACATGCTGCATGCAGCAATAAGGGCTAGTACACTGACAACACCTTCAGAAAGCATAGCACCAACAGCTATAGGTTTTATATGGGATTCCTTCATCAACATTTTGGGTGTAGTTCCCGAACTCACCAACGAATGAAAACCTGATATAGCGCCGCAGGCGATGGTTATGAACAGATAAGGAAATAATTTCCCGGGTATAATCGGCCCGCCGCCTTCTGAAAATACTGTAAATGCAGGCATTTGAAGCGTTGGAGCAACAACCACAACACCTATGGCCAGCATAGCAACCACGCCAAGTTTCATAATTGAGCTCAGATAATCGCGCGGGGAAAGAAGAATCCATATGGGTAGTACAGAAGCCAGAAAGCCATAAGCAGCAATTAAAATGGTCAGTGTTCTTTTATCGAATGTAAACCAGGAGGAAATAGAAGAGCCCGGAATGTATCGTCCGAAGATCACTGCCATTGAGAGTAGTATTACACCCATGATGGTTGCCTCAAAGGTTTTTCCTTTTCGGAACCGGAACATCCAGACACCCATTAAAACTGCAATAGGAATTGTGGAAGCAATGGTAAAGGTACCCCATGAACTTTCTGCCAAAGCATTTACAACGACCAGGCCGAGACTGGCGAGTGCAATCACAATGATAATTATGATGGCAACGGAAGTTACCCCGCCACTCAACTTCCCGATTTCCTTTTTTGCAATTTCTGCAAGCGATTTTCCATCATGCTTGGTTGATGCATACAAAATAATGTAATCGTGTACAGCGCCGGCCATCACTGCGCCTACGACCATCCACAGGAAACCGGGGAAATAACCGAATTGTGCGGCAAGAACAGGACCTACCAGCGGACCCGCACCGGCAATCGCTGCAAAATGATGCCCGAATAAAACC
>JAZDMF010000005.1:0-10737 GCA_043801235.1 Bacteroidota bacterium | reverse complement strand
TTGGTTTAAAGCTCAATTATAGGTTGAACTGGTAAGATCCTGCAATGGGAAAGGGAAAGCAAAGAGAGGAAATATGGTGTCGTGTAGGTATAAAAGTATTCAATAAAGAAAAAAGCCACTCACAAAAACGATTGTAAGTGGCTGAATTTCTTGTGGGAGCAACAGGATTCGAACCTGTGACCCTCTGCTTGTAAGGCAGATGCTCTGAACCAGCTGAGCTATGCTCCCTTTTTTTTATAGAATTTTATTTTCTCAAATGGGAGTGCAAATATAAAGTATTTTTTTTATCTGCAAATTGTTTTCAGCTCTTTTTATAAAAACGGAATCATATCACTTCAGCAACAACAAAAGTACTTCCGCCTATTAATATCAGATCATCATTTTGAGCCACTGTTTTCGCTTTATTGTATGCATTACGAACAGTGCCGTATGATGCTCCTTTCAGGTCATACTTTCCGGCATTACTATACAATTCGCTATCACTTAATGCACGGGGGACATCTGCCCTGCAAAAATAATATTCAGCATCTTTAGGTAAGATTGATAAAATTTTACTGATATCTTTATCATTCACCATACCGAAAACCCAGTGAAGTTTTTTATATGGAATTTTTTTAAGCTGACATAATATTTCACGGATCCCTTCTTCATTATGGCCTGTATCACAAAATGCAAGCGGATTATCAGAAAGTTTCTGCCATCGCCCAAGTATTTCTGTATTCTCAATAACTTTTTCAAATCCTTTTAATGTATTTTCCGGTTTTATCCGGTATCCTTTCGTAATAAGTATTTCAATTGCCGCAAAAGCTGTTATAATATTTTTCACCTGGTAAATCCCGGCAAGTTCTGATATAATTTTTATGATTTTCTTTGGATATGTTTCATCGATAGCTTTGATAGTCAGCTCCAGAAAAGGTTTATTACCGAACTGCTGATTAATATCTTTTGCCCTGAACATTTTATCGGCATAAAATATTTCTGCCTTTTTTTCTTTTGATACTGCATTAAAAACTGATGAAGAACAGTGCTGTGTTTCGCCAACAACAAAAGGAATATTTTCTTTGATAATTCCTGCCTTTTCTAATGCAATTTTCTCAAGGGTATTACCAAGCAAATTGCTGTGATCCAAACTTATGTTAGTAATTACAGAGACTTCAGGATTAATAACATTTGTAGAATCAAGCCGGCCGCCAAGACCTGTTTCAATTATGGCAATATCCACTTTTTCGTTTCTGAAATAATCGAAGGCAAGGCCAACTGTCCATTCGAAGAAAGAGGGTTTTATTTTTTTAAATTCCGTTCTATATTTTTCTACAAAGCCAACTACATTTGTTTCCGGAATCATTTTCCCGTTTATACGAATCCGTTCCCTGAAATCCTTCAGATGTGGTGAAGTATACAATCCGGTTTTATATCCGCATTCCTGAAATATTGAAGCAAGATAATGTGAAACAGATCCTTTGCCATTGGTTCCTGCTATATGAACAGATTTGAATTGATCCTGCGGATTATTTAACAGTCTGCATATTTCAATGGTATTATCCAGGTTGGCCTTATAAGCAGCAGCGCCGATGCGGTGATACATCGGCAGCTGTTCAAAAAGATAATCAAGCGTTTGCTGATAATCCATCAATTTAACTTGAGGAAAATATAAGATATGGTTCCTGACTGCTCTATTTGCGCATCGGTTTTCGCTTCAAAAGAAGATTTCAGTGCTGCGGCTTCGCATTGTTTTCTGAGCAGGGTGTTGGCGATATTTGTTCCTTTGGCTCCTGCTTTTGCATAAATAACATTGCCTTTTTTATCGACCTTTACTGTAACAACAATTTTTCCTTCATCATCAGATGTATAGGCCGGCTTAATAAGGTTTTTTGATTTTCTTCCTGTTAAATCATACGAAATGTCGCCTCCTGTCCCGGTAATACCGTTGTAATTATTTGAATTTACTGTTCCATCCGGATTTCCCTGGTCGCCCGTACCTCCTGCAACTCCCTGGTTTGTCCCGTTCTTATTGGTACCTTTATACAATGCATTCTGATTTATCTGGTCAGTTTTGTTATTTGGGTTTTTTGAAGTGTTGTCAAGGGAAGGATTATCTTCCGTGCTCTGACTTAAATAATCGCTGCTTGAAGAAGAAGACTGCGAAACCGACTGCGAATTATCAGTGAGCTCAATTGGCTGGAAATCGCCTAATCCCATCTCGCTGTTTCCGAGATTGACCTCCGTGCCTACCTCCACTCCATTTTCCCCCGGCAGAGGCAAGGGAGTTTTAAAACCGAAAAGGAACATTAAAACGAGCAGAACTGCCGAATGAAACAAAATTGTTCCGATCCATCCTTTATTTTTATCATTGGCTTTCATCTTGTGTTTTTGGTTTCGTTGCCAGAATAACTCTATGCTTTGTTTTATGAAGATCATTTATCGTATTTACCGCATCAATAACATTTACCACATACTGAACAGGAACAGTTTTATCAACCCTCAGAACCACCGTGCCCTCGGTTTCAGTTACCAGTTTTGAATATAATACATCCGGTAAGGCAGTAATTTCAACAGGTTCCTGACCCAGGAAATATTCGTACTGGTCATTGATATAAATGGTCACTGATTGCTTGGCTATCGTTTTGCTGCTGCTGCTGGGAAGCAATAATTTTATTGCATTGGGGCTGACAAGCGTTGAAGTAAGCATGAAAAAAATAAGCAGCAGGAAAACCAGGTCAGACATGGATGCCATGCTGAATTCAAGGCTGACCTTATTTCTTGTTTTAATTGCCATGGTTTGTTTGTTTAAGCAGGTTCATTTAACAGATCAATGAATTCAATGGTGCGAGTCTCCATTTTATCGACTACCTTGCGCACATTAATCACAACGATGTTGTACATGACATATGCAATAATACCCACTATCAATCCGGCAACAGTGGTTATCATAGCTTCATAAATTCCATTTGAAAGAGTTGAAATTTCAATATTATTTCCTGCTTTCGACATATGATAGAATGCCTTGACCATCCCTGTAACAGTACCCAGGAAACCCAGCATAGGCGCAGCGCCGGCACATACAGCAAGGTAACCTATGTTTTTTTCAAGTTTGGAAAGCTCAATGTTACCTACATTTTCTATTGCTGAACGAATATCGGCCAGAGGTTTGCCCAGATTCGTAACTCCTTTTTCTATCAGCTTAGCTGTGGGCGATTGCGAGCTTTTGCATAAAGCCCTGGCCGCATCAATTTTTCCGTCATGAATATAATCCCTGATATTATTCATGAAGCCAAAATCTTCCCTGTTTGCCCTTCGCACAGCCGAATAACGTTCAATAAAAATGTACACGGCAATTACCGATAATAGTGCTATCGGAATCATTATAGGACCGCCCTTCAGCGTTAGTTCCCATAACGAAAACGTTTCTTCACCCGTTGTTGCAGGTGTTACAGGGATTTGGTTTACTGCTTTAGCCACTGTGTCCTGCACAGCAGTAGCTGTCTGAGAAATTTGCAAAATTATTCCTAGCATAGTCTTTTAAATTTAATTTGCTAAGTTACAGACAAACAAAGTATAGAATTTTCCGATAGGGTATAAATGTTAACATTGGCATGTTAATAATATAACTGAATAATAACGGATTTATTATGCTTCACAAGAAAAGCAAGAACAACAGATGATGTATGCACAATTTCAATATCAAAACATCATGGAGCCCAAAATTTCAAGGTCTTATGCACAGTCCCTCCTGGGATTTGGAATTTGAAATTTGGCTTTTGGTTTATCCTTCTGAAATCTACATTCGTTAATCATCAATCGTTAATACCGGTGGTTATCAAATAAAGCTCCAAGCCCAAAATTTCAAGGTCTTACGCACAGTCCCTCCTGGGATTTGGAATTTGGAATTTGAAATTTGGCTTTTGGTTTATCCTTCTGAAATCTACATTCGTTAATCATCAATCGTTAATGCCGGTGGTTATCAAATAAAGCTCCAAGCCCAAAATTTCAAGGTCTTATGCACAGTCCCTCCTGGGATTTGGAATTTGGGATTTGGAGCTTGGGATTTCATTTACGGAAGATAAACCGCACCCGAAGAATGATCGCGGCCGGCGCCGGTTACAGATGCAAGGCAATTTACCTGATTATTCATTCTTAATAATCCAAGAAAAGCGAATATCAATGCTTCTTTGTATTCAACAGTCATTTTTTCGGGAATAATAATTTCGTGCGATGAAAATTTCGGGATTCCTGAAATTAAATATTTATTAAATGCACCTCCGCCTGTAACAAGCACTTTACCCTTTTTTTCAGAATTTAAAACACAGGCAATCTGCCATGCCATATGTTCACACAAAGTACGGAGTTTGTTTTCAATGCTTATGTCAAATTTTTCTGTAATTGGAATTACCTGCTTTTCCACCCATTCCCTTCCCAGCGATTTCGGTGGTTTCAAAGAATAATATTCAATATTATTCAGTTCAGAAAACAATACTTTATTATTATGTCCTTTTGATGCAATGAGTCCGTCTTCATCAAAAGGCTTACCGAGAAGATTTGCATATCTGTTTAAAATAATGTTTACCGGACAAATATCAAAAGCTATTCGTTTATCATTCTTATCGAATGAAATATTTGCAAAACCTCCAAGGTTGAGACAAAAATCATAATCAGAAAACAACAGCTTATCACCTATCGGAACTAAGGGTGCTCCCTGCCCACCCAATGCAACATCACCTGAACGGAAATCGTACACCACCGGAAGTCCGCAAACAGCAGCAATTTCGGAACCGTCTCCAATTTGAAATGTCAATCTTTTATCAGGTTGATGAAAAATGGTATGTCCATGCGAAGCAATAAAATCAACAGAGATTTTATTCCTTGAAATAAAATTGCTGACAAGTTTACCCAGAAAGGATCCGTATTCTTTGTGTAAAGAAATAAACTGCAAAGCATCAGAATTCATTGCGTCAGAAAGTTTTTTCTTCCATGAATCTTCATACTGATAGGTTTCGGCAGAAATGATTTTGTAACTCCATTTGCTTTGATGCTCAGAAAACTCGCAATATGCAATGTCAACACCATCAAGCGATGTACCCGACATTAGTCCTATTACTTTGTATACCTTCATCAGACAAATTGTATAAATACTAAAGACGGGATAAATTTATACATTTTTAGAATAAAATACAGAATGTAAAATGTTCAATGTAGAATGTAGATTTTCAATTCTATATTGGATATTCATTATTCTTCATTCTACATTTTTTTTGTATTTAAAATGCAATGAGTTATCCCAAGTACAATATAGTATTTCGTTCCATTAATGAATTAGGTTATCACAAAACAGAATAAATCTGAGTTATGAGTGATGGTATCTTAAATTATATTCATCATTGGATATTGGATGTTGGATATTGTTTTATTGATTTTGTTTTTTAAATTGAAAATCCCTCTTCTTCGTATTAAAGTGCCTCAAGAATTTTTTCCAACCTGATACCCCTTGATCCTTTTATTAAAAAATGATAACCTGAGGGTTTATTATTTTTAAGATAATCCGAAGCATCATCCGAATTTTTAAACGCCAGGAATTTTTCTGATCGGTTCAGGAAATAAAAAACTTTTCCCACAACTATCACTTTTTCAAAATCTGCATCATTCAACAGATCCAGAATTTTTTCATGTTCCTTTTCAGAATCATTTCCAAGCTCAAGCATATCGCCAACGACAGCATATTTTTTTTCTGAATTTAACTGCATAAAATTTTGTATGGATGCATCCATGCTTGTCGGATTTGCATTATATGCATCCATTATTACTATATTCTTTTTAGTTGTAATAACCTGGGAACGGTTGTCCGAGGGAAAATAATTTTCAATTGCTTCTTTGATTTTTCCTTCTTCAACGCCAAAATAATTACCTATGCATATGGCAGCCATAACATTTTCGAAATTAAAAAAGCCGTACAGGTTTGTAGCTATATCAACCGTTTGAGAATCATTATGCCATATTAATTTTAACAAGGGATCGCTTTCTTTTATTTGGCCTCTGCAATTGCTGCGAGGATTTACTCCATAAGTAATTTTTCCCGTACCTTCCGAAATTTCCATGAGCAGGCTGTTATCTCTGCAAACGAATGATTTTCCATTTATGCTGCGAATCCAGTCGTACAATTCCTTTTTTGTATTTACAACGCCTTCAAGATTTCCAAAACCTTCCAGGTGTGCTTTGCCGATATTGGTAATCAACCCGAAACCAGGCTGAGAAATTTTGCAAAGCATTGCGATTTCACCGGGATGGCTGGCGCCCATTTCAACAACAGCTATTTCTTCATCTTTTATTGATAATAAAGTTAAAGGAACCCCGATATGGTTGTTCAGATTGCCCTGGGTTGAAGCTGTTTTATATTTCTTCAACAATACCGCTGTGAGCAATTCTTTCGTAGTGGTTTTTCCGTTGGTTCCTGTTATACCTATTACCGGTATCTTCAGCGCAGCCCTGTGAAAAGAAGCCAGTTCCTGAAGTGTTTTTAAAGTGTCGCCGACAAGAATACAACGTTTATCAGGCGCATATTTTTCATCGTCAACCACTGCATATTTGCAACCCGACTCCAGTGCCTGCCCGGCGAACTGATTTGCATTAAAGTTATCGCCGCGCAAAGCAATAAAAAATGAATCAGGGATTATTTTTCTTGAATCGGTACAAACGCAGCTGCACTGTTTGAATAATTTGTATAATTCTTTAACTGAAGTCATTTCGTGAAAATGAAAACCCCACTTACTTCATGCAAATGGGGTTATGAATAATTATTTTTAATGCGATCAATATCCTCCGATAGGACTTCCCACGCGTGTCATTGCGCACCTGAATCCAATATAGTCGGTGGCCAAAGCTTCATCAAGGAACCTTCTTGTTCCAGCAACAAGGAAGTAAGCCCTGTCGTTCCATGAGCCGCCTTTGTAAACGCGTACATTATCATTGATCATGGATGTCATGGAATAATCATACATCTGATCTGATGAACTCAGACTGTCGTCCTCCCTGGCCAGCCAGTCCACCTCAATGTTTGATGTCCAGTCGCCATCAAGGTAATTAATATTATCGGCTTTTCTGTAATTTCTTCTTCCTGCAGATTCTGTAATAGTCACATCGCGCCACATAATTTTACCCAGGCTGTCTTTTTCAGCAATATTGCCTTCATCATCTGTTTCTTTTGTTTCGAAAACATTCCCTCTGTATGGATTGAAATCCGACATATCTTCAGGTGTTAACGGGCGGTAAACATCCATTACCCATTCGGCAACATTACCGGCCATATTGTATAAACCATAATCGTTAGGCCAGTATGAAAGAGCCTGGTTGGGGATATCGGCTGCATCGTTCAGGCTGCCGGCAACACCCATATTATCACCTCTTCCGCGTTTATAGTTGACAACAAAATCACCTAAGTTCTTATCGGCATCGGTACGAAGAATATGGCCATTCCACGGGTATAGCCTTCTTTCCACAACACGTTCATAAATAGTGTTTCCTATAAGCCCGAGTGAAGCATATTCCCATTCGGCTTCGGTAGGCAGCCTGTATTTGGGCAGCAGGATCCCGTCTTCCATACGCACTTTGCGGGTACCCTGTCCGCTTGGATTCAGATCATACAGGTCGTTTTTGACCAGGCCTTCATATTGTCCTGCAAGATATGATTCGGTATTAAAGTTTTCTTCATTAGACTGGCTTGGGTCCATTTTCAGAATACCTTCACGAATAAGAATGTATTCATTCACGCGGTCGGTTCTCCATGCACAGTAATCACTAGCCTGCAGCCAACTAACTCCAACCACAGGATAATACCTGTAAGCGGGATGCCTCAAATAATAATCAACGAGTGGTTCATTGTAAGCAAGTTTATCTCGCCAAACCAAAGTGTCGGGCAAAGCTTTTTTATAAACTTCCGGATAGTCAACGCCAAAAACCCTTATCAGCCAGTACAGGTATTCCTGCCAGTCAAGATTCCTGACTTCTGTTTCATCCATATAGAATGAAGAAACAGTAACTCTTCTGGGGACATTGTTCCAGTCGTACAGCACATCCTGTTCTGTGCGGCCCATGGAAAAAGTACCACCTTCAATAAGAATCAAACCGGGGCCTGTTTCCTGTTCCTCATAAGGAACTACTTCAAATCCGCCGTTTTTGGGCTGGTTATATTCCCAACCGGTTGTAGGCGACTGATCTTTTTTGCATGAAGCAAGTATAATAATTGCCACTGCTACAAACAACATGGAAATAGTTTTCTTGTGCATTATCATGACGATTTAATTTAACTATCAATAATAACTAAAATGAAGGGCAGTTTATTGCCCTGATACGTTTCTTTTTCGGACGGCAGTCGAACTGAAGGGCAAACGAAACTTCATGCGATCCGCCTGTTGCATTGCTAAGTTTTGATACAGTTACATCATAGCTATATCCAATTTTTACAACACTTGTTTGAAATCCTAATAATGCAATAAAAGCATCTGGATTTTCAAAACCCTGCCTGAACCATAAGCCTCCTACCAGCGGATATTTATTAAAGTACAAACCATAATTCAGCTGCTCAAAATCCTGCTGTTTCATGAAAAGTATGTTGGGCGATAAGGTAGGGTCTTCTATTTTCCTTCTCCTCCTGTGATGTTCAAGGTCAATTACACCGCCCATATGAGCAGTAATACGCATAGGCAGTTTGCTGACAGAGAAAAATCCTTCGTTGGGTTGGGTCAAATGGTGAACGGCAATTCCGCCGTAAATGCTTTCGCCATAGCCTAGCAGTCCGGCGCTGAAATCAGTGGTTCCTTTTGTAAGATCACCGGGTTTTGTTTCCTGGGTATAATAAATAAAACCATATCTCGGGTCAATCTGATCGCCGAAAGTGAGCTTTTCCCAGTCAATGCTTTTCTGAAAATAAGATGCCTGAAATCCTGCTTTGATGGAAAAGTACCTGTTGACCTGAAGCCTGTATGAATAAATGGCGCTGATCATGTTTGTAGTGAGGGTGCCTTCGCCTGCTTTATCGGTGTTAAAAAGCAAACCTATTCCACCTGAAAGGTTTTCGACATGCTGATCAAAAGATGCGCTATATGTTACATAGGTGCCTGAAATTGAAGGCCACTGGTTACGATAGTTCATGATTATCCTCGGACAGACCGAAGTGCCTGCAAAAGCAGGATTTAAGTATAAAGGATTAGCATAATATTGAGAAAAATGCGGATCCTGAGGATATACAGAAACTCCTGACAGCAAAATAAATACGATCAGAAATAACTTTTTGAAGTCAGTCATAGAGATCAATTTCAAATAATGCCTGTTTTAAGATGTCACAATATTACAAATAATTTTTTTATTAAAACCAATGTTTTTTAAGCAATTTGAAAAAAATATTTAAAAATTTCAATATTAACAATTTACACATTATACATTTCTTACATTATAAGGTTACATTTAAACAAATTTATTTTGCCGGAAATAATTTAATATCCGTTATTTTTTTAGCAGTATTCCCGATGTAGATAACTAAAAAGAGGGACAATTTATTGCACGTATTCTTTTCTTCTTGGGTTTACAGTCGAACTGAAAGCCCATGGAAACTTCATGCGATCCGGCAGTAGAGCTGCCTAATTTGGAAACTGTAACATCATAACTGTATCCTATTTTAAACACGGAAGTTTGTATTCCCAGCAAAGCAATAAAAGCATCGGGATTTTCAAAGCCCTGGCGGAACCATAAACCGCCAACCAATGGATATTTATTGAAATACAAACCATAATTCAACTGCTCAAAATCCTGCTGTTTCATGAATAATATATTGGGTGATATGAAAGGATCTTCCAGGCTTCTCCTTTTTCTGCTGTGAGAAAGTTCGATTATGCCACCGGCATGAAGAGTATATTTGCGCGGAAGTTTGCTCACCCCGATAAAAGATTCATTGGGTTCGGTAAGATGGTGAACAGCAAAACCACCGAAAAAACTTTCGCCGTAAGCAAGTATCCCTGCCGAAAAATCTGCACCGTCTGTCACCTGTCTGTTGGCTTTATCATTTGTATTGTACACAAATCCGTACTTGGGATCTATCATGTCATTAAAAGTAAGTTTTGCCCAGTCAAGTTTTTTCTGAAAATACGACCCCTGAAAAGCCAGTTTAATTGAAAAATAACGGTTCACCTGCATCCTGTATGAATATATGCCGCTTATGATATTTGTTTTCAATGTGCCTTCACCGGCATCATCGGCATTGAACATAAGCCCTATTCCTCCCGAAAGGTTTTCAACATGCTGATCATAGGAAGCGCTGTAGGAAATATATGTACCCGCAACAGCAGGCCACTGGTTACGGTAATTCAATATAAGCCGCGGACACATTCCCGTTCCTGCAAATGCAGGATTTAAATACACCGGATTCGCATAATACTGCGTGAAATGTATGTCCTGTGAAAATAACTGATTACCGGGGAAAAAGAAAACAGAAACAAAAAGAAAAAGTAGGATTTTTCTCATACCCTGTAAAATTAATGCTGCCTGTTTAAAATTTAAACGTACAAATTTAAACATATTTATTAATAATAACAACTTTAACCGGAAAAATTTTATCTTATGTAAATACTAATATATATAATGCAATAATAAATGATATGCTTCGTTTTACAAACAATTTTCCGGATAATTATAATTGATTTCATAATTTTGGAAACTTAAATCATGATTCACAAGCATAAAATATTCTGTTTTTTT
>JAZDMF010000396.1:0-3123 GCA_043801235.1 Bacteroidota bacterium | reverse complement strand
ATTGCCAGTGGACATGCAATCACCCTCACCCAAGACCAGACTTGTAGAAATCTGACTATTAATTCTGGTGGCATAATTAACCAGGATTACCCTAATGTAAATGTTTATCTTTATGTCAATGGAGATTATATTAACAATGGCCAGCATAATAATATTTACCAGGACAGGTTCCAGTTAAACGGCGATGAAACTGAATTTGGCGGAACAGGAACAATTAATATGTATAATACCGGCTGGTATTTAAGAATGAATAATGGGAATAAAATTATCCCGACCGGCACAAACCTGACTGTCAATGGTGATATTTATGTTTTTACCGGTGTGTCAGTTTCCAATAATGCAACAATCACTATTTTTAACAGTCTGACAGGAACGGCTACATCGAGCTGGGTAAATGCTTCAAATTCCACACTAAATATCGGTAATGTATTGTTTGCCAATGGCGTATTATACGCTTCTTCTGCTGGAAATACGATTAATTATTACAGATCAGGGGCTCAGACAGTTAAAGTGCCTAGTGCAAATAAATATTATAACCTGATTATTTCCGGTAGCGATGTTAAAACCCTGGCCGGAGATATTAAAGTCCAGAATGATATTACCATAAGCAGTATCCTTGATGCAGTTAATTACACAATAGAAATGGGTGGAGACTGGACTAACACAGGCGATTTTATACCTGGTTCAGGAACCGTGACATTCAATGGGACAGAATTGCAAACCATTAATAATGATTTGGGAGAAATATTTAACAACCTTATTATTAATAAAGCTTCTGGAAATCTTGAGCTTAATGATAATGTTTTGGTTGCTTTAAATTTAACCATGAGTCTTGAGAATATTAAAACCAATAATAGTGTTTTAACTCTTGGAACAAGCGAATCCAGTATTGGTATCTTAAATTATACCGACGGTAATATTGACGGGGCATTTGAACGTTGGGTGAATTCTACTGAAACTGAATACATGTTCCCGATTGGAACAGCCAGTTATTACAGGCCTGTTTCTCTTTCTTTTAATAATCTGAGCAGTGGTTCTGTAAAAGTTGAATTTATGAGTGAAGCTCCTGGCAATAATGGACTTGTACCGCTTGATGATGATGGAACAAATATCTATAATACATTTACTGAAGGATTTTGGAAATTAACTCCAGCAAATTCATTTGCTTCTTCTGACTATAATATTGAAGTTACTGCAAATGGTTTCTCCAGTTTTGGAATCGATTCCGATACACGCTTAATTACCAGATCAAATAGCGGTGAAGACTGGTTGGCTGATGGCTCTCACGTTACAGCTGTCGGAAATGTGATAAAAAGAGATAATGTTTCTACCATAGGAGCAGAATTTGCTTTAGGAGATGACTTTAATTGTTCTCCACCTGTTTCAACAAACATTTCAGGTTCAAATTCTGTTTGCAAGAATAATACCGGTAAAATTTATTATGTTACAAATACTCCTGGAAATACATATCAATGGACAATTACAGGAGGTTCACAAGCTTCTGGTACCCAAACCAATTCAATCACGGTAAACTGGGGATATACCGGAATGGCAGGAAATGTTCGCGTGATTGAAACTCTGCCTGGTTGCGGAAGTGGCGACCCGGTTGATTTACCAGTAAATATTAATGCTATCCCAACTTCTGCAATTGTTGGTAAAAACCAGGTGTCAGAGAATACCGCTGGCGTTACTTATTCAGTGACAGACAATGGATATACATATAATTGGACAATTACTGGAGGCTCTATTACATCGGGAACCGGTACGGCAAATATCACTGTTAACTGGGGTGTGGCCGGAAGCGGAAGTGTTGCCGTGGTTGGCCAATACAGCAGCGGTTGTTCTGATAATGCAACACAAGTAAGTTTGGCTGTTACAATCAATGAAGAAGTTTATACTGTGGCTTCTGGTAATTGGAATAATACAGCTACCTGGAATGTTGATTATGTTCCTACATCAAGTGATAACGTTAGGATAGCCAATGGACATACTGTCACACTTGCACAAAACGAAACAGTGAATAACCTTGTTATTGATAACGGCGGTACACTCACACAAACCACATATTACTTATATGTTTATGGAGATTATACCATAAATGGAATCCATTCAATTGCCCAATCTGACAGATTAAGGTTATATGGTAATGGAACAGCCATTGATGGCACAGGTACTATTTCAATGACTAATGTTGGTTATTATATTCGTGCCTATAATGGAAATAAAACAATTGCAAATTCAGCAAATATAAATTTCAATGGAGATTTATACATTAATACAGGTATCACAATTGTTAACAATGGTGTTTTCAGGGCTAATGACATTTTTGGGCAAGCAGCTTCATCAACATTTACAAATAATACAAATGCTTCTCTTTATGTAGAAAATACAATGCTGACAACTGGAACTCTTAATGCTTCTTCCACCGGAAATACAATAGTGTATAATGGAACTGTAGCTCAAAATGTTAAAACTGCGTCAGACAATAAATATTATAATTTGTCAATTGCAGGAAGTAATACCAAAACACTTGCTGGTAATGCTACAATCCTGAATGATTTGACTATTTCAAGCACACTTAATGCATCAACTTATAGTATTATTATAAATGGAGATTGGACAACAACCGGTGATTTTGTTCCCGGAACGGGTTCAGTGACTTTTAAAGGAACTACTGACCAGGAATTGACCAATACATTAGGTGAAGGGTTCAATAACCTTATCATTAATAAATCTTCAGGAATTTTGTTTTTAAATGACGATGTACAGGTAGCCAACACACTGACAATGAGCAATGGTAATATAAATACTTCGGGAAACATATTAACTCTTGGTAGTAGTGTGGGTAGTATTGGAATTTTAAGCCGTTCATCAGGAAGGGTAATTGGTAAATTTGAGAAATGGGTTAGCGCAACAGGTTCTTATTTGATGCCTGTTGGTACATCATCTTATTATAGACCAATCACAATTGATTTTAACAATGTTAACGGGGGAAGTATTATTGCTGAATTTATCGGTTCTACCCCTGGAAATACAGGCCTTCCTTTGGTTGACGGAGCAGAAACTATCAGAAATACTTTTAATGAAGGTTATTGGAAACTGACTCCTGCAAATTCTTTATCA
>JAZDMF010000404.1:0-2536 GCA_043801235.1 Bacteroidota bacterium | reverse complement strand
GGTATACTTTTCAATTAATATATACACACTTCAACGCTTATAGCCACTGATAATAATCCGGGAGATGGTATTTCTTTTACAGGACTAACACACGACCTGGTTGTAACAAACAACAGTGTTTATTACTGGCTGACATTTGATATTGCATCAGATGCTTCAGCCTGCAATACTGTTTACGCAACAACAACAAATCCGAATCTTATTTTTACGGATTCTGAGAATGGTACCTGGAATTATATTAACAATACAATTAGTGAATATGCTGTACCGATTGCAGGAGCGCCATGCTTTTTCATTGGGGACGGAGAAGTTACATCCGGATCATATCCTAATCCTCTTTCAACAAATCTGGAAGGCACTAAACATCAATTCCTGGTATTGGCATCTGAAATTAATGAATTAGTTGATGTTGAAACGCAAATCGCCAAACTTGGTTTGAATGTCAGTAACCCGAATGGAAATACAGGAATGACAGGGTTCACGATATCCCTGAAGAATACAGCCGCCTCAAGTCTATCCGGTTGGGAAGATGGGGTAACACAGGTTTACTCTTCAAGCGAAGGGCCTCCGACTGCAGGGTGGAATGTCTATGATTTCGATGATGAGTTTTCATGGGATGGTTCATCAAATCTACTTTTTGAAATATGTCACAACGAGGATGTCGGAATTGGAAATACTTCCGATTCCCCAAATGGCATCACAGCTACTGTTTCATCAACCGTTTCATCAGGAATTACACAGTATGTAGGTCAGAGCGATGACATTGATCTGTGTTCAGCCCCGCAGGCGCCGACTTCGTCCTCCATGCGACCCAATATCCGATTGTTCATGACAGAATTTATAGGTACAATGTCTTTTATAAAAGCCGAGTGCTTTCAAGATGAGCTATCAGATGTTGGAATTGCTTCTGTGAACAACCAGATACTTGAAATACGTATAAAAACGATGGGCCAGACAAACCCATTGTCTGTTACAAACTTTAATATGACAACTTTAGGAAATCCAGGATCGGATAATCCGCTGGTTGATATTACAAATGCAAAATTGTATTATACGGGAACAATTAGTACGTTTTCTAGTTCTGCGCAGGTCGGATCGACCATAAATTCCCCTTCGGGAGATTTTATAATTAACGCATCTACCGTTTTGTCTTCAGGTACGAATTATTTTTGGCTCACATACGATATTTCAGCGGGAGCTACAGTTAATAATAAAGTTGATGTTTCCTGTCAATCAATTGTTGTTGATGGAGACACTAAAATACCTAATCCTTCAAATCCTGATGGATACAGGGAAATTGGCGCTGGGATGGAATACAATAGTTGCGCGGTAAACCAAATAGGTTACGTTGTTGGTAAAAATACCGATGATAATGAAATATTGCGAATTGATGTTGAAACCACTGGCTCAACATATCCGATCAGTTCTACTTCATTTACATGCTATACTACAGGAACAGCAAATTTAAGTACAAATATTGATGGCACCATAAAAATCTATTACACAGGAGATAATGATGCGTTTAATACATCCTCACTTTTTGGATCAGCAGCAAGGCCTCCCGATAATCTGACTCCTGTAGTTATCAATGGGGACCAGCAACTGTTAACGGGCACCAATTATTTCTGGCTCACATACGATGTTTCCCCTTCAGCAATCATTGGAAATGCTGTGGACGGGCAATGTGCCTCAATTACAGTTGATGGCATTCCAATCAGCCCGGCAGCTCCTGATCCGACGGGAAACAGGGTTATTGCTGTGTCATGGACAGGCACAACAAGTACTGACTGGGCAACTGGTTCAAATTGGTCAAGTGGTACTGCGCCGACAATTACAACTGATGTGGTTATTCCTAATGAAAGAGTTCGTTTCCCATATATTAACGGAGCAGGTGTTTGCCATGATATAATTATTGAAAACGGAGCGACAGTATCATGCCTTAACCAGAATGTCGCTAATTTTGAAATATATGGAGACCTGATAAATAACGGGCAACTTATCGGAATTGAAAATTCATTGGAATCACCAACTGCGTTCATGCATGCTACTATAACGCAGGATATAGGAGGATCGGGAACGTATGAAAATTGTTGGTTTCATTTTTATCAGGGAAGTGTTAGGCTGTTGAACAATTTGAAAGTACAGCACGTCTGGATTGACGCGGCGCTTAATATTCAATCTTATACTCTTGAATTTGAATCCATGCGCGATAGGGATAATCATGGAAATCCAATTGATGATGCATTTTCTATTTATAGCACAGGCTCTCTTTCATATAGTCCGGGAGGAACAGTATATTTTAATAACCCGAATAGTGTGAATTATTATATTGATGAAGAATTCGTCTCCTTTTATAATCTCAGGGTTCTTACTAGCTCCGGTTATTATGCTGAAATGAGAGCGCCGAATGTTGAAAATGACTTAACCATTGAGGGAGACGGAGAATTCCTTGTGGGCGTAAATGCTTCTGTGGGGGGTGATATAACAATACCTGTAAATGCACATATTGATTTGAATGACGGAGTAGAGCGTATTC
>JAZDMF010000375.1:0-6771 GCA_043801235.1 Bacteroidota bacterium | reverse complement strand
CTGGGCGGCTATGCCGCCCAGCCCACATGCCCACTCATAATCACACTCTTTACTGTCATTCCGAATGGAGCGCAGCGAAGTGAGGAATCTTTTCATAATATAAACTTTTTAAAATGTATGGTTTTATCCCGTTTATTGTATAATTGTTGACAAGTCAAATATTCATATATGGTATAATTACTGTAACCGTAGTCCCTTTTCCTGTTTCGCTTTTTATATCAATCATTCCTTTGTGAATATCAACGCAGCGTTTCACTATTGACATGCCAAGACCGGTACCTTTAATATCTTCCACATTCGAGCCGCGGTGAAACTGTTCGTAAATATGTTTCAGGTCTTCTTCAGGAATACCTATTCCATAATCGGCTATCGTAAAAATTATTTTATCTTTATCTTTATCAATAATAAAATCAGCGGCTGCATCCGCGGGAGAATATTTCACAGCATTCGAAAGAAGATTGATGATCATATGCCTCAGCAGCTCCTTGTCGGCAAGCACTTCGCCGATTTCCGATTTTACATCTATATTGATACGGATCTCATTTTCGAACAAGGCCTGTGTTTCGGATACCAGTTGCTTGCAATATGTTTCGAGATGCGTTTTTTTCGGATGAAAAGAAATTTTTCCGCTCTGGTCTTTTTCAATAACTGTAACTTTTTCAAGCATCACTTTCATCTGGTCAAGAGCGTCATCAATCTGCGAGAAAAAAGTAGTGCGTTCATCGCTGCTCCATGTTTCATAATATTTTTCCAGCAACTGAGCGCTGGATTTGATGCCTGAGATTGGTGTACGGAATTCGTGAGTGACAGTAGAAACGAACTGCGATTTAAGTTTGTTCAGTTCCATTTCTTTCTGCAGGTTTTTCCGTTTAGCGCGGTACGCCCGGTAAATAATAACAACCATTACTATTACCAAAATGAAACCTGCAATAAAAGCATATAAAATAATTTTGTTCTTGTATAATATAAGTTCCTGTCTTTCTTTTTCGTTTGTAAGCAACTGGATTTCTTTTTCTTTTTTTTCGGTTTCATATTTCGTTTGCAGTTCCAAAAGCTGCTCGCCAGATTTTTCATTGAAAATACTGTCGTTTACATTATAATACTTCTGATGACAGGCATAGGCATTTTCGTAATCGCCTTTTTTTGCATAGGCTTCGGCTTCATTTTCATAATCGGAGCGCATAATGTTTTTATCGCCTATTTCGAGTGCAATGGCAAGGCTGCTGTCATAACACGCTATTGCATTTGTATAATCTCCCATATTTTTATATGCTTCCCCCATACTGAAATAAGTTGAAGCAATTCCTTTTTTATCACTAATACTTTTATTTATTTCATACGCCTTTTCATAATATTCGAGCGCTTTATCAGGATCATCCTGCTTTTTATAAACATCACCGATATTATTAAATGATGCAGATACCACGGTTTTAAAATCGACCTCTGATGCAATTTTCAGAGCATTGTTGTAATACTCCAAAGCAGTTGAATAATCGCCTGTGTTGAAATATATGAGCCCGATATTATTCATGATGGTGCATGCTGATTGTTTATCGCTTGTTTTTTTTGTGATGACAAGTGCTTTGATAAAATTTTCAAGAGCTCCGGAAAAATTTTTCTGTTCGAAGAACACCAGTCCTGCATTTGTGGCCGCCGATGCAATACCTATATCATTTTTTATCAGTTCATGTATGGTAAGCGATTTCAGGTAATAATCGAGGGCTTCGGGATAATCGGCCTGATCGTAATATATGTTTCCCATATTATTCAATACATAAGCCATCCCTTTATAGTTGCCTGCTTCTTTGTGCAGGACGAATGAGCGGGTATAGCACTCAAGGGCTTTTTCATAATCGGATTGTATATTATACACCACACCTATAAGGTTGATGGCGTTAGCCATGCTTTTTTTATTTTCGGTTTTCTGTGCAAGCAGAAACGCTTTTTCGCCGCATTCCAGCGCTTTGGAGGGATTTCCCGATGCAAGTTCTTTGCAAAGGGTGTTCAGCACTTTTATCTTTATGCTGTCGCTGGAAGTATTTTTTAATACCGCTTCAAGGCTGTCGATACGGTTTTGCTGAGGAAAGCAAAAAAGACATGTAAGACAGAAAAGAATCGTCAGAAATGATCTTGTAAAAATTTTATTATGAAAAACCATTCTTATAAATAGCAGGTTATAACAAAAATAAAAAATATTAGCCAGAACGGCTGACTGATTATATTCTAAATGGTCATTAATTGTCATTAAGTCATTAGGTCATTTATGGTTCATAAATTAATGACTAAGAATGACTGTTTAATGCAGCAAATAAACTCAAATAATAGCAGATTGCAGTATACAAAAGGTATTATTTTCTAGAGTAATAATAAAGCGTTGAACAATTGGTTTTCATGAAAATTATTTTTGCCTGCTCCATGATTTGTTCTTTCGTAACTGACCGATAGCGGTTAATTTCAGAATTTATAAGTCCTGCACCACCCATCAGTTCAGCAAAAGCCAGGTTCATGGCTTTGTTCAGAACATTCATTTCAGAAAACACAAGAGTGGATTCAACTTTATTTTTCACTTTTTCAAGTTCATTTTCTCTAATATTCTGCTGAACTTTTTCCAGTTCCAATTGAATTGCATTTTCAGCATCTTTCATTTTTACTCCTTTAATCAGTTTGCCAGAAACAATAAATAAGCCCTTGTCCACATCGCCTGAACTATATGCATTGATCTCACTGAACAGGCGCTTTCTCATAAGCAGTTCACGGAACAAACGTGACGATCGTCCGTTTGAAAGCACATCAGATAAAAGATCTGTCGCATAGAATTCTTTATCGCTGCGGGCACAGCAATGATAGGCTTTATAGATGGCATCGAAAGGAACTTTTCGTTTAACCGTATGTTGCTGTGCTTGTTTCTGCACTGGTTCAACGGGAAGTTTTCTTTTATTGGCCGGTCCTTTTGGAATTTTCCCGAACCATTTTTCAGAAAACTTTTTTATTTCAGCTGTTGTAACATCACCTGCAACAACCATAATGGCATTATTAGGGCAATAAAATTTTTTAAAGAAATCTTTTACGTCCTTCATTGTTGCATTTTGTATGTGCGAAATATCCTTTCCAATGGTGTTCCACTGGTACGGATGCACTTTATATGCCAATGGTTTCAATAGCAGCCAAACATCGCCGTATGGCTGGTTCAGGTAACTTTGCTTAAACTCTTCTGAAACAACATTACGCTGCACATCGAGGCTTTTCTTAGAAAATGCAAGGCTCAGCATCCTGTCCGATTCAAGCCAGAAAGCCGTTTCCAAATTTGGTTTAGGAAGAGTGAGATAATAATTTGTGATATCATTATTGGTAAATGCATTGTTTTCGCCGCCAACTTTTTGCAGTGGTACATCATATTTTGGAATATTCACCGAGCCGCCAAACATAAGGTGTTCGAAAAGGTGAGCAAAACCAGTTTGTTCCGGATGTTCGTCACGCGCGCCCACATCGTACAGAATATTCATAGCGACTATGGGCGTTGCTGTATCGCAGTGAACGATTACGCGCAAACCGTTTGCAAGAGTGAATTTTTCAAAATTTATCATAAAGTTTTTTTGTACTTTAAATTATCTATAAGAATACTTTTTCTTTTCGGTCATGCAGAGTCGTCCGCTCTTCAGGACGTGTCGAAGCATGACGTACCATGACCTCGTCGGTCACACTACGACACTGACACTTTCGCCCTCCCCCCTTCTATGTCAGGCTCAGTGTGACCTTTAGCCAAATAAAATTATTTCTTTTTCAAAAGTACAGAAAAAAAATTCACTTTTGAGGATATTGGTATATTTGCTCTATATGTCTGCATTTTCATCAACACGCATATTGGCATGGCGGAAAAAGAACATCCGCGATAAAAGCCTTGTTTTTGTATTGAGCATCATTATTGGCATTGCAGCAGGACTGGCTGCTGTATTGCTAAAAACCTCGGTGCATTATATTGAATATTTTTTAAGGAACACTTCGCGCATTGAAAAGCAGGACTGGTTTTACCTCCTGATTCCCCTTGCAGGAATTTTAATTACAGTGTTGTATGTACGTTTCTTTGTTAAGGATGACATAAGCCACGGGGTTTCAAAAATTCTTCATTCAATATCAAAGCGAAACAGCAAGATTAAAAAACACAATATGTATTCCTCTGTTGTTTCCTGCACATTTACCGGAGGTTTCGGAGGTTCAGTAGGGATGGAAGCGCCCATACTTTATACCGGAGCAGCCATCGGTTCAAACCTGGGGCAGCTGTTCCGCCTGAATTACAAAACGCTTACATTGCTTATAGGCTGCGGGGTAGCAGGTGCACTATCGGCAATATTCAAAGCGCCGATTGCAGGAATGATCTTCGCACTGGAAGTACTGATGCTCGATCTGACAGCAGCCTCCATTATTCCGCTGCTTCTTTCAACAGTTACAGGTGCGATCATCAGTATGTTGTTGCTTGGTGAAAAAATTGAGTTTTACTTTACTTTAAGAGATCCTTTCAATTACCATAATATTCCATTTTACATTCTTCTTGGAATTTTTTCCGGTTTTATTTCTCTTTACTTCACACGAATGACCGGATGGATTGAGAAAATTTTCAGCGAGTTTAAAAATCCTTACAGGAAGGCAATTTTTGGCGGCCTCGCCGTGAGCATACTTATTTTCTTTTTTCCGCCGCTTTACGGTGAAGGCTATACTGCAATGAAATCGATCCTGAGCGGAAACACACAAGAATTATTTAATAACAGTCTTTTTTATTCGTCAGGCGACAGCCAGTGGTTTTTCCTGTTTTTTATTGTCGCTCTCATTTTTTTCAAGGTAATTGCAATGGCAGCAACGACAGGAAGCGGAGGGATAGGCGGTGTTTTTGCACCCAGTCTTTTTGTTGGTGGGGCCACAGGATTTGCATTTTCAAAATTTATCAACATTATTTCCCCTTCCTGGATTAGGCTTTCCGAAAGCAATTTTACACTTGTTGGCATGGCAGGACTTATTGCCGGAGTAATGCAGGCGCCACTCACGGCAATTTTTCTCATTGCTGAAATTACAGGTGGATACGGGCTTTTTATTCCCCTTATCATTACCGCTTCCATTTCATACATGACCATTCATTATTTTGAAAAATATTCCATCTATACCAAGAAGCTGGCAAAACATGGCGAACTGATTACACAGGATAAGGATAAGGCTGTGCTCCATTTTATGAAAATACAAGATGTGCTTGAAACAAATTTTTCAGTTGTAAAAGAAAATGCCTCGCTCGGAGAACTGGTGAAAATTATTTCCAAATCAAAACGTAATATCTTTCCTGTTTTGGATGAACATTACCACTTCCTTGGAATGATAGTCCTTGATGATGTGAAAGAAGTGATGTTTAAAAAAGAAGAATATGATAAAATATTTGTCAGGGACCTTATGGTTCAGCCTTTAGACTATGTTACGCTTTCAGACACTATGCAAACCGTTGCAGAGAAATTCAAAATTGCCGGTTTGTGGAACCTGCCTGTAATAGAGGATAACAGATACCTGGGATTTGTTTCAAGAGCCAATGTGTTCAATGTGTACAGGGAAAAACTGAAAGAGTTTACGGAAGATGTCACTTAAGAAATTCCAAGCTCCAAGCACCAAATTCCAAATCCCAAGAATCAAAATCCAAAATAATTTATAATTACTGTTTGAAAAATTCAGTAGTTTAGCAGAAGAAAACCAAGTGGTGTGGCAACTCAGGAATCGTGGACTTCATTCAATTTCCAGGCAATCGATGTCACTATATATTTCGTTGCTTAAGAATTCATGAATAACTTCACTTTTGTCGGTAAATAATTTTACAAGATTATCAGTTGATGTGTTGCCGGTTCTTAACCAAATAATTTTAGGAGAAGGTTTTTTCAGGATATTAAGTTCATAAAAATCTGAATCAAATGTAACAATGGCAAAATCATTTGCTATTGCATAGTTCCATATAGCAGAATCAGCCGAGTTTTCAAGGCCTACTTCTTTCACAGAAACTGCTTCAGGAAACAGGCTACTGATCTTTTTTATGAGCCGGAACGAAATATTCTGGTCGAATAATAATTTCATGAAGCTAATCTAATCTTATGTTCACGGTCGGCCGCATAAGCAAGGCAGGCATTAATGTCATCTTCGTTTAATTCAGGATAGTCTTCAGTAATTTGTTTTGAAGTCATTCCGGAGGCAAGCCATCCAAGAACATCATAAACAGAAATCCGAAGCCCGCGAATGCATGGTCTTCCAAATCTGATATTGGTGTCCTTCGAAATAATATCAGTATAATGTTTCATTTGCAGTAAATTTACTTTATGCAAAGATAGAAAAATCGCTATGAAATTCAAAATCCAAAACGATTATCTCGTCAAAACAATTTGATGTAAAGATAAATATTTTTGCTATTTTTGTGTTTTCGATCAAGATTTTATGGAATTGTCAAAAGATAAAATTATTGAGCAGCTGGTATTACATTCGGCGGAGTTGGAAAACTTTGGGCTTGTTCGCCTGGGCTTGTTCGGTTCTGCTGCAAGAAACGAAACCACACAATGCAGCGATCTTGATTTTATTGCGGAATTCAATCATTCAAAAAAAACATATAAAAATTTTATCCGCCTGGTTTTTTATCTCGAGCAGCTTTTTAACTGTAAAATAGATTTGATCTCCAGGGATTCCTTACCACAAAACAGAGATTTTACAAATAGCGTAAACAGTGAAGCAGAATATGTCACGTTCATGGCATGATTACAT
>JAZDMF010000299.1:0-11248 GCA_043801235.1 Bacteroidota bacterium | reverse complement strand
TTTCTGAATAATCCCGATTCCAGTTTGTATTATGCCCAGATGGCGCTTGTTTACGCAGCAAATACGAACAATAAAATTGAGAAGTCCAGGGCATTTAACAGAACGGCTATGTATTATTCTAACAGGGGAGAACAGAAAAAGGTGATGTTTTATTTATTAAAAGCCCTCGATAACGCAACTCTTGCAAACGACAGCATGCAACTGATGAAGGTTTATAATAACCTTGGTGTATTTTATCTTGATATGGTAATGTATGATAGCGCTATAATAAACCTGAAAAGGGCAATTGATTTTGTTCCTTCAGAAAAAGCCCCAAAGATTTATGGCCATATGTACAATAATTTGGGGCTGGTTTATCATGAAAAGGGAGAATATGAACTTTCGCTGACATTTTATGAGAAAGCATTGGACTTATATTCAAACGAAGGTAACACCAGGGGCACAGGAATTGCAAACGGAAATATTGGCCGTGCCTATTTTAAACTTGGGAATAATTATTCAGCCCTGGTTTATCTTAATAAATGTGTTTCAATATTAAAAAATGAAACAGATAATGCAAACCTCGCATTAACCTACATGAATATTGCGCTGGTTTATGAAAAGATGAAGGATTTTGAAAATGCCGCACTGTATTTGAAAAACAGCCTGACAATAGCGGAAGAAAATAATTTTCCTGAAATTATTCTCAGGATTTATAAAATATCTGCCGAAATATATGAGGATGCCGGCAAATACGAAGAAGCCTTATATTATCAGAAGCAATTTAAGGCGCTTAACGACAGTATTGGGAGTGCTGATTTGAAGCAGGAAATTTATGATATGAAAGTTAAATATGAGAGTGAGAAAAAAAATCAGCAAATCATTTTACTGAACAAAGAGAAAGAAATATCACAGGAGCGCAGCAGAATAAAGGGTTACTTGCTTATTGCGTCAATAATTGGTATTGTTATACTGGCCACTATTATGCTTCTTTTCCTTTATCAGAAAATTGCACTTTCAAAGGTAAACAAAGAGCTTGTCAGGAAAAATATTGAAATAGCATTTATTGGAAATCCTGAAATTCCACAACTGCAGATCAATCAACTTATAAATACTGAATATATTAAATCCGAGAAAGAACAGGTGCCTGACGAAAATAATTCCCTGGAGGAAGAAGATGATAGTATTGAATCGAAATACCCCTATTCAAAACTTACCGGTGATCAGAAAAAAGACCTTGCTGAAATCATTCTTCACACCATGAACAATGAAAAGCCTTATCTGGACAGTGAATTTACCATAAACCGACTTGCAGTTCATCTGGATAAAAGCAGAACGTATATTTCACAGGTGGTGAACGAATATTTTCATAAAAATTTTAAAAACTTTATAAACGAGTTCCGTATCAGGGAGGCCTGTCGTTTACTTGTTATCAAGAAAAATCATAAGATTGAAGCGATTGCACAAGAAGTGGGTTTTAAATCGAAATCCTCGTTTAACCTTGCTTTTAAATATTATACGGGACTTACACCAACAACTTTTATAAAACACACGACTGATAAAAAAGTGGAAGTAGCGGCTGAAGAGCCCAAAACCGTTGAAGAAAGTGCTTAAACTATTATCTTTAAAATTGTTGTCTATCGTTTATATTTCTGCAAAATTTTAATTCGTTGATCGATGGGTATTGCAGGGTTTTTAAAAGATGACCCGTTAATGAAAATGTGTCAATTAACTTATTGTAAGATAGAATTGACGAAATTCATAAAAACATTTGAATAAAAAAAAATTGCAGAATTAAATATTATTGTATATTTGCACCGAAGAAATACGGCGATATACAAGAGAGGGGACGAGAGTCCCCTCTTTCATTAGCCTGAAAACACGGATGATTAAAGCAGAAAACATAATAAATCTTGTGGAAGATAAACTTTCCGGAACAGATAAATTTCTTATTTCGGTTAAAGCAAATCCCGGAAACAGGATAACTGTTTTTATCGATTCCGATAGTTCTGTTACTATCAGCGATTGCGCTGAGCTTAGTCGTTTTATTGAATCGCATCTCAACAGGGATATTGAAGATTTTGAACTTGAAGTGTCATCGGCAGGGCTCACGCATCCGCTGGTGATACCTCGCCAGTACAAAAAAAATACCGGCCGTGAAATAAAAGTGATTCTGCAAAATGGAGTTGTCAAAAAAGGCATCATTAAAGAAGTTGCAGATGAAAACTTTATTCTTCTGGAAAAAAATATTGTAACAGAAAATAAGAAAAAACAAATCATTGAAAATAGTATTTCTTTGACTTTCACCGATATCAAAGAAACCAAACTTGTAATTAATATTTAATAACTATAAATAATGGAACATATTAATTTAGTTGAATCCTTTTCGGAATTCAAAGAATTCAAAAACATCGACCGTGCTACTTTAATGCGCATACTGGAAGATGTATTCAGGAGCATGCTGGCAAAGAAATACGGATCGGCGGATAACTTCGATATCATTGTGAATGTTGACAAGGGCGACCTTGAAATATGGCGCAACCGCACAATTGTTGACGATAGTGATGTAGAGGATTCCAATCAGCAGATTGCATATTCCGAAGCTATAAAAATTGAACCTGACTTTGAAATAGGGGAAGATGTTTCGGAAGAATTCAAAATGGGCCATTTTGGCCGGAGAGAAATTCTTTCCATAAGGCAGAACCTTGCCTCCAAAATTCTTGATCTTGAAAAGGACAATGTTTATAAAAAATACAAAGAACGCGTTGGCGAAATAGTGGCAGGTGAAGTATATCAGGTGTGGAAAAAGGAAATCCTTATTTTAGACGATGAAGGAATTGAGCTGATCCTGCCTAAATCAGAACAAATTCCGACTGACTTTTACAGGAAGGGTGATAGCTTAAGGGCCGTTGTTTCAAAAGTTGATATGAAAAACAATACTCCCGTTATCATTTTATCGCGTACTTCCAATATGTTCCTTGAACGACTGTTTGAACAGGAAGTTCCCGAAGTTTTTGACGGATTGATCACCATTAAAAATATTGTCCGTGTTCCCGGCGAAAGGGCTAAAGTTGCCGTCGAATCATACGATGACAGGATAGATCCCGTCGGCGCCTGCGTGGGCATGAAAGGATCGAGAATACATGGCATTGTGAGGGAACTGAAAAATGAAAACATTGACGTGATCAATTTCACTGCCAATCCTACCTTGTACATTCAGCGTGCATTAAGTCCTGCGAAAATCTCTTCCATTATCATTCACGACGACACCAAACGTGCCGATGTTTACCTGAAACCCGACCAGGTTTCACTGGCCATCGGAAAAGGCGGATTCAATATTAAACTTGCCGGAAAACTTACAGGTTACGAAATTGACGTTTACCGTGATACGGAAGAAGATATTGAGGATGTTGACCTGCAGGAATTCAGCGATGAAATCGATCAGTGGATTATTGATGAACTGAAAAACATTGGATGCGATACCGCAAAAAGCGTTCTGGAAATAAGTATTGAAGAACTGGTTCAGAGAACCGACCTTGAAGAAGAAACAATTAAAGAGGTTATGCGGATTCTTAAATCGGAATTTGAATAAAAAAATTTAATTTTACACCATAATTGCTGAAAATATTTATAATTCACAATTATAAAGGATAATATATGGCAGATGCTCCACAAGGATTGCGATTGAGCAAAATTGCAAAAGAATTTAATATAGGCATTCAGACCATTCTGGATTTCCTGAAAAAGAAAGGTCATGCTGTTGACGCAAACCTTAATGCAAAGGTAAGCATCGAGGTTTACGACCTACTTGTGAAAGAATTTCAATCGGAAAAAAGCGCTAAGGAAGAATCAAAAAAACTCGGGCTTACATTTGCTAAAAAAGAAACACTCAGCATTGATGATGCCAAACCCCTTGTTAAGAATGCTGAAATCGAAAGCGCAGAACTTCTTATCAAGGACAGAAATTCTATGGCACCGGTAAAGAAGGAAATTTATAAAGCATCAAGCGAAGGGCAGGATATTAAAGTACCTAAAGTGCTTGGTAAAATTGATAAGGAAAAACTCGAATCCCAAACAAAAACAAAAGAAAAGATTAGCAAAAAGGAAGAAGGCGCAAAACCTAAAACCGGAAAAGAAAAAGAAGAAAAAGTTCTTGAGAAAGATAAAAAGAAAAAAACACAGAAAGACGAAAAGGTCGCTGAAGAAAAAACAGGAACAGCAATCGAAACAGTTACAGGTACCGATTCAAAAATAAAAGTTATCGGGAAGATGGATATCGATACCCTGAACATAAAAACCAAACCGCATAAAAAAACAAGGAAAGAGAAAGAAACAGAAAAACAAGCCAGAAAAGAAGAAAAGAAAGGGAAAAAACAGCTTCCTGAAGAAGTAATTATTGACATACAGGAAATAGAAAAAGTTACTTCATCAGATGATCCTGAAGAGTCCGTAATACCCGTTGATGAAAAAAAGGAATCCCCTGTGAACTTTATTCCTACCGAATTCAGAAAACTGGATGGCCCTACAATTCTTGGCAAAATGGAACTTCCGGTAATTAAGGAAAGTACAAAAAAACCGGTAGTGTCTTCCGGTGATGATATTAGAAGTAAAAAGAAAAAAAGAAAACGCATCAAAAAAGAATACAAAGTCGATTCTTTCAAGAGTGATGTTGCTGATAAATCCAAGAGCAAAGAAAAAAAGGGTCAAAGAAAAGAACGCTTCAAACCTGTAGTTTCCGAGGGGGAAATAGAAAAGCAGATCAAAGAAACGCTGGCCCGGCTTAGCGGTACCGGTAAATCAAAAGCTTCAAAATACCGCCGCCAGAAACGTGAAATGGTAAACCAGCAGTTTCAGGAAGAAAAGGAAAGGATTGAAGGAGAAAAGAAAAACATTAAGGTTACCGAATTTGTTACTGTGAACGAACTTGCGAATATGATGCATGTTCCCGTTACACAGATTATTTCTACCTGCATGAATCTGGGATTGTTTGTTTCTATTAACCAGCGGATGGATGCTGAAACCCTTACCATTATTGCAGATGAATTCGGCTATAACGTGGAATTTGTCAGTGTTGATGTTCAGGAAGCCATCAGGGAAGAAACAGACCACCCTGAAGAAATGCTGCCCCGCGCACCTATTGTTACAGTTATGGGGCATGTAGACCATGGGAAAACTTCTTTGCTCGACTATATTCGTAAAGCCAACGTTATTGCTGGCGAGGCAGGAGGCATTACCCAGCATATCGGCGCTTATGAAGTGCAACTGGAGAGCGGAAAAAGAATCACATTCCTCGATACTCCCGGTCACGAAGCATTTACAGCCATGCGTGCCCGCGGAGCAAAAGTAACTGACATTGTAATTATTGTGGTTGCTGCCGATGACAGCGTTATGCCCCAGACCATTGAAGCAATAAATCATGCTACAGCAGCAGGTGTTCCCATAGTTTTTGCTATTAATAAAATTGATAAGCCCAATGCAAATGTTGAAAAAATAAAAGAACAGCTTGCCAATCTGAATTACCTTGTTGAAGACTGGGGAGGGAAATACCAGTCGCAGGAAATATCGGCAAAGAAAGGTGTTAACATTGATCTTCTTCTTGAAAAAGTTTTGCTTGAAGCTGAACTACTCGACCTGAAAGCCAATCCCGAAAAACTGGCATTGGGTGCAGTTATCGAATCTTCGCTCGACAAAGGCCGCGGATATGTTGCAAAAGTGCTGGTACAAAACGGCACCCTGAAAATCGGCGATATGGTTCTGGCCGGTTATACCTTTGGTCGTGTTAAAGCCATGTTCAATGAAAGAAATCAACCCATAAAATCGGCAGGACCTTCAGCTCCTCTGTTAATGCTCGGATTAAATGGCGCCCCCCAGGCCGGTGACAGGTTCAATGTAATGACAGATGAACACGAAGTTAAAAACATCGCAACAAAACGTCTTCAGTTACAGCGTGAACAGGGACTAAGAACGCAGAAACATATCACTCTTGACGAAATCGGACGCCGCATAGCAATTGGCGATTTTAAAGAATTGAATATTATTGTCAAGGGTGATGTTGACGGATCGATAGAAGCTCTCACGGATGCATTGCTCAAACAGTCAACCGAACAGGTACAGGTAAATGTGATACATAAATCTGTCGGACAAATATCCGAATCTGATGTTTTGCTTGCATCGGCATCCAACGCAATTATCATAGGCTTTCAGGTTCGCCCTTCAATGAGTGCGCGCAAATTAGCCGAACAGGAACAGATTGATATCAGACTGTATTCTATTATTTACAATGCCATCAATGAATTGAAATCAGCTATCGAGGGTATGCACACTCCGGAAATTGAAGAAAAAATTATTTGTAATATCGAAATAAGAGAAGTATATAAAATTACGAAAGTGGGCAGTGTTGCCGGATGTATGGTTCTTGACGGAAAAATCACGCGTAACACAAAAATCCGCATTATCCGCGATGGTATTGTTGTTTACACAGGGCTGCTCGGTTCGCTCAAACGCTTTAAAGATGATGTGAAAGATGTAAGTTCGGGATATGAATGCGGTTTAAATATTGCCAATTTTAACGATATTAAAGTAGGCGACATCATTGAAGGCTACGAAGAATTTGAAGTAAAAAGAAAATTATAGAAGATTCTGTACAATGTTCATTTTTGCTATGAACATTGTACTCATTATATTTTCATTAACCCTTTCCGAGAATAAAAAACCTTTAATAATTCATCAGAAATATTCTAATCCGCCATCCCTGTAGTTCTTGGAGGGCTGGAAAAAGTTTTTTTCCAACAAATATTCAAACGATTGACATCCTTAATACAACTGAAAACAGTATTGTATATTAACATACTGCTGAATTTCTTTTTGTAAAGCCCGGATGCAAATATGTAAATTTCCGCAGAAAATGCTTGACAAAGGGTTTGGAATTAAGTACTTTTACTCAAATAATCAATTAAGAAAAGAATTTTGGATAAGAAAAATTTAGATATTTTTTTTAATAAAACATCCTTTCGGTTTTTAATAAATAATATATTTCTTTTTGTTTTTTTGCTATCATTTATTTGTGGTTTTAATAGCTATTCAGCAGTATATTCAACGTGGGCAGGATTAACATCTTCAACTTTCGGGGCTGTTGGCTGTGGCGTTCCCGGCCTCCCAAATGGTCATTGGTTTAATGGTGTTGCGGGCTGTTGCTTTCCTACCGGCCCCACAACTCATAGTCTGTTAATTAATGCCACACATACACGGAATTATCAAACAGGTGATGGTGCTCTGAATACAAGTGGTTCTTTAACTGTTGCAGGTAACTGGAATTGTTCTATCAATGGAACGGTTGGAAGCGTTATTGTACAAAATGGTGGAATTTTAACAATTACTGCGGGGACTTTTACTGTTACCGGCACAATTACTGTTGATGCAGGTGGGACTTTGAATGTTAACGGCGGCACAATAGTCGTACAGGGTAGTGGAAATTCTCTTGTAATAAATGGTACTGTTAATATAGGTGCAGGTACACTTGCAAGAAACGCAGGAAAAATGTTTATTAATACAGGTGGACTTGTTAAAATTACTGCTTCTGGCGGAAAGCTGGACTGGACAGGAGGCACTAATTATTCTCAAATTGAAGGAACATTTGATTGTCAAAGTATTCTTACATCCGGAACCTGTACAAATTATGAATTAGGCGAAGTATGTGTTCCTTCAAATTCTTCAATCGGAAGAATAAAAACATCAAACGCATATACACCATCGGCAAGTACTAATATTTCTGCCAGTAATAATTTCTTCGGGTTTAATGATGAATATGGCGGAACTGTGGAATACTATGGCGGTTCTGCAATAACCCTCGATGCCACATGGTCAAGATATAATTTTTATGATCTGGAAGTAAATAATACTGCAGGTGTTACATTATCGTATAGTGGTTGTATGAGTATTTCCGGTAATTTGTATTTAAAAGCCGGTAAATTAGTCCTTAATAAAAAACAAATAAATATTCACGGTACTATCGTATATACTGGTTCTAATTATATTGACCCGGGTACAGGTGGTGGAAAAGTATATTTTCAGGGTAAGATAACATCGTCCGTTTCTCCTTGTGTAAACTTTTTCTCGTCAATAACAACAGATATTCCAGCCGTTGGAGGAACCTCAATATATTCACAAGGTTCGACCGTAAATATTAAAAATCCTGTTTTAAAACTTTCTGCTGCCGGTGGCGCCACAGTTAAATTAGAGCAATTTAAAGTTTTCAGAAGTGATATTATTACTATGAATGATAATATTACTATTGAAGATGATGCAGGAACTGCGGCCGATCCTTTATTAAGCGTGAAAGTTGGAATAATTAAAACAGGTTCTTATACTTTGTTTTTTAATAATGTTAGTCAAACCTGGTTAGAGCATTGGACTGTTGGCTATTCAGCACCTTCAACTGTTGGCTGGATATCAGGTAATTTAAAAAGAAGATGTGCAATTGGTTATAGATATGAATTCCCTGTTGGTATTCAAAATGTGACTGATTTTGCAACAGATTATATGAAATACAGACAAATAGATATAGAAAACACTACAATGTCTGCAACCACAAATTTTAAAGTAAATTTTAACCAAACATTTGTACCAGATGTTTGTAGTGGTACACTTGTTAATGCTTATGATTTTGATATTTATTATACGCAATTACATCCTCAGGGTTGGTGGAGCGTAGATCCTGATGTAGACCCTACAGGTTTAGATTATAATGTATATGCCTATATTCACGGGTTCACAGATATTGCATTAGTTGATAACAGATTTGGCCTTTTAAAACGTCAGGATGGCGGAACAACTTGTGACCAATGGACTAATGGAGGAGGATCACTTAATGCATTAGGAACTTCAGGAAGAATACATGAGTATAGTAGCTCGTTGGAAATTGGGTACGCTCAAAGAAACGATTTAACAAGTTATTCGGAATTTGCAATTGGACTTACGGATGAAGATATCCTTCCAATTGTATTACTTAATTTCAACGCAATATTAAATTCTGATAATGAAGTTGAAGTCGATTGGATAACCTCTTCCGAAACCAATAACGACTATTTCACAATTGAACGCAGTAACGATGGAATAGAATATACAGGCATAGCCAACATTAAAGGCGCCGGTACAAGCAATACCAATCTGCAATATTCGTACTCCGACCAAAATCCTTTTTCAGGCACCTCATATTACCGCCTGAAACAAACTGATTTCGATGGAAAATCGGAAACATTCGCCCCTGTTGCAGTTACAATAAAAAAACAGGAAGAATTCACTTATACTATTTATCCCAACCCTGCTTCAAAAGTATTGAATCTTGTATATGAAAACGCCAATGAAAATACTTCATTTGAAATAAGCGACCTTCTCGGTAACAAGATATGTTCTCAAACCCTTGAAAAATCAAACCAGTCAAAAAAAATCACCCTGAATGTTTCGGACTATGAAAAGGGAATATATTTTATAAAGGTCACATCGTCCGGAATCATTTCTGTTAAAAAAATCGTGATTCAATAATTTGTTTTTCCTTCTGTTTCTCTGTGTACCTCTGTGTGCTATTCCTCTGTGCACTCTGTGGTTATTTTTTTTGTAACAACATTTTTTTTAACACAGAGGAAAAAAATCAACAGAGTTTCACAGAGTGGTTAAAAAATTGTCGGATTTAAGAAAGAGTAAGGGATAAAACACAAAAGAAAAAAGCCGCTCACGCGGCCTTTTTCTTTTCAGCTATGAAAGAACACTATTCGCCCACTTTCACCCGGATGCCTTCGGAATGTGCGCTGAACTCGGGCGCATACATGCACTGTATCGTGGTGATACCATTGCTGAAATCGCCTTTGTGTGTTACCCACAGCGGATATTCGAAAACATAGGTGCCCCTGGGCAAATAGTTAAAGAAGAAATTGGTTGAAGCATCACGTGTGCTTTCATAGTATCCCAGGCCGTCTTGCCATTTGTATTGCGAAATTACATTCAGCGGCTCAAAACCTGATGCGCGCATATCTTTCATGTGAACATATTCCATGTCGCGGTCAACAATTATTTTAATACGCACTTTGATTTTATCGCCGACGTTCAGCTTTGTGGTATCACTTACAAGCCTCATCTCAAGACCAGTTGCAGAGTTTTCCTGGATGAAAAGTTTCTTTTCAATCTGCAGTGGTGTTTCGGCGGGAGTGATTTTATCAAGCTGTTCAAAATACTGCCAGTACAATGCACCCCACGAAACACCCGCGTCGGTTTTGGTAACTTTTACATTTCCCATTTCCGGTTTTATTTCGGTTCCCGTCCACGATGTTTTGAAATAACCTGTTCCTGCCTCTACTTTTACATCGTCCATTTCTTTAGGGTTGATTTCCAGTTCACCGACAGTTATTTCAACGAGTTGGTCGCTGGCAAGCCAGTTCGTACCTCTGAGCAACAGTGCATAACATGCTTCAGCAGTAGCCTTGGTGGTTTTCCAGTCGGTGGTTTGTTTTTGTTTCAGCAGCCATACTTTCATATCTTCAACCGAAATGCTGTCGTTAGCGACCTCGTCAAATGCTTCAATCAGTAAAGCCTGGGTTTCAATAGGGGCTTCGTACCAATAATATCCGCTCTTCATGTCTTTCCAGTACATGCCCATTTCATCGCTTGTAATAGAATTTTCTTTCAGCGATTTAATAATGCCGGAAGCAGTAGTTTTGTCGCCGATTCTATATAAAGCAAGCGATAACATTCCCTGCAAATACTTGTTATTATCAAGCCAGTATTTTTTTGCTTGTCCCACATAATAATCATAGCCATCCTTGTTCTTTGCGGCAATGTCAACATCTTTCAGAAAATAGCTGCGCGCGTACAGGTACTGGATTTCAAGGTAGCCAAGGTGGTTCTTTTCCATTTCCGCCTTTGTATAATATTTCAGAAGCCATTCATAGTCTTCCTGCATCCTGTCGTCAAGGTATCTTACGGCTTCTTTAATCATTTTCCAGCATTTTGCATCCGTGCGGATATTTTTTACACCAAGATTGTCAAGATGCCCCATTCCGGTTACGATATGCTGTGTGATGTAGCGGTCATCCTCCATCCCTGTAAACCAGGGGAACCCACCATTCGACACCTGCATTTTTTCAAGTTTTTTTAAGGCCTTATCAAGCTCATAACTCATTTTGTTTAATTCGAAAAGCAAAGAAACCCGGTGTTTCCTTTCGGTTTCGTTCTTTGCCTGCAATACCCAGGGCGTTTCTTCCAGCATGAGCGATTTCAG
>JAZDMF010000289.1:0-24933 GCA_043801235.1 Bacteroidota bacterium | reverse complement strand
TTGAAATTATCTAAATGCTGGATAGGATTACTGATAAATTTCAATGTAGTTAGATTAAAAGATGGCATCAAACGTTTAATTCATGGTTATTAAGCTCTGTACCTGCTCTGTGGTAAAAAAAAAAATAAAAAAAACAAATATGAAAAAAGAAATTCTTGACAGGTTTTTAAAATACATAAAGATCGATACTCAGTCGAATGAAGATTCGCAGGAATGCCCCAGTACTTCCAAACAATTTGATCTTGCCAAAGTGCTGCGCGACGAGCTGCTGGCAATGGGATTGGAAGATGTTGTACTTGACGATAACTGCTATCTGATGGCTACATTGCCCGCCAATATTGATAAAAAGATTCCGGTAATAGGCTTTATTGCACACATGGATACAAGCCCTGATATGCCCGGTGTGAATGTTAATCCGCAGATATTGCAGAATTACGATGGCAAAGATATTTTGCTGAACAAAGAGAAAAACATTATTCTCAACATAAAAGAGTTTCCGGAATTGCTTGAATACATTGGGCAAACGCTTATAACCACTGATGGTAACACATTGCTTGGCGCTGATGATAAAGCCGGAATTGCCGAGATAATGACAGCCGTTAAATATTTAATCGATCATCCGGAAATAAAACATGGAACCATAAAAATTGGGTTCACTCCCGATGAAGAAATTGGTCGTGGTGTTGATAAGTTTGATGTAAAAAAATTCAATGCCGAATTTGCTTATACACTTGATGGAGGCGGCATTGGAGAACTTGAATACGAAAACTTCAATGCGGCCCATGCAAAAGTTATTTTTAACGGAAGGAACATTCATCCGGGTTATGCCAAGAACAAAATGATTAATGCCATGATCATTGCTATGGAGTTCAACGGCATGTTGCCCGTGAACGAAAGGCCTGAATTTACGCAGGATTACGAAGGTTTTTATCACCTGATTAAGATGGAAGGTACTGTTGAAAATGCCAGCATACAATACATTATCCGCGATCACGACCGAACCAAATTCGAAGCCAAGAAAGTTTTCATCAAGCAGACGGTTGATTACATGAACAAAAAATACCGCGAAAACACTGTGGTTATAGAACTCAAGGATCAGTACTTCAACATGCGCGAACAGGTTGAAAAAACTTTTCATATAGTTGAAACTGCAAGGAAGGCCATGGAGGAAGTGGGTGTTATTCCCAAAGTAGTTCCAATACGCGGAGGCACAGATGGCGCAAGGCTTTCGTACATGGACCTCCCATGCCCCAATATTTTTGCAGGCGGACATAATTTCCATGGTAAAATGGAATATGTCCCGGTTGAAAGTATGGTAAAAGCAGTGGATGTTATACTGAAGATAGTAGAGCTATATTCGAAATAGTTACTTCACCAGCACCATCTTCCTCGTCATCATTTTTTCGTTGCTTACCAGCGAAAAATAATAAACACCTGATTTCAGATTAAATGCCGATGCATCGAACTGCCTTGTGTGGCGGCCTGCCGGAAGTTTTTCATCATTGATGATTGTTGCAATTTTGCTACCCATTATGTCGTGGACTTTCAGAGAAACATTGCATGCATGATGCAGTTTGAAAGATATAAAAGTATTATCGGTAAAAGGATTCGGAGAATTCTGCTCAAGTGAAAAATCAGACATTTCTTCAAAATTATCCACGCCCAGAAAAGTGGTATCAATAATTGCAGTCCACACACTCAGGCTGCCGCTGCTCATCCTGGTCCATACTGGGCGTACAATATTATTGTTTGCCGAAATATTGTTGTAATCTCCAATAAATACAGCAGCGTATGGTGTAAAATAATTGCTGCTTACTTTAAAATTTATGAATGTATTGCCTCCGTCTTTCGAAACAGCCATATATACATCGGTTTTATTGTCGCTGTAATTGCGGCGGTCATAAAACACAAACCAAATATAGCCTGTAATCTGATCAACGCACATCCATGTAAAGAACTGTTGCTTACCGGCAGGATCGTCATTCACACGTTTGGGCTCACACCAGGTGTTTCCACCATCTGTTGATTTTGTAAACCAAATATCGGTATCGGTTGTTCCATTCCTCTGATCCGACCAGTTAATGTATATATTGCCACTGTACTGACTGTTGCTTCTGTCGCAATCAGTTATGGGCAATCCGTTGCAGCGGTTGATGCCTGGAATAACCATATCCCACCCTCCTGGCATATCTGCAACTTTTATATCTTCATCAAGCCATGTGGTACCGCTATCAAGCGAACGGTCGAATATTAGTCCTTCAAGGCTTGCCCAGGAAACATACACTTCACCGTTTGGCCCCACTGTAGGTACTGCCCCTTCGACAGTACTGTCGGAATCATAGCAATTGCCCGCAATTTTGTTGAGTCTTTTTACTGTCGACCATGTTTGTCCGCCATCTGTTGATTTCGAAAAAAGTATATTACTGCTGTCGGAAGGTGTTGATACACCATATTCGTCAAACTGTGTCCATGTGCAATAAATTACATTGTTTTGCGGATCAACTACTGCCCATTGTTTATCCTGCGCCTTTGTTCCGTCAACATAGGTGTAAGAACCATCATTCCATGTCTGTCCGCCATCGTTTGATTTCTGACAAACAATGCGGTCAATCCAGTTGCCAAATGAAGGGTTTGAAAGATGAAAAAAATAAAAATCTCCGGTGGTATCCACAATAATTACCGGATCGCCCCAAACTCCATAGGATGATGTAAGTGTACCTTCTGTCCATGTGTAACCACTATCGCTGGAATAATAATATTTATCAATGTTAGCGCCGGCCACCATCTGTGCCGGATTTTTCGGATTTATCATTATTGATGGTTCTTCCGGCTCTCCATTATTTCCAATCATGATATTGGTGTGCTGTGCAAATGAAGATGCAACAGTAAACGCAAAAAATAAAAAAAATATTTTTTTCATAAAATTATCCGTTTTCAATCATAAGGTTACACCCGCGAACATCGCTGTTGTCAAATCGTCCAAGAACTTTAAAAGACCCGTCATTGGCAAGCCGGCCTATATCCTGCGTGGCAATGAAAGAACATGAATTTATATTAGCCAGGTCAATCACATTTATCTCTCCCGTTTTTCCTTCAACCGCCCACGACAGAGGATCATTCATTTCGCGAACAATAACCTTCATCCAGTGTGGGCATGTAAAAATCCCTTTCCCCTTTGAATAAGCTTGCGATAACATTTCGGTCATTCCGTATTCAGAATGAATTTCGGCAACTCCGAGTTTATCACAAAGCACTTTATGCAACTCTTCGCGAACCATCTCCTTGCCTTTCCCTTTCATACCACCGGTTTCCATGACAATTACATTTTTCAGCGGAAATTTTATTTTTTCTGCAAAATCGAGCAAAGCATAAGAAACACCCAGCAATAATACTTTACGTTGAGGTATTTTCACCAGTTCTTTTAACTTTTCACAGAGCGTGATACTTTTATCAATAAAGAAACCACAGTCATTTTTAAAGTTGCTTTTGGATATAAAAAAGTTGGTCATCCATACCAGCGAAGAATTTTTTTGCTCAAGATATGACGGGAGCAGCGCAAGAATGGTGTAATCTTCAGGAGAGCCATAAAACATTTTGAATGCTTTTACTGCGCTTTTTTTGTACACCATCAAATCGGCCACATAATGAAAACTTTCACCCGCTCCTGATGTGCCACTGCTTCTGAAAACAGCCTGAGGCTTGGCATTCCCACATATTATTTTTTCTTTTTTAAAAAATTCAACCGGAAGAAAAGGAATATCTAAACAGCTTTTTACGGTCTCCGGATTAGCACCAAAAAATTGTACAAATTTCCGGTAAATGCTGTTTTGTTCAAACTGGTATCTGAAAATTTCCAGGGCAGTATTATTGAAATCATCCTTTGTTTCGATTTTGAATATTTTTTCCCGCAGCTTCAATTTGCAATAAGCATTTTATATTTCCGTTAATATGTTTACCTTTACTGTAGATTTATTATGAAAACACTATCAAAAATACTATTAATTCTTGTTTTTTTATCATCTGTTTTTTTATTTTCATGCAGGGACCAGATAGAATATCCTATTATTCCGCAAATTGAATATGTTGATTTCGTAAAAATTCCAACCACGAACGGAATTGATGATAAAGGCACTTTGAAATTTTCATTTACCGATGGAGATGGAGATATTGGTCTTGGGCCATCCGACACATTATACCCCTTTGACCCGGGAAGCCAATGGTATTACAATTTATTCATCATTTACTATGAAAAGCAAAACGGTAATTATATAGCTGTTGTTTTACCTATGACAAATAATTCACGCATACCTGTTATCACTCCCGATGGTGAAAACAAATCAATCAAAGGCGATATTGAAGTGGAACTTTTCATCAACAATCCCATTTCCCCTTATGACACTATTTGTTATGATGTTCAGATTGCGGATCGCGCGCTGAATGTTAGTAATACCATTAGAACGCCTGATATTATTATCAATAAATAAGTGCGGAATTCAAAAGGCAGAATGCAGAATTAATATTTTTGATTTGAGGTTTTAATAATTCCAAACAGCAGATGACTAAAGATATATAACAGCGTCGTGTAATGAATATATGAAATCAGAATTAACGATCAATGGCTGCGGATTTCAGATTTTCCCCAACCCACCTATTCCTTTAATCCCTATACTTTAATGACTATGAATGACGCTGCGTAGCAGCAAGTGACTTTTATTTCAGTCCTGCGATTGCTTCATTAATGTTGAAAATATGATCGGCCATTTTTTCGGAAGAAGAAATCAAATCCATATAAATCACGCTGCTTTTGCTGTTATATCCGGGATCGTTTGATTTTTCGAAATTTTCTTTTATCAGGTCGTTACGGAGCCTGTTAATCTGAAGTTCTATCATCTGGGCTGTATCGATCGAAACACGGTCGTAATCATTATCAAGGTTCTCTATCATCACTTCAAATGCCTGAAACAGCAGCTCGAACATTTTATTCAGGTTGTCGCGCTGTTCCTGGTTAAACCACACTTTTTCATTATTTTTCCGGTCAATGCTTTTTGCATTATGGTATATTGAATCGCCAATATTTTCAAGTTCTTTGGCTATGCGCTGCATTGATTTTACCTTTTTCAATCCTTTTTCACTTAACTCTCCTTCATAAATTATGTTAAGGTATGCGTTAATCTCATCTTCCAGTTTGTCCATCATTTCTTCCTGCTCTTTCACTTTAATAAAAAGCTTACTGTATATCTCTTCCTCTTTTTCAATCAGCATCGAAGGGATAATAGCAAATAACTTTTTTCCGCGCCTTGCAAAGGATGCAATTTCTTTTTTGGCTTCAATAAACTGCATTTCGGAGGAAGAGAACTGAGACTGTATATATTTCAGAGAAGTAGTTTCATCATCCGCTTTCCTGGCAGGAATAAACCAGGCAGCAAGCTTCGCAAGCCAAGGGATAAAACCGACAAGCAATAACGTGTTTATTGTATTAAATGCCGTATGAAGAACCGCCAGGGCAATAGGAATGGCCATAGGGTTTTCATAAGGTGATTTACCTGTAATTTTTATAGTCATCCAATCCACGCCCTGCAGAAACCAGTAAAAAAACGTCAATGCCCATATAACACCTATTACATTGAAAATAGTATGCGATAATGCTGTGCGTTTAGCCTGCACGTTGGCTATAAGTGCAGCAATGTTCGCTGTGACAGTAGTGCCAATATTTACGCCCAGCACCATTGCTGCTCCCAGTTCGAACGGTATCCATCCACCGCTGCATAAAACTATTGTCAGTGCAAATGTTGCGCTTGATGATTGAATCAGGGCTGTGATGATCATTCCAATCAACACAAATATTAAAACAGTTCCAAATTGGTAATCAGCAAATGATGACAGGAATTGTAGCACTAATGTATTTTCTTTCAGCCCATCAAATAAATATTTTAAAAAATCAAGGCTTATGAAAAGTAGCGCCAAACCAACAGCAAAGCCTCCCCAGTTTCTGCGTGAATTATTCTTTGAAAAAAGCAGGGGAAACGTAATACCTAGTATCGGCAGCGCAATCATTCCCATTTCTGTCCCCATTCCAACCGATGATATCAGCCATGCTTTTATAGTTGTGCCGATATTTGCGCCCATAATTACACCTATTGATTCAGGAAGGGACATCATGCCGGCATTCACAAAACCAACGGTCATAACTGTTACAACTGCCGATGCCTGTATTACGGCCGTGAGAACAACTCCTGACATTACGGACTTAACACGGGATGAAGCAATAATATTTATTATGCTTCTCATTTTATTGCCGGCTATTTTCTGCAGGCTCTCACTCATCAGTTTCATTCCGAAAAGGAATAAACCGATGGCGCCTAACAACGATAAAAAATCAAGGATATACGACATATCAATAAATATCTTTTTGGTTTTGTAAAATTATGAAATTTAAAATAAAACGGGATAAGATATGTTTTTATACCTTCGCAAAAATTCATTTTATCATGAAAAAAATATTTTGGTTATTATTACCATTAACCATACTTTCCGGCTGTATCGACATCGTTGAGGAAATTACCATCAATCCTGACAAATCAGGTACGGTAACGTTTTCAATGGATATGGGAACACTTGGCGGCTTTGCTATGAACCTAGGCGAAAGTTACATGCAGGGCACCCTGCTCGAACAATTAAAAAACCTGCCCGAAACAGCTGCGGGTTTGCTGAAAAATATTAATGGCCTAAGTAATATCAAGCCTGTCACCAATCAAAAGGGATTATATTCTATTAGTTTCGGTTTCAAAAATGAAAAAGATCTGAACAACGCTTTATATAAACTTTTCGATACCAAGAAACCTTTCTTCGCGCCGAATTATATCAGGATTAAAAAACATAAAATTGTGAAAAAAAATTATGCTCCTGTAATAAAATTGTTCCTGAAAAAATATAAGGATCAGATTAAAGATAACAGCATTTTGAAGCTCATTAACTATAAGGCCGTGTTTAATCTTCCAGCGGAAATTAAAAAATCCTCAAATAAAAAATCAACGCTGTCTGCAAATAAAAAAACGCTTGAATTCAAGTGCACTATTGAAGATCTGCTGACGACAAATGTAAATATAGGGAATAAAATCAGGTACTGATTTTTTTTAAGGAAAGAGTGGATAATCTACAGCCTACAGTTAGCAGTCAGCAACCGGCATCGGGTAACCATTGAACAGCTGAACCATCGAACAACAGCAGTTCTCAACTTGTCTTCTCGTTCACTTGTTAACATTTAACAAACCTTGAACTTTGAACCTTGAACAATTTTCATAATTTTGCAGCATGGAAACAGTAGTAAGCGGAATACGCTCAACAGGAAATCTGCACCTGGGAAATTATTTCGGTGCGTTGAAAAATTTTTCAAAGATGCAGCACCAGCACCCCTGCTTCTTTTTTATTGCCGATTATCATTCGCTGACAACACATCCTGCTCCTGCCGATCTTCACAATAATGTAAAGCAGGTACTGGTTGAATACCTTGCCTGCGGCCTCGATCCTGAAGTTGCAACTCTTTATATACAAAGCGATGTTCCCGAAGTTTCCGAATTTTACCTGTTGCTGAACATGAATGCCTACCTTGGTGAACTGGAACGCTGCACATCATTTAAGGAAAAAGTGCGTAAACAGCCGGATAATGTAAATGCAGGATTGCTTACATACCCGGTACTTATGGCTGCCGATGTCATTATTCATAAAGGCACCAAGGTCCCGGTAGGAAAAGACCAGGAACAGCATCTCGAAATGATGCGCACATTTACCAACCGTTTTAACAGGATATATAAAGTGGAATATTTTCCCGAACCTTATGCTTTTAATTTCGGTGAAGAACTTATTAAAATCCCCGGACTTGACGGCGCAACAAAAATGGGGAAATCAGAAGGAGAAAGCAATGCAGTATTTTTAACCGATGAACCGGAAGTGATACGAAAGAAAGTAATGAGTGCTGTTACAGATTCAGGACCAACTGAAATGAACCAGCAAAAACCACTGGCCATTGAAAATATTTTCACACTGATGAAAGTCCTTTCCTCAGCTGACACCTACGATTATTTCAATAACCTGTACAACACTTGCCATATCCGATACAGCGACATGAAAAAACAACTGGCCGAGGACACAATAAAATTCCTTGAACCCCTTCGTGAGAAGATAAAAGAAATTCATGCTGATAAAGAATATTTGAGAAAGGTCGTAAAGACAGGCGCTGACAAAGCCCGCGAAAGCGCGTCAAAAACACTGAACGAAGTGCGCGAAATCATCGGATACAAATCATTTTGATATTGAAAACAATAATAGTATTTCAAGAATGAATTTCCAATATCCAACACTCAATGTTCAATATCCAAGTTTTATCACCTTTTCATTTGGTTATTCTTCAGTTCGATATTGGTTATTGGAAATTTAAAGGTAATAACAACAATATTTTATACAAAACTTTATGAAACCCGCAAAAGGACTTCTTCTGTTCGCAACATGGCTGATGCGCCTCGCTGTAGCCTTTTTTGTTTTTATTACATTCTTCAGCACGCTGAAAGGATTTGAGTATAAGAGCATACAGTTTTATGTGGCCGTTGTTTACATTGTGTTCGGAACGCTTTTATTTATCGGGGGCTTTATGAGCAAGCCGGGAATTACAGTGTTTTCCGGGCTTATGTTGTTCCTCGTTTCAGTTTACGAAATCATCATGTTGTTCTCAGACGGTATTAATGAAAATCTTGCATTATACTTCCTCATTGCAACCGTTGCATTGTATTTTGTGACGGCAGGAAATAAAAACTGAGTTTATCTGAAACAATAAACATTTATGATTGATGATGTAAAATTGAAAATGTCAAAAGTTAAAAAGTATTTCAATTTGATATTTGATTTTTTCTATCTGCTATTTGCTATTAAATAATTATTTTTCCCATCCCTCTTGTTTACATGCCTGATCCCATTTACACCAAAATTATTCCGGAAAACGCCATATTGATTGGACTAATAACTCCCAAACAGGATGAAGAACGGGTAAAGGAATACCTTGATGAGCTTGCTTTTCTGGTTGACACTGCCGGAGCCATTCCGGTAAAAAGATTTGTGCAGCGACTAGAAATGGCTGACAGGCGCACTTTTGTGGGTGCGGGAAAACTTAATGAAATAAAGGAATATATTAAAGAAAAAAAAATTGACGTTGCCATATTCGATGACGAACTCAGTCCTTCGCAGATACGGAACATTGAAAAAGTCCTGGAATGCAAGATTCTCGACCGCAATAATCTTATTCTTTACATTTTTGCAAAACGCGCAAAAACGGCCTATGCCAAAACCCAGGTGGAGCTTGCGCAATATGAATATCTGCTTCCCCGCTTAACCCGCATGTGGACACACCTTTCAAAACAGCGAGGCGGTATAGGATTGCGAGGACCCGGAGAAAAAGAAATTGAAACCGACCGCCGTGTTATCCGTGACAGGATTGCACTGCTGAAAGAAAAACTGAAAACCATAGATAAACAAATGGCCACGCAGCGGGGTAACCGTGAAGGGTTGGTACGCGTTGCACTGGTAGGATATACTAACGTTGGCAAGTCAACCATCATGAACCGTATCAGCAAATCCAATGTTTTTGCAGAAAATAAACTCTTTGCAACGCTTGATACAACGGTGAGAAAAGTGGTTATTGGAAATTTGCCTTTCCTGCTTTCGGATACTGTAGGTTTTATAAGAAAACTTCCCGTTGGCTTGGTTGAATCATTCAAATCAACACTTGACGAGGTTCGCGAAGCCAGTATTCTCCTGCATGTTGTTGATATTTCCCATCCGAATTTTGAAGAACAAATTAATGTCGTAAAACAAACCCTGCAGGAAATTAAAGCAGCCGACAAGCCCGCCATTATTGTCTTCAACAAAATTGACGCATATTGCTTTGTGGAAAAAGATCCTTTCGACCTTACTGCTTCAACAAAAGAAAATCTTACCCTTGATGATTTGCGCAAAACGTGGATGTCGAAAGAAAATGCTCCCTGTATTTTTATTTCCGCAAAAGAAAAACAGAATATTGAAAGTTTCCGGAGAATACTTTACGAAAGTGTGAAAAAAATTCACATCACACGGTATCCGTATGATCATTTTTTGTATTGAAGGTTCCGGCAGTTATACGCGAAATGTAAAAAAACATTTTTATAAACGTCTTTTCAGCAGCAGTCTATTTTATGCTTTTATTTTGGGGGTAAATAAAAAACACTTTGTTCAGCAGACGGTTGTAATGTTCCCATGTCCAGCCAGGCCTTATCCAACAGGATTCTTTATAATACAGTTGTGACATACGGATATTGACAAAAGCAAAAACCACAATCAGGAAAACAGTGATTGATAAAAGAAATTTTCTTTTCATGTAAAAAACTTTCTTTAACAGAAAAGCAACAGGAATAATAAACAGTGGGTAATATTCAATAAAAGCCCGGTGTCCGTACGAACATGAAAATGTGTAAGCCCACCAGCTGGCATTGGCATAAAGAATCAGCACAAATAATAATAGAATTGCAATCCATAGTTTATTGCCCGAAAATATCATCCACAGAATTCCTGCAATGAAAAAGAAAAAAATGGGGGAATAAATAAACCAACCGCTTTCAACCCCAAACAATACATATCCTATTTTAGGTGCATTCCAGAATTCAAAAGTTTCCGCTTGTCCATAGGAATAGGCATAAGAATACACAAAATATTTTCCTGTAACAGCGTGCCAGTATAGCATCTGCGGAATGAAGACAATAAATATCAGGAGCAGGATGACAAAAAGATACTTTGCGTTTTTCATCATCCAGCGCAGCCTTGCCCTCAGTGCCATTAATGAATAGATCTCAAATAACAAAAACAATAACACATAAAAAACATTCGTAGGCCTGATAAGCAAGGCCAGCCCAAGCGAAACTCCGCATAATACCGAAATGGCTATGCCGGGACTACGAATTAATTTATCCAGCGAAAAAACAAAAAGGGACAGCACAAAAAAAGAATAGGCATGCGACATGCCAGGCTGGACATGGGAATAATAAAACAGGTTGGTGCATAAGTAAACTGCCAAAACTGCAATAATTGAAGGTGCTTTATGAAACCAGTTTCTTAAAATTTTATACAAAAGCACAAGGCCTAAATAAACATATGTGATTGCAGCGAACCATATTGAAATACCATACACATAGGTGAAACCGTTGGCAGTAAGGCCAAAAATCTTATTATAAATATGTGCTATAAAAAAAAACGGGGCTTCTAACAATGCCACCCCGCAGGTATATTTATTAAGTGTCATGCCGTTCTCAAGCGTGGCTGCATAAGCCTGATGGGTGATGTCGAATTTAATAAAAGCATATGGCAAATATTGATAGTAGCCTTCGGCATCGCTCCATATAATAAATCCCGGTTTTATTTTAAAAAACACATATAAGACATAATGAATAAAGTAAAAAAGAATAGTCCACAAAATAAAACGATTCCATTTTTTAAAATTGATGTATTTCAACGATTTTAACATAAAAGAATGTGAACTTATTTATTTTTAAAATATAATACGCATAAATCATTGCTCAATATATTAGTATAATAATTACTCAGAATCCGGTTAATCTTTTTATTGCAAGAATCATTCAAATCCATTTTATTACCAAATTTCACTACATAATTAATAGGAAAAATATTACTGTTATCAGTTAATGAAAAACAGCTTGTGTCTTTTTCATTGATATAAAAATCGCATACAATTTTTTTATTTTGAATGCCCATTATATCCAGTTTTTCCAGGTTATAATTATTCATATTCCATTGAACGGGGAACCATTTCAGGGCGGCTTCATAATTTTCGAGAACAGCCAATGATCTATTGCCTCCCAGGTACCCCGATATATGCTGGTGTAACCAGTTATCGCTATAATTCAATGTAAGAACGGTACTTCCCTTATCAATATTTCCGGCAACCTCTTCAAACATTTCTGCATGTTTTGACAACGACCTCATTTCTTTAATATACATTACCGTAAACCTTAACTGCACAATGATTATAACTATCAACGACAACAAATGAATCCATTTGGGATGCTCAATTAGCGCTATCCACATAATAAAGAATATGTAAAACAAAAAAATCAACCGGATAGAAAGAACATTGCCATTGGGTAAAACAAAATATAAGAGAAGAAAAACAATGGAAATTACTAAACAAACAAACCTGAATGCAGGTAACTTTAACTTTATTTTCCCTTCATTTGATATAGAAAATTTTTTAATTGTCACTGCTATTTGATAAATTATTATAATAATAAAAAGTACAAAAAGAATATTTGTGAATAAAACCCAGGGATAACCCGAACTTAAGGTTAACAACGGATTCACATTAATGATCCAACTTAACAATTCTAATACTGGGAGGCACGTCGCCCATTTTTCAAGGGAATCAACCTTTACAAAATACAATACCGCTAAGATCAAACTTGGCAGCGCACTTAAAAATAATAACATCAGCCGGTTAAAAATCCTTTTCCTTAAAGCATTATTTGAATGTGCTTCTGAAAAGTAAAACGATAAAGCTGCTAAAAGAAATAATGAAATTGTATATATCATAAAATGGGAGAAGTATACTACTAGTAAAAGCAAAACCATTATTATGATTCTCTTAAAATTAAATGTACCACAATGTTTATGATAATAAAACATGGTAATAAAAAGAAACATAACCCCCAGCATCATATTGAAAGAGCCAAAGTAAAACAGGGTGTTATGGGTAAATAGTAACATCAGGTAAGTGAAAATTTTATTGGATGGGGCAAAAAGCAAAATAAACTTTCTGAAAAACAGAGGGGTCAAAATAAAGTACAGCAATAACAATATTTTTTCGGATAAGAATGCCGGAAGAAAAATTTTAAAAAACGCCATAATAAAATGCCCCGTTAAATTGGGTACAACCAAGGAATTCAATTGAAATAATTTTGTAATTTCCGTATCGCTGTGAAAAATAAGAGCTTTAATTAAATTCGCGTTATATAAGTGTGTGGGGCCATCCAGAGTAACATAATACCTTGTAAGCAGCAAGGGCAAAATGCTTATTAAACATAAGATATAAAAAAGGATTTGTTCTTTTTTAGGACCAGTCATACACATTTTATTTGTTCGCGGCCCAAAGATATCTCCTGCAAAAAACATTATATTTCAAAATACACCATATAGCCCTGAATCCATCTTTCCAGTTAATTTTTTTTCCTTCATCATAAGTGCGTCCATAGTATGAAATACCAACTTCATATATGCGTATTCCTGGAAAGCGGGAAATTTTTGCAGTAACTTCGGGCTCAAAACCAAAGCGTTTCTCTTTAAGGTAAATTTTCTTCAGGTATTCTGATTTAAAAAGTTTGTAACATGTTTCCATGTCGGTCAGGTTCAAGTTTGTGAACAAGTTTGAAAGAAATGTAAGCAGGCGATTGCCGATTGTATGCCAGAAGAACAACACACGGTGAGGATTGCCGCCCATGAAACGCGATCCGTAAACCACATCAGCGAAGCCGTCGATGATTGGTTTTAACAGAACATTGTACTCATTAGGATCATATTCCAGGTCGGCATCCTGGATAATAATAAAATTGCCGGTCGCTGCACCAATACCTGTATGAATGGCAGCGCCTTTGCCCTTATTTACTTCATGCAGATAATATTTTATTTCTATTCCATGATTTTCAGAAATATATTTTTGAATAGATTCTTCAGTATTGTCTTTAGAGCAATCGATAATAATAATAATTTCTTTCTCAATGCTGTTAAGTATTATTACTTCTTTTACCTTGTTTAGTATATTATGAATTGTATTGCCTTCATTATAAGCAGGGATAACAATAGAGATCTTTCGAAATTCTGACATGGAAATATAATTTATACAAAAGTATAAAACATCAAGTGGGAAATTGTTGTCGTACGATTTTTAAATTAACAATATACGTTTGAAATAATTCATAAATTTACATTTTAATTTTAAATTATGAATTTGGCGAAAACAAAACTCTGGCATCAGAAAAATTACATATTTTTTATTTTAATCATTGTATTGTTTTTTATTTACAATTACAATGAGATTATATCATTGGGACCACGGTCTATTCATCAGTGGAGACAAGCCGATGGTTTATCCATAGCCCGGAATTATTACGCTGAAGGAATGCATTTTTTCGAACCATCCATTCATTGGATCGGGGCAAAAGGAAACGGGAAGGTTGTAAGTGAATTTCCTTTAATATATTATTTCGTTGCTTTTTTATGGAAAGTATTTGGGAAGCATGAATTTATTTTCCGGATAGTTAATCTTTTGATAGTTTTCTTTGGATTGTTCTATTTATTCAAATTATCGAAAAATATATTTAAAAATACATTTTGGGCAATGGTTGTATTATTAATACTTTTTTCATCTCCCATTTTTGTTTATTACGCAAATAATTTTCTGGTTAATGTTCCCGCATTTTCCTTAGTTCTTCCGGGCTGGTTTTTCTTTTATAAATTCTACAAAGCGGGCAAAAACAAATATTTATATTTTTCAACTTTTTTCTTTCTGATAGCCGGTTTGCTGAAAATTTCAACGACAATAAGTTTGGTTACATTATTTGGTTTGTTTTTTCTTGAATTATTTAAAATCACAAAATTCAGCAAAGAAAAAAATATATTTCACAAACCCTTCTTACAAATAGTACCTTTTTTATTGACCATTTTTATTCTTTTCGCATGGTATAGCTTTGCAAATCATTACAGCAATAAAAATAATCCTGGTGTATTTTTACAGGGAATACTGCCTTTGTGGAAAGCTGAAAGCAGTACGATAAAACCCATCTTTGTTAGTTTATATAATGAGCTTCTTCCCCAGTTTCTTAATAAATTCACTTTCCATCTGATACTTTTATTATTTATCACAATACTGGCCTCTTATAAAAAAGTAAATAAATTATTGCTTCTGATTACTATCAGTTCTTTTGTTGCAACTTTACTATACATTATTTTATTTTTCCAGGTTTTTGATGTTCATGATTATTATTTAACCGATCTTTTAATTTTTCCTTTAGCTGTTACTGTCACATTTCTCACGTTTTTAAAAGATAATTATTTACAAATTTTAAATTCCAAAACCTTTAAAATTATCATATCGTTTTTTTTAGTGAGCAATATTTATTATTGCGCTGTAAATACAAGAATAAAATATAACCCGACTGATACGCTTGTTAAAAAGTCTTTTATAATTGATCAGAAACATTTAGATCTATGGAATTGGATTCACTGGAACTATTCAAATACTTTTGAGGCTTGTGAAACAGTTACACCTTATCTTCGTTCCCTTGGCATACAACGGTCGGATAAAGTAATCAGCATTCCTGATCAAAGTACAAATATTACATTATATCTGATGGATCAGAAGGGGTTCACTGATTTTGGTTATGGTGGACTTGATGGTGAAGACAGAATAAAAAAATTTATTTCTCTGGGTGCTAAATATTTAATAATAAACGATAGATCTTTATTAGATAAAGACTACCTGAAACCGTATCTTGAAAAAAAAATAGGTGAATATAAGAATATCCTTATTTATAATTTAAGCGGACAAATTAAACAATAAATTACTCTTCTAATCTGCAACCAGAGTTTTTGTTTATTTTATTTATTCCTTTAGAAACCGGATTTCATAATCGTCAACGTATGCGGTAGTTTTATTGAGATTCCATACTAAAATACCTACAGAAGCTCCTTCTGAATCAAAATCGGGTAATACATCTTCAACCTCAATTTTAACCCATTCATCAACTTTTTTTACTAAAGGATTAATATCATGTCCCGACCAAAAAATATTTTTGTTATCGTGTCCATTTACGGAAACAACAAAAGAACATTTTTTATCAAGGTCTGTTAATTTCACCCAAACAGTGGCTTTTATACGCTTTATCGGATCGGGGCTGATTTCACTGACAAGTTTGCTAAAGCCAAACGAATATTCATAATTAGAATCAACCCTGGAACAATAATCACCTGTTACACCGCTAAATTTACCAATGGTTTTGCAATTAATCCAATCACCCTTTGCATCCATATCGCATTTGTATGTAGGATCAAAATCGCTGTTATTGGAGCAACCGGCAAACAGAAATATTATGATTCCCAATAATGGATAATACAATTTTTTCATATAAATAAGTTTTAATTGGTTTTTTTTTTACTGAATGCAAAGCTACATTTAATTTCAAAATTTTGAAAATTTTTTATAGATGATAAATAAACGTTATTTTTGAAATATATTTTTATGAATAATCACAATCCTTCAATTTATATAAAAAACCTTGATCTTTTCAGGTTCCTTGCTGCATTCATGATTGTGATTCATCACAGCTACCTGGGGTGGATTGGTTGGTGGGGTTATCCCGGCTTCATGAGCAACGATACTTACAGCACACTTAGCGGATTTGGTTTTTATATGAATCGGTTTATCGAAAATTTCGGCTTCGGTGTGGATATGTTTTTTATAATAAGCGGTTTCCTAATAACTTACCTGCTTATGAAAGAAAAGATAAATTTCGGTAAAATTGATTTTAAAAAATTTTATATCCGAAGGATGTTCAGGATATAGCCGCTGTATTATCTGGCAATCACCCTTGCTCCATTCATTGTGAACTGGCTTGGCAATCCACAACCCGATTATATTCCGAACCTATTATTTTACAATAATTTTCATACAATTAATACTGAACAATGGACCTACCCTTTTTCTCATTTCTGGTCGATATGCATCGAAGAACATTTTTATGTGGTATGGCCACTGATTATTGCATTGATCCCTAATATAAAGCTTCCTATTGCATTCGGTCTGCTGATAACTTTCAGCATTGCTTTCAGGGCACATGCCATGCTTACCAACCCCGAGCCTAACTGGGTGCTATATTTAAATACCTTTTCACGTATGGATGCTTTGGTGCTTGGCGCCATTTTCGGATACATGCATTCCTTGAAACCAATACGAATCCATGTGCATGGTTCAATACGAATTTTATTGTACCTGATTTTCCTGGCGCTGTTTACCACCGATGTTGTGGTTGATTGCCACAATTTTTATGCGGTGTGCTTTAAAAACTATATATACCTTCTGATATCAGGATTTGCCATGCTCAATTATCTCTTTAACCCGGACGCCAAACTTGTGCTAAAAAAGAAAAACATTTTTCATTACTTCGGAAAAATTTCCTACGGCATTTACATTTACCACAATATCTTATTAAGCATCGTAATAAAAAAAAATTATACTGGCCCATGAAATTTCCAATATCTACATTTTCTTCGGACTGATGTTTTCTTTGTCCATCGTTATTCCGGCTATAAGTTTTGAAATTTATGAGAAATGGTTTCTGAGGCTGAAGTCGCGTTTTGAAATTATACGTACCACTGAAAAAAACAATAATAATAATGATTAACCTCCTTTTATTGGGCAATCACTTCCATGTCGTCAAAATATGCAGGCGAAGAACTATCGTTGTGAGGATGAATTCGGAGTTCTTTATTATTCATTGTTTCAGGAACAATAAAATCTATTGTTAATTCCTCCCAATCGTTATGACTGTAATCAGATTTTTTTTCTGTTAAGAACAGATCGTCCGACACTCTTCCTTCAACTACTAATGAGGCGTCGTTATTGCCTATATGCCTCCAAACATTAATCCGGTAATGTTCTTTTGTTCTTACCTGACCTATAATGTATGTCATACCGTACGGATTATCACTTGTAACTTTTGAGGAAAATTTTCCGGAGCGTGCAAAATCAGAACTTTGGCTGTTTCCGTTATTAAAAAGCTGATTTCTTGTTCCAATGAATTTTTCTGCATTTGAACAAAGGCTGTCAGCCGAACACAAGGTCAAGAGAGTATCTGCGGTATCAGGATGGATATAATTAATTTCATAAATGTTTTCTCCGGTAGTTTCATTCGAAAAAACTGATTTAATTTCAGTATCATTAGCCCTTCTGATATTGTGTGTAACATACGTCATTATATTTTTTTCAATCGTAGAATCACCTGAAAAGAGGCGAATGCTTCCGTGTTTTTTCAGTAAATCAATATACGAAATAGGATCGTTCTTCCAGTTGTGAAACAGTTCATCCCATCCGTTATAAAAATATGTATTTGGATAAATTGTGTTTAGCACATCAACATATCTTTGTTCCATTAAATTACCACACCAGTCTAATCCGAAATAAAGAGCATATTCCTGATAAGGGCAGCCATAATAAGAAGGAACGATGATCAGAGCTTCATCGGTTTTATTCTGCTGAATAAAATTATATGTTTTATTATATTCTTTTTTTTGCCCACTATTTGACTCATGATATTGTAATACCTGTGCATAATCAATGTATAGTATATAAACAGCTAATACAACAAAAATCAGGTTCCGTACCAGTATGTTCGTTTTTTTTAGAAAAATTTCACTCACTGTGAAAAAACCCAAAGTAATCAGAAGCAAAGCAGGGGTAAGATAATGATAACTGAATTGTTTTGCAATAAGCAGTATTTGCATTATCATTGCCAAGACAATTCCTATCAGTAGTTTGTAATATCCATCATTTCTGAATCTTTTTTTAACAAAGGGCAGCAGGTAACCCAAACAAGCAATTACAACAAGAATGAATACAAATGAAAACAAAAAATTAAATGAAAAAGTTGTATGCAGTGCGTTTACATAAGCATTTTTATCAATAATGTTGGCTTTGCCGGCACCATAAACACCGCTATGAACAAACAGGCTTTTTATCCATCCGAAAAAGTATTCATGCCTGTAATAAAGCACCGGCAAAATAAAAAGGATAAATGAGATACCTGAAAAAATAATGTAAAAAGCCTTCATGATAAAGCCTTTAAAAAGGAAAAAAGGAACAAAAACAAGCGGCAGAAAAGTCACCTTTACAGCGACCGTAAAGCCTGCTACAAATGCAAAACCTATGAGGTACCAGTCTATCCACTTCCCTGATGGCTTGGGGCGGTTCAGGTATTTCAAAACAAGTATAGAGAGCAGAATGACGCTGAATACAGCAACATGTTCCGGATTGATTCGAAGGATTAATGTTAGAACAAGATAGGATGCAAAGGGAGTCAACTGGAAAAAAAGTGCGGTAAAAATATTTTCATACAATCTGAAAGCAACTCTGCCCAGCGTTAAAAGAGCAATGCTACTCAGCGAAAAAATAGTTACTGTAATAGCACGGGCATAAAAAGCGGAGTTATGCATAACATCCTGCAGTAACGGCTCTTTGCCGCAGAATAAGTGAACCACTCGTATTACCAAAGCACCAAGTAACTGTATTGGAGTTCCCGGATGATCAACATGCCATACTTTCAGTGTAAACTGTGAAATATTAAGACTGTTGAATAAGTAACAGTATTCAGGATCGACCGAATTTATAAAATAGAACCCCCGCTCCAACTGGAAAAAAAATCCGGTGGCAAAATATAGAACAGGGAGTACAATTAATACAAAGAAGTAAAGACCTTTTTGAACCCGAATATTCCTCATGTTGTATATTGTTATAAAACTTTAAATGAATTTTATTTTCCTCATAGCAAAGAACAACATACGAAGCAGTATCACCCCATGTTTCCAGCGGCTGATGTTCGTTGAACCATAAGTACGTTCCCTGTATCTTACAGGAATTTCCACAATTTTCAAGGCAAGTTTCGTTGCGCCGAAAATCAGGTCAAAATCACCAAAGGGATCAAACTCCCCAAAATATTTTCTATTTTCAATAAGCTTCAAGTAGTTTTTTCTGGATATTACTTTAGTACCACATAAGGTATCATTAAAGCGTTGCCCGATAGTAAACGAAAAACTCTGAGCGAAAAATTTATTTCCCACCATGTTCAAAAAGCGCATGGCTTCTTTTTCCATAGGATATACAAGCCTGCTGCCATTAATGAATTCGCCTTTATTATTTTTTATTGCATGAAAAAATTTATCAATGTCATAATGTGGAACAGTAATATCTGCATCAAAAATCATAAGGATATCGCCTGTTGCCAATGAAAATCCTTTCCTTACAGCATCACCTTTGCCCTTTCCTACCTGCTGTGCAAAAATAATTTTTCTTTCACTTTTATATTTTTCTGCTATTTCCTGAATTTTCCGCCAGGTATTATCTGTTGAATTTCCCTCAATAAAAATCAATTCATCGTTTTCGGAAAACTTCGGTAATTTTTGTGCGATCACTTCAATGTTTCCTTCTTCATTTCTTGCGGGAACCACTATTGAAACGGATTTCAAACCCGTTTCCGCATTTTTCACAGACCTTGCGACAACAATATTAATGAGTGAAAAAAAACGAAAAAAAGGCAGTGGAGCTATATTCCTGTTAATAAAATAACTCAGCAAAGGAATGTAAAGAGGGAATATTACTTTACTATCTCTTCTTACAATTTGCAGATCATTCAGTGATAATAAATTCTGAACATCCTCGTGTGTTATCCAGTTTTCTTCAGGTTTTTTTGTTCTTAGTTTAAAAAATGTGGCAAGTTTAATAAATGGTTTCCATAAACTACTGTAATAAATAATAATCAAACGTGAATCAAAATTTATTTTTTCATGAATTCTGCTAAAAAATTCCTGAACATCCTTTTCATAATGAACATTTCCATTCAGAACAATAAAATCAGGCGAAGGGGAAGTTATTTCTTCAATGTTATCAATAATTTTATAATTGCATGTCTTAATATTTTGCTTCAGTAAATGGTTGTCAGAATTGCCTATCTCAATTACAGAAGAAGATTCACTAATGTGGAACGATAAATATTTTGCTAATAACCTGTATAAATATTTTTTCAAAATATAATTTTAAACAAATAAAATGTGTTGATAAAAATATGCAAATTCTAATAATTAATTCCAAAAAACAAAAAATCTGTTGTTACCGTTATTTCACTTTTATAATCTGTATGGTTACAAACATTGAAAAATGTTTTGACAGAGCCGACAATATTTTATCTGATAAGGTATAAGCGCCAAATAAAAAATCAGGAACAACCTGTCGGAAGGAGACACCTCCGCTGAGTATATATCTAAATGGTGTATGATATTTTATTCTGGAAATTTTTAATTCCGGAAATGTATCAGTGAAAATTTTTATATCTCTTTCAAAAACAATCCATGGAAGCGCCCCGTTTGCTCCGCTTAAAGGTCCTGTGGAAGGAATTGTCCAATCCCCCTTCGGATCAAAAGGTTCATGATGGAAATTTTTATAAAAAACCCTTCCCTGCAAACTGTTTGCGGGTTCAATCATAATTATTTGTCCATTATTTATTAATATCCTTTTTGCTTCATGCAAAAATTTCGCAGCATCGGGGATATGATGAAAAGTGTCAATCATAAAAATTCCGCTAACTGAGTTACTTTCAAATGGCATATTTAAAGCCGAAAAAGTCAGATCGTTTGATGCAAGCGGAATAACATCACTGCAAATGACAGATGGAATAACTTCTTTAAGAAATCCTCCCCCTGAACCGAGTTCAAGCAAGATACCTTCGGGTAATTTACCTGTCTCTCTTTTAAATTCAGCATACCATTCCAGATAAAGTTTTTTTAAAAATATTTTATTCCGGATGATTTGTTTATGTATAATTGTCCTTTCAGGGGAATCAAGCTGAGCATCTATTTTATATTTCAATCCCATATTGAATTTTAGTGACTTAACATAATAATATTTGATTTGAAGGGTTCAACTTTGAAAATTATTCGAGTTTGTAAAATCTGTCATTCTTCATCACGAAACCGTTTCCAAATGATTTAAAAATATCGCTTCCTGCAGGCCGCACCAGAAGGTCATCAATATATAGGGTGTCCGATTTTGTTAATTCTTCACTCCATAGAGTAATTTTGATTTTATCTTTTTTATCATGTACTTTAAAAAGGTATTCGTTGAGTGCCCATTTTCCATCAATAATTTTAAACATAGAGAATACGGATTTGTAATCAGTAAAATAACAATTTCCGGTTGAGTCGTAAATGGCAAATTCCATTTTTGCTCGGCCATATAAATCGGAAGTAATTTTCCCAAACCAAAATGATAGTATATACGTTTCATTTGTATCAACGGCAGGAAGCGTACCTTTGTAAATTATATTAAAATCGCTGCTCCTCCCTGAATAAGAACCTTGCCCTGTGTATGTGAAATTATTTTTCATTGAATCAAAATCAAGGTAAATAAAATTTGTAACGCTGTCAGATGTTAGGAAGCCACCGTTTGAATACTTTGCCTTTCCAATTTCTTCCGAAGCCGCGTTTACTATTGAATCAGAAATATGCTGAAGCGAATAGAGCGAAAGTTCATAAAAATCCATCGTCTCAGAAGAATAAAATTGTTTAGCCTGAGAAATAATATTTTTCTCAATATCTGAAAATTCATCACATTTTGAAACTACCAGCAGAAAGGGCTTTTTCGATTTAACATCATTTAGCAAATCAAGTTGTTTATAAGGCTCTAACACAAGTGATATGTTTTTGCAACTCTGGCTGATTGAGGTACGGCTCATGCATACTGCATTGGTTGGCAGGCCGGTTTTTATTGAAACAAGAAAAGTATTATATGCACTGCTACATTTCGTTTCCACTCCAATATTTTCAGATCCAACATGGAAAAATGGTAAAGGAATTATTGATTGATATTTTTCCGAATTGATCTGGGAAACCCACTGATTTTCTTTTGAAATATTGCGCCTGTCATTTAACTCAGCAATAATATTATTCAGATACCCCGGTATATTTTTCATGTTTGAGTATGCATCATAATAAAGAATAAGTATGCTCAGAACAAGGACAATAAGTTTTAAAATTTTCAAATTGATTTTTAAATGGTAAATAAAATAAAATACGCCGATATTAACGACATAGAAAAAAATCCAGGTAAACCTTCCGATGCCCCTGAACTGGAGCACAGGACCGGAATATTTTAAAAGATCCGGAAAAAATGTAAACGGCCATGCAAATGAAAAAAGCAATGTAATCATCCCTGTCCAAAGGAAAACAGATAAAAGTTTATTATTAATGAGGTTGAAGAAATTCCATTTTTTCCTGCGGAACAGATGAATAACAATCCCAATTACAAGAACCGAAAAAAAGAATCCCATCTTGCCTGTCGTAAAAAAAGGAACGCAAGCCCATAAAGTAAAGATAACAACATAAAAAAATGAAGCTAAATGCCCCGCATAAGCCCAGCCTTCCCAATTAACATCCTGTGGGTGCATAAATGATTTCAAAAATGGTATTGTAACATTTTGATGTTGTAAAAACACCCCTTCCCACCCTGATTTGTAAACTAGGAATCCCCAAGGATAAGAAGTTCTGTCATTGACATTATCCGCCAACCAAAGCCAGATATTAATCACCAAAATAGGCAATGCAATTTGCAAGAAAATATTCAGCAGTGAAAATTTCCATTTTCTGTATTCTTTATCAGATAAAAGTTGAATCATCCAGAATATTCCAATAATAAAAGCAGCAAATGCAAAATTATATATATGGAAAGTCGCCATCAATAAAACAAAAAACCCGCAAGTCAGGCTCTTTTTCCATGAAGGATTTTTATAGAACTTGATGAGTAAAAAAAGGACTACGGGAATTGTAAAAACATAACTAAGCGAGTAATGCCCTCCAAACCTATCGATTAATGGCGAAAGAAAGGCAATGCCAACTGCAACGAAAGCGCCGTAGTAATTATTCACTTCAAATTCTATGAAAACAAGAAAAAGGAAAACGGCTGCAATTACAATTGACAGCAGCATCATTAAATTTATTACACCCACTGCATAATCGGAAACATCAACAATGTTTTGTGAAATAAATTTTAATGTATTTGAAATAACCGGCTGGCAGTTGGTAAACAAAACATGTTCACCATAGGGATAATTCATGCCCTGAAAACGAGAATATGTAGAATCGTATTTTATGTGATAGATGGTGGTATAATAGCTTTGTAAACCATCACCGTCCTTAGAAAAATATACATGGTTCGGATGTTTTAAAATTTTTCCAAAAAAAAATATCAATACAATCAGTGATAATAAAAGCGTTAACCAAATGCCTTTATCATGAAATATTTTTTTCAGAAATACTTTTATTTTATTCATAGAAGGAGAGGCAAACTAAAATTTTATTTCGTACTTGTCATGTCTTTTATAAAATACATCGGTATTCCTTTCGCCTCATTAAATATCCGTATCCCTTCTGTAAAGTACATCCCATCTGTAAGGGACATCCCATCTGTAAAGGTACAGCAAATTCCCATATCACGGTAAAGTGATAGATTAATTTTTAACAGATGGAATAATGAGGTTGTCGGGTAGCAATTCATTAAGGCGTTGGATGGAATGATCGGGGATACGTGTCAGTACTTCTTTTAACCAGGCGAAGGGCTCAACATTATTAAGTTTACAGGTGCCAAGCAATGAGTACATCATGGCTGCACGTTCAGCGCCTTCACGCGAACTTGCAAACAAATAATTCTTGTGTCCAATGGCAACCGGACGAATGGCGTTTTCAACAAGATTGTTGTCGATCTCAAATCTGCCGTCATCAATATACCGGATGAGCCGGGGCCATAAAGTAAGCGTATAAGCAATGGTTTTGCAATTGATCCAGTCGCCCTTTGAATCCATATCGCTTTTATAAGTAGGAGTAAATTCGCTGTTACTGCAGCAGCCGGCTATCAGAAACATTGCGATTCCGAATAAAGGATAAAATAACTTTTTCATAAAATAAAATTTATTGTTACTATACAGCCCCTTTTATTAAGAAAGGTTTAATAAGTGTTGTTTTCATAGTTAGTTGCAGCGCATCCCACACCTTTCCTCCTTGCTTTTTTGCGGTTGAGATGTAGCTTCGAATACG
>JAZDMF010000288.1:0-6274 GCA_043801235.1 Bacteroidota bacterium | reverse complement strand
CAGGATATTTCCATTTAAAGTCTTCAATTATTTTGTCATGCTTATTGCCCACAGCTGATTTAAAATCCTTTTTCTTTACAATGTCCATTTCTTTAGTGGGTTCAGAGATGTGCAATAAATCATAAACATTTTTCCATTCATCTTCAATCAGAATTGACAGCAGGGGGTTCAGCAAATAATTTCCGCGCGATTGCCGTTTGAAAAGTTTTTTATTATAGGGATTGCCGCTTTCCATTTCGTTCTTTGCGAGGTTCGCTAATATATACGTTCGTTCTTTACGAAAATGCGGTAAAATATTTTCGGGGAATTTTTGAATTATTTCCAGAAAATCATCAACAACCACTCCGGTTGACCTGAAATAATAGGCTTTCCTGTTGACAGCCGATGATTGTATAGCAATAAAGATGCATAACAGTAAATATTCGAATTTGTGATTATCAATTTTTACCAATTGCTCATCAACCCTGAGTTTAATATTGTCGGTGATCAGTAAAGAAAATATTTTACAGAAATCGCTAATAAAAATGGGGTTAATAAACGCATGATTCATTGCAATCTGGAAAGGGTTTCTGCCTCTGTTGTCAATAAGTTCAGTGTTGGCGCCAATTTCCAGAAGCGTGTTGATAATTTTCACAGCGCCGGACTGAGCCGCAGCATGTAAAGGTGTAAGATTAAAAACATCTCTGAAATCAACCCCGTAATTATTCACCTGCTGAATAATCATTTTAACATCATCGCTTTTATAATACTGGTAATATCGTCGAAAAATTGAATTTCTTTCAATTTCATAATTTTCTGCTTTCCGGTAATTCAATCGCGATAATTCTCTCATAATACCTGCATCGTCATAAACCAAGGCATAATCAAAAAGTTTATCTTTTAATTTTTTATTAAAATTTTCAGGATCAAAAGCTTCTTTTTTAAGCGTTTCTACTTTTTCGTAAGTTAATACCTTCCATTCCGGAGTTTTTGTACCGAGAACGTTTTGCCTTATTTCGTCCGCCTGTTCTGTTTTGCCTTGTTTTTCAAGCTTACGGGCTTCCTTTTTCCAGTCATCGGAATTTGAAACCTGTTTCTGGATGTCAATATGTTGTTTTGATTCTTTAAGGCCGAGCAACTGAAAAATCCTGTGTTTGCTTGATTTTTCAATGATATAAAGATTGGTGATAGCCCTGGTGATGGCAACATAAAAGGAATTGACATAAAACTTATAAACATCAATCGATTTGTCGGTTTTGTCTTTTCCCCTTGAATAAATTAATTCATCGGATTCGAGATGTTCACATTGAATGCCATCAGTTATTTCGTTAAAATCTTTTTCGTTATTACTTATAAAATCAATAAGTATGATGTTTTCGTATTCAAGTCCTTTGGCCTCCTGAACAGAAAAAATCAATGGCGTTTTGAAATATTGTTTTGCTTCCTGTTTGTCCTCGCTTCGCATAACAATTATTGCAAACTTCGTGCTTTCTCTTGTTTTTTGGTTCAAATCGGTTTTTACAGCATTTGTATTATCAAGGAATACAACTTTTCCATTATTGGAACCGACGGCATTGACTAAAAAAGTACTTTCTTTATCAATAGATCCGAAACGTGAGTTTTTTATTTTAAGAAGTGAGTTAGCAATATCAGTTACTTCGGGCGAATTGCGGTAGTTGGTTCTTAAGAATCTTATGTCATTGCTTTTGATAGCGTTTTTATAAAACATGGTTTTTATTTTCGACCATGAAAAAAAGTTTGGGTGAACCATCTGATTTGAGTCACCGCACAGAATAAACTGAGATTGGTTTTTCAGTGATTTAAGAATCAGATACAATTGAATATTTGTGAAATCCTGAACTTCGTCAATAACAATAAAATCATAAACAGGTTTGCATAATTCCAGAAAACGATGGGAAATAATATTGATATCGAAAAAGTGATTTTCATTAAGATGAGCAAGATATTTTTCAAATAGGAAATAAACCTGCTCCCTGTCGTGTGCCAGAAAAACTGATTGCCGTACGCCAAGGTTTATATATTCATCTTTAGAAAAAAATTCTTTCTCAATATCTGTTCCTGTTATAACTCCCCTGAATTCTTCAAAAAGTTTATGTGTATCCTTTATTTTCACCGTATGTCTGAAACAGGTGAACCACCGTTCAAACATTTTATAATCCATTTCTTTTCCTTCAGGCACTTTGATGGATTCAACAAATTCTTTATAGGATAAAAAGTCAACTTCCTGATTTTCGTTTTCGTATCCGTCAGAATAATACAAACGCACGGAATTTTCAATCAGAAACGGTGAAAGTGTGATGTAAAGGATTTTTCCTTTAAGCGACTTTATTTTTTCGAGAGTAAGAACCGTTTTTCCACTACCGGCCGATCCTATGACAATCAGCGGCAAATGAAGGCTGAACAGCAATTGCTGGTCGTCATCAAAAGAGATATATTTATCCAGTATGTGAAAATGTTGAACTTTTGGATTAATATAGGAGATAAATTGATTCTCAATCTGCTCAATTTGTTTGTCAGAGGAAATAAGCTGAAAGTTGTTTTCGTTAATTTCTGCGCCTCTTAAAAATCTTGATTTAGAATAATCATGATTTAATATGACTTCCAGCAGAAGCAAATAAACTTTATCATTATATTTTGCAAATCTGAATAAAAGGCGATTTTCGTAGTCGAGTTTTGCGCGATAAAAACCCGTATTCTGCATTTTTTTTACCTCGGCTGCTGCAAAATCACCATTCTGTAAGTAGTTTACCGTTTTATCAAATTGCTTACGAACTTTCGAAGAATCTATTTCGTTATAAAATAATATATCCATTCCTTGTTATAAAAACATGTTTTTGTCAGATTTTCAAATAAAATCTTTTCATTGTCTTCACGTAAACCCTTATTCAATTCCAAATTTAAAACATTTTTCAAGCAAACTTAAATATATTTGATAATAAAAAAATCGCCACGGATTGTAGCGATTTTTTTATAAGACTTAAGCCTCAAGCCCTAATTATAAATTCAAAGAAAAGAAAATTTAAAATACTCCCTGGAATTTTGATTTTGGGGCTTTGAATATTGGTTTTAAAAATTGTATTTATTGTCCTCAATAAGCTTATTTGCAATCCTTCTTCTGGCTTCTTTTACATTCACCGGTTCAAGAGTTGTGAAATATTTCAGTGCATTCTGAAGTTTTTCAAATTCGTCTCCTTCTGCATAGGCAACAATTGCATCCATGCCATATTTATAAATTCTGGCAGCGGCTTCATATATAAATGCATCGGCAATATCTTTGTAAACGCTGATTGCTTCTCCTTTTATTTTTTGCAATTTTTCCACTCTCAAAACGATAGATTCAGCAGCCAGCAACTGGATAACCATATCTGAGATGCTCATTTCTATTTCCTGTTCGCTGGTGAACTGTTTTCCTACAACTTCGTGGGCACGGCCAAGAACAAGCAGTACGGCCTTCTTAAGATTCTTCAAATAGAAATATTTCTTTCCATAATAATCTGAAATGTTTTTGTTGGATTCATTCAATTTATCAAGGTTTTCATATATTGATTTTGACAAGGTGAAAATTTCAGAATCAGCTCTCTTCGCATATTTCAGGAAATGGTCGGTGATAACCATTCTATTGATTTCATTGGTGCCTTCGAAAATTCTGTTAATACGTGAATCACGGTAACACCGGTCAACCTGCATTTCAGCAGAGTAGCCCATGCCACCGTGGATCTGCACGGCTTCATCTACAATATAGTCGAGTGTTTCTGAACCAAAACTTTAAGTACAGCAGCTTCCATTGCATATTCACCAAGAGCTTCAAGGTATGCTTTTCCTTTTTCCATGCCATTAGCAACATGCATTTTTATGGTATCGTCAACATATTTGCTAATACGGTACACGGTTGATTCGCCAACAAACTGACGGATTACCTGTTCAGCAAGTTTATATTTTATAGCACCAAAGTTTGATATAAGTGTACCAAATTGCTTGCGTTCATTGGCATAATTTACAGAATACATAATGGCCATTTTACCAGCGCCAAGAACGTTTGCTCCAAGTTTAATTCGTCCGATATGAAGTATATTTAAAGCAATACGGAAGCCTTCTCCCCTTTTTCCAAGAAGATTTTCAACGGGCACCATGCAATCATTGAAAAATATCTGTACAGTTGAAGATCCTTTTATTCCCATCTTTTTTTCTTCAGGATTAAAAGTAACACCAGGGAAAGTTCTTTCCACTACAAAAGCACTTAAAATTTTATCGTTGTCAATTTTTGCAAAAACAGTAAGGACGTCAGCAAATCCGCCGTTGGTAATCCACATTTTCTGTCCGTTCAGTATATAGTGTTTTCCGTCTTTTGACAGAACTGCTTTTGTTTTTCCTGAATTGGCATCCGACCCGGCATTGGGTTCTGTAAGGCAATATGCTGCAGCCCATTCTCCTGAGGCAACTTTAGGGAGATATTTTTGTTTTGTTTCTTCGCTTCCATAATAAAGTATAGGCAGCGTGCCTATTCCTGTATGTGCTGAAAATGCTACAGCGAATGAAAATCCGGCACCTAGTACATCGGAAGCAATCATTGATGTAACAAAAGATTGACCGAAGCCACCGTACTCTTCAGGTACAGAAATTCCGAGTAAACCCTGTTCGCCAGATTTAGCAACAAGGCTTCTCATAAGACCGGGTTCCATTGCATCAATTTTTTCTATTACAGGGAAAACTTCCCTTTCAAGGAAATCCATGCACATGCCGGATATCATTTTTTGTTCTTCATCAAATTCCTCCGGTATAAAAACATCTTCAGCTTTTGATTCTGCAATAAGGAATTCACCGCCTTTAAGAACTTTTTTACTTTCCATCCTTTTTGATTTTTCATTAAGGTGCAAAAGTAACAGTTTCTGTTAATAAACAAAATATGATTTTGACATACATTTTATACAGACCTTTATTGATATTCATTCCCTGAAGTTTTTATGACTTTTTTATGATAATGGCTTGATTTTTTTTTACAATATTGATTTTAATTTAATTTTGCAGAAAAAAAACAGCATGGAACTTTTTCTGCATGTTGAAACATGGATAGCATTTCTAACCCTCAGTTTCCTTGAAGTCATACTGGGAATTGACAATATTATATTTCTTTCTATTCTTACGAACAAGCTTCCGAAGGAAATAAGGGCAAGAGCGCGTGCTGCAGGTATCGGCATGGCTCTCATATTCCGGATTATCATGTTACTTGGTATTACCTGGATCATAAGGTTTACAGAACCCCTGTTTACCATTTTTGATTTTGAAGTAACAGGTCGCGCTATCGTTTTGTTTATCGGAGGACTTTTCCTTATTGGGAAAAGCACTTCAGAAATTCATAATAAGATGAAGGAAGTTGCCGAACACACTCATGATAAACCTTTCAAGCATGTTAAAAAGAATTTTATCAGCATAATTATTCAAATAGGTTTGATTGACATCGTATTTTCATTCGATTCAATTTTAACCGCTATCGGGATGACACAACATGTGATAATAATGATCATGGCTGTAATAGTGTCACTTTTCATTATGCTGATTTTTGCCGGAAAAATTGGTAATTTCATTGAAAAACACCCCACCCTGCAGGTACTTGCATTATCATTCCTTATTCTGATTGGATTTTTGTTAGTAGCTGAAGCTGCCGGAAAAGAAGTTCCAAAGGCTTATGTGTATTTTTCCGTAGCGTTTGCACTTGGTGTGGAACTGGTAAATATGAGAATACGAAAAAAGACAGCAAAATAATTCCGATAGCTATCTTAACAGCAACTTCATTTATTGCATTCTGAAAGAAAAATTACAAATCAGTCAAATTCCGGTTTTTTATTTGTGTATTCAAGAAAAAGGCTGTCGTTCGATTTCCTGAACATCATATTGCAGTAATCGGTGCCCGGTTCTGTTTCCAGTGAAATGTCATCGATGGTTACTTCAAGTCTGCATTGGTTTTTAGGCAATGTGACGGAACGCAGGGCAAGACCTTTGACCTTATCTGTAGTTAAAGTACCGTTGTAAATAATGGCATTATTCCAGTTGACTGTAAGCTTGTTATTATCAAACCCTGTTGTAAAAAACAAACGAAGTAAAGTGCAGCTTCCTTCTTCACGATGGATTGTGTCATATGAGATACTGGTGACATTATGAGACCCTGATGAAGATGATGAACAGCTAAATGCACAAAGCAGGATCATAGCAGCAAAAAGAAAAATAACTGTTGTTTTCAATCCTTTACAATTTTGTCGTTTTTATATTTTATCTTTCT
>JAZDMF010000195.1:0-3735 GCA_043801235.1 Bacteroidota bacterium | reverse complement strand
CTTGCAGCCCAGGCAGCGGCTTCAGCAATCAGGCAGCAGGAAATGACAGCATCCTTATCGCGTACAAAATCACCAACAAGGTAACCATAGCTTTCTTCACCACCACCAATAAAACATTTTTTGCCTTCTCTTTCTTTAAGTACTTCCGCAATGTATTTAAAACCCGTGAGCACATCCATGCTTTCCACACCATAGGAATCAGCAATATCTTTAAGTAATTCGGATGTCACAATAGTTTTAACAATATATTCATTGCCTTTGTACAGTTTATTTTCCTGCCATGCATTCAGCAGGTAAAAAATTAAAAGCGATGCAGTTTGATTTCCGTTAAGCAGAATAAATTCTCCCTTGTCGTTCTTTATGGCAACACCCACACGGTCGGCATCGGGATCGGTGCCAAGCAGCAGGTCGGCATCAACTTCTTTTGCTTTTTTTAGGGCAAGTTCAAGCGTAGCAGGTTCTTCAGGATTTGGAGATTTCACCGTGGGAAAATTGCCATCTGGAACACATTGCTCTTCAACGGTGAAAATATTTTTAAAACCAAATTCCTTTAATGCGCGCGGAACAAGACTGACGCCGCTTCCATGAATGGGTGTGTAAACAATTTTTAACGATGAAAAATCTTTTATGGATTTCTGGTTCAAGGATAAGCCTTTTACTTTATCAATGTAAATTTTATCGATGTCTTCGCCTATGCTGATGATATTTTCTTTAACAGAAATCATTTTAACGTCAGCAATGCTTTTTATTTTCTGAACTTCGGCAATAACATTTTTGTCGTGAGGATTTACCAATTGTCCGCCGTCATCCCAGTAAACCTTGTAACCGTTATATTCTTTGGGATTATGCGAAGCAGTAATAACCACGCCGGTTTTGCATTTCAGATGCCGGATGGAAAATGAAAGTACAGGGGTTGGGCGGAGGTCATCAAATAAATACACTTTAATTCCGTTTGCCGACATGACATCAGCAGTTATCTGCGCAAAAATTTTGCTGTTATTGCGTGAATCGTATGCCACAGCAGCTTTCAGGTCTTTCTGGCCAGCGAACATTTTCAAGACGTAATTTGATAAACCCTGTGTTGCCACAGCAACCGTATACTTGTTCATGCGGTTTGTTCCCACTCCCATAATGCCGCGCAAACCACCCGTACCGAATTCGAGATCGCAGTAGAATGCTTCGGCAAGCTCTTTGGGATCGTTATCAATAAGCTGTTGAACCTGTTTTCGTGTTTCGCTGTCGAAGTTTTCATTCAGCCAGCTTTTGGCTCTTGATAAAATATTGCTGTCTGCTTTGTACATGGTTATGTTTGTATTTTCAGATTTACAAAATTATATTTTCAGGAAGAAAATGCAAAGCGAATGATGAAAAATGAAACGTACCTAAAAAAATACATGATGATAATATTCTCACGATTTTTATGCTTCAGGATTATTTGGCGCTTTTCTGTTCCTGAATTTTTTTTATGCATTCTTTCAGGCTGTCTTTCCAGTACGGGATGCTGATATTAAAGTGTTTTTTGATTTTTGATTTGTTGAGAACACTGTAATGAGGCCTTACAGCAGCAGTAGGATATTCCTTTGTTTCGATAGGTGAAACAGCGCATTTCAGTCCTGAAATCTCAATAATTTCTTTGGCGAAATCATACCAGCTTGCTGCGCCTTCGTTGGAAAAATTAAATATTTCAAATTTGCTTTTAGCTTTATAAGCGGGAATTATTTCAAGAATGGTTTTTGCCAGATCGCGCGCATAGGTGGGATTTCCAACCTGGTCATAAATAATATTCAGCGAATCTTTTTCTTTGGCAAGCTTCATGATGGTTTTTACAAAATTATGGCCATGAGAAGAATACAGCCATGAGGTTCGAAAAATGATAGCTTTCTGTGCATTGAATATCACCTCAACTTCACCGTCAAGCTTTGATTTCCCGTAAATAGATTTCGGATTGGTAAGATCGCTTTCAAGGTAAGGTTTAAAGTTTCTTCCGTCAAAAACATAATCAGTAGAGATATGAACAAACAAAGCATTCATCGAAGATGAAAATTCAGCAAGGTATTTTACAGCAGCAACATTCAATAATGTTGCCTGCTCTTTATCTTTCTCGGCATTATCAACGGCCGTATAGCCCGCGCAGTTAGTAATGCATGCAAATTTATTTTTTAAAAAGAATTTTTCAAGGATTTGATATTTGGTAATATCAAGTTCTTCGATATCGGTAAAAGTGAAGTTCAGGTTTTTGTGCTTTGGCGCCAGTTCTCTGATTTCACTGCCTAATTGTCCGTTCGCCCCTGTAACAAGAATATTCATGATTTAAAGTTTTTCTTTAAAATAATGAATGGTCTTTATTATTCCCTCTTCCAGCTGTATGGAGGGTTCCCATCCCAGTATTTTTTTTGCTAATGAAATATCAGGTTGCCGTTGCATCGGATCGTCTTCAGGTAGCGGAAGGGTAATGATTTTAGATTTGGAATGTGTAAGTTTCAGGATAAGTTCTGCAAGTTGCCTTATGGTAAATTCATTTGGATTTCCTGCATTTATAGGACCGGTAATTTCGTCGGGAGTGTTCATCATCCTGACAAAAGCGTCAATCATGTCATTAACATAACAAAAGCTTCTTGTCTGGGATCCGTCGCCGTAAAGGGTAATGTCGTTATTTTTTAAAGCCTGAGTAATGAAATTTGAAACCACCCTGCCATCACTGGGATGCATTCGGGGGCCGTACGTATTGAAAATTCTGAGGATTTTTATTTTGATATTATTTTGCCTGTGATAATTTACAAACAGTGATTCAGCGCATCGTTTTCCTTCATCATAGCAAGCCCTGATACCTATCGGATTCACATGACCCCAGTATTCTTCCGTCTGAGGATGTATTTCCGGATCGCCATAAACTTCGCTGGTAGAAGCCTGCAGGATTTTTGCCCTGGTACGTTTGGCCAGCCCGAGCATGTTGATCGCTCCCATCACGGATGTTTTAATTGTTTTGATGGGGTTGTACTGGTAATGAATAGGCGATGCAGGACAGGCAAGATTGAAAATCTCATCAACCTCAATGAAAAAGGGCATTGTAACATCGTGGCGAACCAGTTCGAAATAAGGATTTTTCAGAAGGTGCACAATATTTTCTTTCTGCCCGGTAAAATAATTATCAAGGCAGATTACTTCGTGGCCATCATTCAGAAGCCGGTCGCAAAGATGTGAGCCAAGGAATCCGGCACCTCCGGTTACAAGAATCTTTTTCTTCATCAAACCTTCATAAATTTACGCAAATATACAAAAACGTGATGAAAAACAATTTATTTATGAAGGTTTCCCGTAGGGATGCCTATGGTACACGAGCCAGTCCGCCAGACTTCGGCGTGAGTTCAGTCGAACGCTGGCGGATTGCGGTTGTGTGAGCGGGTAACAAAAAATCCCTGAGTTTTAAGAAGGAATTTATGGTTAGCTTTTTATTCCAATGCAGAAATAATCGAAACCTTCTGCTTTCATTTCTTTTATATTGTATATATTTCGCCCATCAAAAACAGCAGGTTTTTTCAGTAGTTTTTTTATCAGGGTAAAATCTGGCAAACGGAATTCATTCCATTCGGTTGCTATCAGCAAACAATCAGAACCCTTTAATGCATCGTACGGATCTATTGCATATTCAATGCTGTTTCCTATCCTGCGCTGACTTTCATCCATTGCTACAGGATCGTATGCTTTCACTTTAGCGCCGGCTTCCAGAAGTTTTTT
>JAZDMF010000166.1:0-2453 GCA_043801235.1 Bacteroidota bacterium | reverse complement strand
TGCAATCAATAAAATTATCCAGATTGCCGGAGAATCACGGCATGAGTTTAAAGCCTTCAATCTTCGCCCGTACTCTCCACATGAACGATGCGAATTTATTGAATATATTTTTAAACTCTACGGAGAATTTATATGTTATGCGGTTATAGATGGAATTGCCGATCTGTCTATTGGAATCAATGATGAGGACGAGGCGAGCCGTGTCAGCACGATGCTTTTGAGATTGACAAAAATCTACAACTGTCATATTTCGACAGTCATACATCAAAATAAACAGGATAACTACGCCACTGGACATTTGGGATCCGCCATAATGAAGAAGGCAGAAATAATAATTTCTGTTTCAAAACCGAAAGATCGTGGTGATTATCTCAGTGAGGTAGTCAACGAAATGGGCAGGGGAATAGATTTTAAGAAATTTGTATTCTGTATTAATCCTGAAGGACTTCCCCAGGTGGAAGAAGACATTCAGGAAATTCAGGAGCATTTTTCAGAACCGAAAAATAATAAAAAAGAAATTATTTCAGAACCAGTGATAAAAGAACCAGAACAAAAGGAAATGCCTTTTTAAAACAAAATGACAAAGTGGACGACCATAACGGAAAGTAATATTCATTGCTCACAGACAGGGAGGCTGTTTATTCCCGGTGATCGGGCTGTAATGGTGAAGTCCCGGCGGAGGAAGGCAAGGTTTTACTCTGAAAAAAGTTATTATGTCAAATTAATAAAAGAAAAAAATGAAACCAGAGATGACAATTCACCGACAGATGAAATTCGCAGCGAAAATCCTCTGCATCCTGTTCCTGCTGCTGATGGGATATATAGCAGGCAGGAAGCATCAGGCAATGAATGACGAGGTTTTGTTGCAGGAACAGGAGCAGGATACTCTGAAAGCCGGCATCTGTATGGATAGCCTGAATGCGTATATAGACAGATTGCTCGACTGGAAGGATGTTTTATATGAAGGCACGAAAAAAGAAATTTCAGATAAAATCAATCAGGAAAAACAAAGGAGGCTAAATGAAACTAACCGATTGCAAACAATGCAAATACTGCCTACCGCCGATGGCAATTTGTAAAAAGAAGAAGGCATATTGTCCGACAGTCGGGGTTCCTGTCTGGTGTCCTTTAAAAAAGAAGAAATGAAAATAGCCATCAAACGAATCCAGGTCACGAGTGAGCCGGTGGACATGCCTCTGATAACATTAGACGAAAAACAGTTAAAGGATTTCAGGAAGAAACTTCAGAGGCTCTGTGAACACCGGGCTAAGGAGAGGAAAATAAATGTATCTTTGATTTATACTGAAATACCGGAGGAAGAATAATGGAAGAAATGAAAATTATGAATGAAGAAATGTTAGAACAATGTCCGAATTGTGGAGTAATATGGGGGTGTGAAGAATTTGATTTTCAGGAATGTGATTGTTGTGGTTATCCTGATAATACAGAGGAGGAGGAAGAATAATGGAAGTACCTAAATTTTGCCTGATAGATGTTGAATATAATGCTTGGAATGGCTTGCATATAGCGTTGTTGGATGTTGAATTTTGCTTCAATAAGTTCAATTTTGATGGGGCTTTATTCGGAGTGTACATAGCAAGAGAATATGTAGCCTTTGAATTATTTTTCATTTATTTTTTAATAAAATCGCCAATACAGAAATGATATTTGACTTAAAACGGCAACTGGAAGCCCATCAGTTTTTAGATGAGGTTTTGAACTGGGGTAAGGCTCGTATCGAGAAGGTACGGGAGGTTCGTTCAATCAGGCAGAATCGCCTATACTGGCTCCATCTAACCTGCATACAACAGGAGACCGGTAACGATAAGGAACTTTTGCATATTTATTTCGCAAAAAGATTTCTTCCGATAATTGAATATAAAATGTTCAATGAAATAATTTATGACCGAAGTTCAACCGCAGACCTCGACACAGTTGAATTTACTCACTACCTTGAAAAGATTCAGATATTTGCTCAGACGGAATTGAATATCAAATTGCCGAACCCTGAAGAACAGGGATGGGATGAATTTTTCGAACATTATAAAGATTTTATTTAATAAATATCGGATGATACTCACATTTAGCAGGGATTCTTTTGTAGAATCAATAAAATCAGGTGTGAAAAAACACACAATCCGGGAGGATAAATATAACCGCTGGAAGAAGGGCAGGAAAATTCAATTTTGGAGAGGGAATCCAAGAAACATAAAAGCAAATCCTTATCAGTTTGGAGAAGGTATATGCAGTAATGTAGCCAGTATTGCTATCTTCCCTGATAAAAATAAAATTCAAATTAGCTATGATAACAATGATTTGTTAATATTAAAAAAAGAGCAAAGCCTTAATGATCTTGCTGTAAATGACGGTTTTGAATCATGGGGAGAAATGAAAAAATGGTTTAATAAAAATTTTATTGGTAAGATAATTTTCTGGACAAAATTCAAATCAAT
>JAZDMF010000156.1:0-9338 GCA_043801235.1 Bacteroidota bacterium | reverse complement strand
CTAAAAGAATACAAATAGATACAGAAAAACAAGAGGCAAGAAAAATAGCACGTTTGTATAAAGAAGCAGAAAAATATGGATTAATATTACTTAAACCAACAGGTTGAGTATTAGACGATCGTGGGGAACGTCATTGTAAACAAAGTGAGGAATCTAAAAAATGAGAAAATACTATTTTGCATAAGTCCTGAAATTATAGAACTACCATGAATATCCCATTAATCATAGTCATAGGATACATCATTTTACAATTAGGTATTTCCTGGTATTCAACCAGACTCAGCAAGGCATCCGGCGTGCTTGGTTATTTACTTGCAGGAAGGGGACTACCTGTTATCCTGGTTGCAGTAATGATAACCGGAATAGCCGTAGGAGGGGCATCCACGGTCGGCGTAGCTGAACAGGCATATACACACGGAATATCGGCAGGGATGTATAATGCTGCCTGGGGGATTGCTGCAATTCTTGTCGGTCTGATCGCTGCCTCAAGATTCAGGAAAATGGATATTACTACCATTCCTGAACTGTTTGAACGATACTATGGAAAAACCGGACAGATCGTTGCAGTAACCGGACAGGTAATAATATTAATGATAATTATTTCCTTACAGTATGTCGCCGGAGGCGCTATACTTACTGCTCTTTTACCAGAATATTTTACATTTTCAACAGGTATGATCACAACCGCTGCCGTATTTGTCGGTATTACTCTTATCGGCGGCTACTGGGCAGCAGGACTTTCAAACCTGATAAATGTAGTGATCATTTATATCGGTATTATTGCAGGGGTTGTAATGAGTGTCACGGGATCAGGAGGACTTTCAAATATAACTGCCCAACTCCCTGCCGGAACTCCCTGGTTCGACCCTGTCGCAGGCGTAGGATGGGTAATGATAATAGCCTGGTTTCTGGTCATGTTTCCGACTGTATATTCCACCCAGGGCGTCGTCCAGGTTTCCTTTGCCGCTAAAGATGCGAAAACAGCAAAAACAGGATATATACTCGGCGGTTTGCTGATCTTGCCTGTCGGATTTATATCTGCAATATTTGGAATTGTTGCAGCAGCTAAGTTCCCCGGGCTGGAAAATGCATCTATGGCGCTGCCTGAGGTTGTTCTGAGTATTAATCCATACATAGCAGGAATTACCTTAGCCGGTCTCTGGGCAGCCGATGTATCAACCGCTGTAGGATTATTACTTGGCTGTGCAACATTGGTCGTTAAAGATATCTGGAAAGCATACTTACAACCGGGAATCCCGAAAAAACAGGAACTGGTGATTTCCAGGATCACAGTTTTAGGAATAAGTATTATTACATATTTACTGGCAACCACTGTGGAAGGAATATTAAAAACCTTACTCATAAGTCTTACCCTGATGACATCCTATACCGTAATATTGTTTTTTTCAATGTTCCTGCCAAAACTTTGCAGAAAAAGCGCCGCCGTCTGGACCCTGATAGCAGGAATAGCGCTCCTGGCGCTCTGGCAGTTTGTCCCTGCTGTCCGTATCGTCCCTCATCCCATTTATCTGGAATGGCCTGTTTGTATAATTACATTTTTATTGATTTACCTTATAGATAAAAGACCGGCAAAAATTCTGAATAAGAAAACATAAGCAATTGGCGACGGGCAATAAACAGTAAGCAATAGACAGTAGGTAAAATCGAAATTCCTGCTAACTGCCAACTACCAATATCTAAACAAAAAGAAATACTTGATAAAACCATAGAAGACCGGAAAACCGGTTACGAAATAATATGCGAAAAGACAGATGAAATAAAATAATGGAAACAGAATAAAATAAACGTCAAATGCCGAACAGCGATTAACGATTTACCGTTCTCAAAATTTCGGTATAAATCTGCTCAATAACATCTGGAAAGTTTTTATACATTTTATGTATGATAAAAAAATTTATATAACTTTGGCCACTCATAATTAATTTAGTCTTAAGTCTTAAATAATAGGAGAGTAATAAAAATGATAGAAGGAAAAATGTACTCCTGGCAAATGTCAGAACTAAAAGCTGATTTTCAGCTTAAAGAAAGTCCCCTGCCTGACCTGAACGAAAATGAAGCGCTGGTAAAAATCTCAGGATGTGGCGTCTGTCATACTGACCTAAGTTTCTGGTATTTCGGCGTTAAAACAAAAAAAGAACTGCCTCTTACTCTTGGTCATGAAATTAGTGGAAAAGTAATTGCAGGTACTGGCGAATGGTTGGGTAAAAACGTTATTATTCCGGCAGTACTTCCTTGCGGAGAATGCGAACTATGCAAAAAGGGCAGAAGCAATATGTGCCAGAAACAACTGATGCCAGGCAATGATTTTGATGGTGGCTTTGCTTCACATATTAAAGTTCCTGCAAAATTTTTATGTCCGGTTTCTGATTCTGTTTTATCAAAATATCCTTTGGAAAAATTAGCCGTTGTAGCTGATGCAATTTCAACTCCGTATCAGGTTTTGAAAAAATCAGAACTTGAAAGCGGTGATCTGGCTATCGTTATTGGCGTTGGCGGTGTTGGTGTTTATGGCGCCCTGATAGCAAAAATTATGGGTGCTAAAGTTATTGCAATTGATATTGACGATGAAAAATTAAATACAGCTAAGAAAAACGGGGTTGACGCTGCATTAAATATAAAAGATCTTGATATAAAAACCATTAAAGGTAAAGTAATTGAAATTGCGAAAGAGCTTGGTGCTTCCCGCTATGGCTGGAAAATTTTTGAAATTTCAGGAACAAAAGCAGGACAGGAATTAGCTTACAATTTATTGACTTTTACCTCAACCCTTTCTATTGTTGGGTTTACAATGGAAAAACCGGAAGTCCGTCTCAGCAACCTAATGGCTTTTGACGCAAAGGTTATCGGTACATGGGGTTGCAAACCTGAATTATATCCTGAAGTTATTGATTTAATTGCCAGCGATAAATTGAAAATTGACGACTTTATTGAACTCTTTTCCATGTCCCAAATAAATGAGGTCTTCAAAAATACCCTCGAACACAAATACAAAAAAAGGTCTATTTTAGTTCCTGATTTTAAATAAAATTTATTAATAACTAAAAACTTAAATATATGTTAGCAAGTCACAATCTGGTAAAACACGAATACCAGCACATTATTTATGAATTGCGCCCTTGTAAGGATAACAAAGGAAATGCAATCAAAGGACTTTTCAATGCCTGGATTATGTTGAATAATCCCAGTCAGTATAATTCATACACTACTGATGCTGTAAAAGAAGTTATTATTGCAATGCGCGATTCTTCAAACGACAGAAGCGTTGTTGCAGTTGTTTTCACTGGCGTTGGCGACAAAGCCTTTTGTACCGGTGGGAACACAAAAGAATATGCGGAATATTATGCAGGAAACCCGCAGGAATACAAACAATACATGCGCCTGTTCAACGACATGGTTTCTTCAGTTTTAATGCATGACAAGCCTGTTATTTGCCGTGTGAACGGGATGAGAATTGGCGGAGGCCAGGAAATTGGTATGGCATGTGATTTCTCTATTGCCCAGGATTTAGCCCGTTTTGGTCAGGCTGGTCCAAAACACGGAAGTGCTCCGATTGGAGGCGCAACGGATTTCCTGCCACTTTATGTTGGTATTGAAAACGCAATGTTTTCCTGTACTGTTTGCGAACCATGGTCAGCTCATGAAGCTTTACGTTATGGCATACTAACAGAAGTTGTTCCTGCTCTTAAAGTGAATGGCGAATATGTTGCAAACCCATTGGTTGTTGTTGACAAATGGGTTGATGAAAAAGGACAGATTGTTTATGGAAAATCAAAAACGGGTGAAGCTTTAGCAAAAGGTAAAGAAATTATGAAATCCGGAATTATTGATTTAACAGCTTTAGACGAAGCTATTGATAAATATTGCACAAAATTGCTTTACACCATGCCGAACTGCCTGAGTAAAACAATTAACACGCTTAGAATTCACAAACTTAATCTTTGGGATATAAATAAAGAAGGCCACAGGGATTGGTTAGCTTTGAATATGATGACTGAAGGGAAAGCCGGATTCAGGGCATTTAATGATGGCCCGAAAGATAACAGAGAAGCCGATTTTATAAAACTGCGCCAAATGCTTGCAGAAGGACACGAATGGAATGATGAAATGATTAAAGCTATTTCTCCTCAATTTCATACACAATAGTCATACAGTTGTCATACAATAGTCATACAATTGTATGGTAACCGAATGACATGAGCGAATGACTATGTATGAAAGCGCAGCAAATGAAAATTTAAATTAAATAGTATGCAAAAGATAAAAACAGAATATACTCATGACAATTCTGTAGCAAGAATCATCCTTGATGATGGCAAAGGCAACGTTCTCGATAACATCATGATGAACGAGTTAATTCCGTTGCTACAATCATTTAAAACAAAAAACGAAATTAAGCTTATTACTTTTGAAGGCGCAGGTAAAAATTTCTCTTTCGGTGCAAGTGTGGAGGAACACACCAAAGATAAAGCAGCCGAGATGCTCGACACATTTCATAAAATATTTTTCATTATAATTGATTTGCATATACCCACTCTGGCAAAGATCTCCGGACAATGCCTTGGTGGCGGGCTTGAGCTTCCTTTGATTTGTAATTTCCTATTTGCCGACAAAACCGCGAAACTGGGTCAGCCCGAAATTGTGCTCGGCGTGTTTGCTCCGCCGGCCTCTATTATGCTTCCATTAAAGATTGGAAATGCAAAAGCTGAAGAACTTTTAATCACAGGGAAAATTATATCCGCCGATGAAGCAAAACAACTGGGACTTATAAACGAAGTATTCGAAGACAGGGAAACCATGGAGCGTGAACTTGACACATGGATTACAAAAAATATTTGTCCGAAAAGTGCTTCTTCGTTGCGTTATGCTACAAAGGCAGCCCGCGCATCGTTCGATTATTTTATGCTCAAGAACCTTCCTTCTTTTCACGATCTTTTTATAAAAGATTTAATGGAAACCCATGATGCAAACGAAGGAATAAATTCTTTTATGGAAAAAAGAAAAGCTGTCTGGAAGAATTGTTAAATTTTGCATCTTATTCTAAATGAGTACCGGCACAAAAGAAGTCGCGAAATTGCAATCCGTAAATGCTTTGCGGATAACCATGGACGATTATTTCCTGCGTTTGAAAAATGCTGTAGAAACCGGAAATAAGAAAATCGCATGGTGTACCAGCGTTGGCCCTGCAGAACTATTATACTCCATGGGTTTTGAAGTTTACTTTCCCGAAAATCATGGTGCTATGTTAGGGGCTTCAAAAATTGCAGATAAATATATTCCAACGGCAGTTGCACATGGCTATTCGCCAGATATTTGTTCGTACCTGACAGCTGATATTGGCGCTTTTCTTCAGAATGAAACTCCTCTGCAAAAAAGTGGTTTTAAATCAGTTCCAAAACCTGATATTTTGGTATATAACACCAATCAATGCCATGAAGTGGGTGACTGGTTTATGTATTATGCAAAACATTTTAATGTTCCGGTTCTTGGAATCAATACTCCCTTATGGATTAATGAGCTGACACCAAGCATTGTCAAAGGAGTTGCAAATCAATTTAAAGATCTCATTCCGGAACTTGAAAACGTAGCTGCCCAAAAATTTGATATAGAAAAATTTCGTGAAACTGTTCGTTTATCGCACGAAGGTTGTGTTTTATGGCGTAAGGTTTTGGAAACTGCCATGCACAAACCATCGCCCATTAATTTTTTCGACTCAGCCATCCACATGGGACCCATAGTGATTATGCGCGGAACTTCATTTGCTGTTGATTACTATAAAATTCTTCTTGCCGAACTTGAAGAACGGGTTAAGAATAATATAAGCTCTATTCCTGACGAACGATTCAGGCTGTATTGGGACGGTATGCCTTTATGGTATAAGCTCAGCAGCATGTCGAAACTTTTTGCACAACTCGACACCTGTGTTGTTGCATCTACATATTGCAACAGCTGGGTATTTGATGATCTCGACCCCAAAAATCCTTTCGAATCATCAGCCTTAGCATATTGTAAATTATTTATCGTTCGTTCTGATGATGCCAAGCAACAGGTACTTGAAGAACTTATGGTAAATTTCTCTATAGATGGGATTATTTATCACGATTCTAAAACCTGCGCCCGAAACTCAAATAATCGGTTCGGATTACAAAACCGGTTAAACAGCAAAAACAAAATCCCATTCCTCGAAATCAATGGCGACCTTTGTGATTCGCGTTGTTATAGTGAGGAACAAAGTATTATTGCAATAGAAACATTTATTAAACAATTATCAACCCGGAAGTAGAATTTTAAAATGTATAAAATTGGAATCGATCTCGGGTCTTCTTACACCAAAGGAGTATTCGTTGATGAGAACAATAAAATTGTTGATTATTATTTAACCCGTACAGGATTTGATTTCAATAAAGCAGCACAAAAAATCATTGATAAATTCTCGGCTGATCATGAAATTCAGTACCCTGTTTTCACATGCGGTTATGGCCGCGATGAATTAAAAATGCCCTTCGTTTCAAATTCGGAAATTATTGCTTTATCAAAAGTTGTTTTTAAGCATTACAATAAAAAATGCTCAATTATTGACATAGGCGGACAGGACACCAAGTTCATTATGGTAAACGATCAGGGGCAGGTTGACAAGTTTAAAATGAACCGTAAATGTGCGGCTGGCACGGGCTCGTTCATTGAAGAAATTGCATTCCGGCTGGATATCTCCGCCGAAGAATTTACTTCATATGCAAAAAAAGCCACTGAAAAAAACCAAGATCAACAGCTATTGTACCGTTTTTGCAGTTTCTGAAATTATCGGAATGATTAAAAAGGGATATGCAGTGCCAAACATTATTCTTGGAATTTATAATTCGGTTATTGACAGGTGTATTGAATTGTCGCCTCTCGGGGATTTTTTAGTTCTGACAGGTGGCATACCGGATAATCATCCAATGATCGTTGAACTTTTTAAAAAGAAATTTATAAATTGTGAAAGCCCCGAAAAATCGCAGTTTTTAGCAGCATGGGGTTGTGTTCTCTTAAATAATTCTGTAGCAGAAAAATGAAAGAGAATACAAATAATTTTTCTCAGATATTCTCAGGAATAAGAATTCTTGATTTTTGCCAGGTAATAGCCGGTTCATATGCAACAACCATTATGGGTGACCTTGGTGCTGAAGTTGTGAAAGTTGAACAACCTGAAAACGGAGATGCATTACGGCAGGTGGGGCCGGTTGTTAACGGACAAAGCTGTTTTTTTATTTTGATAAACAGGAATAAAAAAAGCATCAGCGTTGATTTAAAAAAGCAGGAAGGCATAGAGCTGATAAAAAAGCTGATACCCCATTTTGATGTTATCACTGAGAATTTCAAACCGGGGGTGATGGACGCTTTGGGCTTGGGTTATGAAGAAGTCAAAAAAATCAAAAATAACATCATTTATTCATCCGTTTCAGGCTATGGACATAATAACAGATATTCATCAAGACCTGCTTATGATATAATTGTTCAGGCGGAAAGCGGCCTGTCATCTATGAATGGATTTTGTGAACCCTTGCGAAGCCCGCTGAGTATCGCCGATTATACTTCGGGCACATACAGCGCATTGTCAATTGCATCTGCGTTATATCATCTGAAAAATACAGGTAGTGGCCAATACATTGATATTGCCATGTACGATTCATTGATCTCCTTAATGGACAATACATTTTTAATCTGTGGTGTTAATCAGGATAAAATAAGGAATGGGGCTGATTTAACGGAACTCGGGCTGAAAAGCCTGGGAAATCACCATCCGGGCACTTCTCCTCACGGGTTATACAGGACAAAGGATGGCTATATAGCGCATATGTGCTTATCCAATGTCATGTGGCATAAATTATTGAAAATTATTGGAAAAGAAGAACTGGTAAATGAACCGAAATACAAAGAACTTGACAGCCGCAAAAAATACTGGAAGGAAATTGATTATTTTGTTGAAGAGTGGACATGCGGACATACAACGGATGAAGTGATTAAAATTTTTAACGGGAACAAACTTCCTTGTGGAAAAGTCAGGTCGGTTGATGAGGTTTTTAATGATCCGCACAATGATGATAGGGGTGTTTTTCACGAGATTGACGACCCAAAAACCGGAAAGCTGAAGATTACAAATACTCCAATCAAGTTTTCCGGAACACCGGCACAAATCAGGTTCACTGCCCCTTCACTCGGTGAACACAGTTATGAGGTATGCATGAATATCCTCGAATATACAAAAGAACAGGTTGATGAATTGATTGAAATGAATGTTTTATACATTAAAAATTAGTCATACAATAGTCATATAATAGTCATACATTAGTCATACATTAGTCATTCAGCGGTCATAGTTACTTATATAAAAAATCCATTTGATGATTTATAGAGAGATACTATTTTTGAGAAAAATATTATATGGTAAAAACCACACATATACAAACCCTATTGGAATGTATTATGTAGTTTTATTACATATATATCGTTACCAACAAGGCGAAGAAAAAAACAGCAACAATGAAAATAACAGCAAAATGGATTGAGAATGAAAAACGAAATGGCAATGAAAGGTAAATAATTGAGTTTTTGCCGACTCGCATTTTTTTGTAAGTATTTTAAAATGATTATTTTTGATTTTGATAAATGAATAAATTGTTTACCGATTTTTAAATTAAAACTATGAAAAATAAAATTATAATTTTAGCAGTACTGTTATTTACAGCTTTTAGTTTTAATGCCAAAGCCCAACCCGGCGCAATAGATACTACTTTTAACTCAACCGATATCGGATTTGGTTGGGGAGATGGAGCAAACGGTTTTGTCTATACAAGCTCTATCCAAAGCGATGGTAAAATTATTATCGGTGGCAATTTCAATTACTATAATGGAACAGCAATGAATCGTATTGCCCGCCTCAACGCAGATGGTAGCCTTGACGGTGCTTTTAACGTTGGAACTGGAGCAAACGGTGTTGTCGAGACAATCTCTATCCAAAGCGATGGGAAAATTATTATCGGTGGCGGCTTCTCTTTCTATAATGGAACAGCAAGAGCACGCATTGCCCGCCTCAATGCAGATGGTACCCTTGACAATACTTTTACCATTGGAACGGGAGCAAACGATGCTGTCGAGACAAGCTCTATACAAAGCGATGGGAAAATTATTATCGGTGGCCGTTTCACTACCTATAACGGAACAGCAAGAAACCGTATTGCCCGCCTCAATGCCGATGGCAGCCTTGATGCTGCTTTTAACCCCGGAACGGGAGCAAATGATGATGTCCAAACAAGCTCTATACAAAGCGATGGGAAAATTAT
>JAZDMF010000360.1:0-3959 GCA_043801235.1 Bacteroidota bacterium | reverse complement strand
ACTTTCCCTTCTTCAGCAAGCACAGTATTGCTGAATATTGCTTTTGCTTCGTCAAGTAAAGGTGTCAGATCGTAATAGCGTGCCGAATAATGTCCAAGCATAAGCTTTTTCACTCCGGCTTTTAGCGCTGTGTTTGCTGCATCGGAAGCTGTGCAATGAAATTTTTCGCGGGCATTTTTTTCTTTATCCTTAAGGAAAGTGGCTTCATGATACAATACATCCACACCCTGAATGACTGAAAGGTAAGAATCGGTATAACCTGTATCAGAGCAGTAGGCGTATGTTACAGAAGTACTTCCTTCTGTTGTAAGTTCAGAATTTTTATAGAACCTGCCATTCCCATCAGTAAAATCATGACCTTTCTTAATACTGTCAAATACATCAACAGGAATATTTACATTCTGCAATATTTCCTTTCTGATTTTCCTGTCTTTTGGTTTTTCACGGAAAAGAAAGCCTGTTGTAGGAATCCTGTGATCCATAGGAATGGTGCGAATCATAACCGATTCGTCTTCATATATTATTTCAGATCGTGAACAATCAAGAGGATGGAATACCAAGGGATACCCCAGCGTTGTCCTTGAAATTTCAAGCTGCATATCGAGGATTTCTTTCAGATCGTGATCGGCATACAAATGCAGTTCTTTTTTTCTGCCAAGCAGGTGGAAGGTAAAGAGCAGCCCCATCAGGCCAAGGTAATGATCGCCGTGAAGATGGCTGATAAAAATATGATCGATGCGCTGAAATTTTATTCTGAACCTGCGCATTTGTATCTGCGCCCCTTCCCCGCAGTCTATCAAAAACAAGCGCTCATTTACATTGAGTACCTGAGCGCTTGAATGTCTTTCGAGAGTAGGCGTTGCAGAGCTGCAACCGAGAACGGTAAGCTTAAACGACATTATTTCTCAATAATCATCCTTCTGGTGATGGTTGATGTTTTATTGCCAAGTTTATACAAATATATTCCGGATGGCAGCCCTGAAGACGAAAATTCGAAAATGTTTTTTCCGGTAACGGCATTGATGCTTTGGCTGTACACTTCCTCACCAATTACATTAATCAAGGAAAACTTGTATGTTTCAACTACAGGAGAAGTGAATTCGATTTTTGTTTTATGTGAAAAAGGATTGGGTGTATTTTGCAATAAAGTAAATTCGCTGATATTATTATCAGGAACTCCAAGGGCAGTATCCTTCACAAGTATTTTATAACCCAGTGCTGAATCTGACATTGGTACAGGAGAACCCATTACATAACCGTCAACATAAAATACCAAATGATAAAGACCTGTATCGGCAATAGTAGGTGTTCCGGAAATAAGAACACAGCCCGAAGATCCACCAGGCCAGAAACCGGTAGCGGTATTGGGTGTATAAATAAATCCGGCAGGATAGCCCGACCAGTCCACAATGCCAATGGAATCGATTGGAATATCAAATCCACCCAAATTTGTATCTACAGGAATTACAACAGTAACAACTGTTCCATAAGGCAGGTTAACATACGCTGTTGGCAGGTTCGTAATTGTATCCGGATAAATTCCCGGAGAAATATAGGGACCGGGGGTACACGGTTGCGAGGATGCTGTAATTGCTACAGCCAGAACCAAAAGTGCTGAAAAGAGTAATTTTTTCATCATGGATTATTTTTTAGTTTCATTACAAATATATAAATAATTTTAAATAGAAATAAATTTTAACAATGTTTAAAATTAAACAGTATAATGTTAATTACATAAAAAGGCTGCTTTTCTGGCAGCCTTTCATTAATTTTTCAAAGAACCTGTCTGCCGACAGGTAGATATTATTGTTCAGGGTTTTCCTGTTGTTCCTTCTTTTCAGGTTCTTCGCTAACTTCGTCAGCAGGTTTTTCTGTTTTCTTCGGTTTTTCCTTCTTCACATTCTGCTGGTCCATTTCGGTTTTCAGGTTGGCAAGAACATCAAGATCGCCCAGAGTTGTTTTTTCGATGTTTTCCTTAATTTTTTTTACAACTTTCCTGGTTCCCTTGTCTTTTTGTCTCTTGTCATTATTTTCAGAGGCTTTTTCAGCAGCAGCCTTGTCCTGGAAAATTTTTGCATGCGAAACAATGATCTTTTTATTTTCTTTTGAAAATTCTATCACTTTAAAATCAAGGGTATCGTCAACTTTTGCTGAAGTTCCGTCTTCCTTCTGGATATGGCGCATGGGAGCAAAACCTTCAACGCCGTATGGCAAAGCTACAACCACTCCTTTTTCAGCAGCCGTTACTATAGTGCCTTTGTGAACGGAATCGATGATGAAAACAGTTTCAAAAACATCCCATGGGTTTTCCTCAAGTTGTTTGTGTCCCAGGCTGAGCCTGCGGTTTTCAACATCCACCTCAAGAACTACAACATCAATTTTTTCACCGATCTTGGTGAATTCGGCAGGATGTTTTATTTTCTTCGACCATGAAAGATCGCTTATATGGATCAGCCCGTCAACGCCTTCTTCCAGTTCCACAAAAATTCCGAAGTTGGTGAAATTGCGGGCTGTTGCAGAATGCCGCGAGTTTACAGGATATTTCTGTAGAATATTCGTCCAGGGATCGGGAATAAGCTGCTTGATGCCAAGCGACATCTTGCGTTCTTCCCTGTCAAGCGTAAGAATAACGGCTTCCACTTCATCGCCCACTTTCAGGAAATCCTGGGCGCTGCGCAGATGCTGTGACCACGACATTTCCGATACATGTATCAATCCTTCCACTCCTGCTGCAATTTCAATGAATGCACCATAATCGGCAATTACCACAACTTTGCCTTTCACCTTATCACCGATTTTCATATTGGTATCAAGCGAATCCCACGGATGAGAGGTAAGCTGTTTCAAACCAAGAGCAATACGCTTTTTGTTGTCATCAAAATCCAGAATAACTACATTAATTTTCTGGTCGAGTTTAACAATTTCTTCAGGATGGTTGATGCGCCCCCACGACAGGTCGGTAATATGAATCAAACCGTCAACACCGCCCAGATCAATAAATACGCCGTAGGATGTGATGTTTTTAACGGTTCCTTCAAGTATCTGCCCTTTTTCAAGCTTGCTTATGATTTCAGCCTTCTGAAGTTCAAGTTCGGCTTCAATAAGCGCTTTGTGCGATACAACAACATTCTTGTATTCGTGGTTCACCTTAACCACTTTGAATTCCATGGTTTTCCCAACAAATATGTCGTAATCGCGTATGGGTTTCACATCTATCTGCGACCCGGGAAGGAATGCTTCAATACCGAATACATCAACGATCAGACCGCCTTTGGTGCGGCATTTCACAAAGCCCTGGATAATTTCGTCCTTTTCGAGCGACTGGTTCACGCGTTCCCATGAACGCAGAACCCGGGCCTTTTTATGTGAAAGAATTAATTGTCCTGTGCCGTCTTCCTGGCTTTCAACATAAACTTCAATCTTGTCGCCTACTTTCAGGTCAGTATTGTACCTGAGTTCCGATAAAGAAATGATGCCGTCCGATTTGTAGCCGATGTTTACAACTACTTCGCGGTTGTTTTTTGCAACCACGGTGCCGTCAATCACTTCATGTTCAATAACGGAACTTAAAGTCTTGTTGTAAATTTCTTCAAGTTTCTGTCTTTCGTCTTTGCTGTAATTGTCGTGTTTTTTTCCTATGGCGTTCCAGTCAAATTCGGCGGGCTGTTTCTGTTCTTCTTGTGTGTCGGGATTTTCCGAAGTTTGAACTTCGTTCGTAACCTCGTTATCGGTTACATCTTGCCTGTCGGCAGACAGGTTTTCATTTTCATTCATAAAAAATTTGTACTTGTATTCCGCTTCTCAATCCCCGTTTGATTTGCGGAAGATGTTAATACTCCGTGAATTTTTGAAATACTGAATGTTGGATAAATTTCCACAATTCTTAAGTCCCAATACCCAAGCCCAAAATTCCAAGACCCAGGAAACTCACAATTCCGCTTGGAATTTGCGGCTTTGAA
>JAZDMF010000127.1:0-12525 GCA_043801235.1 Bacteroidota bacterium | reverse complement strand
TGCAATGGCAATAAAAGGAACTGGTAACATTGGGATAGGTTCAATTTTTGGTAGTCCGGGTGCAGTGCTGCCTACAGCAATGCTTGATATTGATGGACGTGTAAGAGTAAGAGTACTTGGAACACCGCCTAGCACTTATGAAATAGTAGTTGCCGATAATACAGCAACCGATTATGGGCATCTGTTTTCAATACCGGTGAGCAGTTTAAATTTAGGAGGTTTCGGTGCAGCCTGCTCATTATATCCTGTAACGCAATATAATCTTTCAGATGATTGGCGTGTAGGTTTAGACAATAATAATTTTTATTTTGATGGACAGGGTGGACCTACATATACTATTCCTGGAGTTCCAAATTTTGGGTTCTATAAAAATAATATTGGTATTGGCTATACATGCACAGAACCTTTTTTATGGGGTAAACTTTCCGTTTTACAAACTGCGCCTTCTATTAGATTACAAGCGGGTCAATTTACCTTGTATCAAAGTTATGCCGGATATTTTGATAATAATATAACAACATCATCACCCAATGTAGATTATGCTTATGGTATTTATAGCATGGCTCAAGGTGGAAATTCAGATATTAATTATGGAGTTGCCGGTATTGCTAAAAATGGTTTATATAGTAATATTGGTATATACGGTTACGCTCAAATTGGTACATTGAATTATGCAGGTTATTTTGATGGAGATATTTTTGGCAGTAGTATTTCAACTACTGCCGGTAATGTAATAATTTCAGACCGACAACTAAAAACAGATACTGTTGATTTTAACAACGGGCTTAATGTTATTAGAAACATGCGCCCTGTTTCCTATAAATATAATGGAAAAATTGGTTTAGAAACTACACATACACACGTTGGAATTTTTGCAGAAGATATTGAACAAATTGCACCTTTTGCTGTAGATAGTTTCTTTGCAAAAATAGATTCAACCGACCTTATGCTTACAAAATTTTTGACTGTAAAAAATGAAGCGATAATCTATACGTCCATCAATGCCATCAAAGAACTCGATTCCATAGTTACTGGAATAACAAGCCCTCCAGCCAAACCAATACTTATTTCACCTGCCGATGAAGCTACCGGAGTTTCTGTTCAGTCTGAATTTAAATGGAAAAAACAAAATAATGTTAATTATTACCGCATAGTTTTTTCTTCTACACCTGACAGCAGCGAATTGTATAATTTCTTTGATTGCACTGATACATCCGCAATACCGGGTAATTTCGAATGTGCAAAAACATATTACTGGTGGGTAATTGCATATAATTCATATGGCTATAGTGTACCTTCGGAAATATGGAATTTCACAACTACGGTACCCCCACTACCTCCTGTGTTAGCCTCACCTGCAAACGGCGATACAATAAGAAATAATTTTGTTACTCTTTCATGGTTTCCTTCTGAAGGTGCAAGTGCATATAATGTAACTGGAACTGGTATTACGATTGGGCCAAGACCAGTATATTTTCCTTTAGATGAAATGGTAGTTGATACTTTTTTTACAATGGAAATTACAACTGATATAACTTACTCATGGATACTTACAGCTATTAACGATGACCAATGTCGCAGCGAACGGTCTGAACAATGGAGTTTCACAGCCCTACCCGGCTTTGAAATTCTGAAAGCTCAAAGCGTAGCTGAATTATCCGATTCTCATTTAAAAACAAATATTACTCCTCTTTCCGGTTCATTAACTATGTTAATGCAATTGAACGGAATATATTTTGAATGGGATTCGTTACAATATCCAAGTGTTTATTTTGAACAGGGTAAGCAACTCGGGCTTATAGCACAGGACGTTCAGCCTGTAATACCCGAAGTTGTAAAAACCGATGCTCAGGGTTATTCCTACATTGAGTACAACCGGCTGATTCCTGTACTGATTGAAAGCATTAAAGAACAGCAATACACCATTGATACCCTGCAAAATCAATTGGCAACGGTGCTTTCATTATTAGGCGCTAATGCCAAAATAACCGGAGGCAACGGCAATAACAACAATCAAAGCAATATGCAATATGTTGAACTCGTTACCGAGAACGCAATCATTCTCAATCAGAATGATCCCAATCCGTTTGCAGAGGAAACAAACATTACATATTCTTTACCCGATAATGTGAATGAAGCTAAGATTATGTTTTACGACAACAACGGAAAAATAATTAAAACCGTCGAGTTGATTGGCAGGGGTGATGGAACGCTGCATGTTTACGCTTCAAACCTTAGCAGCGGTATATATGCTTATGCTCTTGTTGCCGACGGGAAAGTAATAGATACAAAGAAGATGGTTTGTACGAAAAAATAAAAAAGTTTTCATCAACAAACGTGATACCTGCATTTTTTAAGACCCAAATTCAAAGCCCCAAATTCAAAATTCCAGGAAGGCTTGTAGCGTAAGGCCTTGGGATTTTGGGCTTGGTTCTTGGGATTTGGGATTTTATTACAAATGGTGAAGGCTGTCCGAAAACAGGCGGCCTTTTTCATTTACGGTTTTGTCGAAATCGATAAAATTCATAGAAAAACATAAAGTAAAATCGCCCTTCAATTATTTTTTGTTCTAAATTTGTCGTTCGCAAAAATTAATTTTAAATATAATATTCGGAGGACAATTTAAAATGGCAAAAGAAAAAAAGTACGTCTATTACTTTGGCGGAAAAAAAGCTGACGGACAGGCCGGGATGAAAAATCTGTTGGGCGGGAAAGGCGCTAACCTTGCTGAAATGGTAAATATCGGCTTACCTGTACCTGCCGGTTTTACTATTACTACAGAAGTTTGTACCGCATATTATGATAACAAAGGAAAGTATCCGCAGGAACTTACAAAACAACTTAACGATGCCCTGAAAAAAGTTGAAAAGGAAATGGGCGCCAGATTCGGCGATAAAGATAACCCGCTTCTCGTTTCTGTACGTTCAGGTGCACGCGCTTCAATGCCGGGCATGATGGATACCGTTTTGAATGTGGGATTGAACAATATTACCCGCGAAGGTCTTATCAGAAGAACAAATAATCCCAGGTTTGTATTCGATTCACAGCGTCGCCTCATACAAATGTATTCCGATGTGGTAATGGAAAAAGCTGCCGGCATTGAACCTGCCGAAGGCAAAGGTGTTCGCCAGCAATTAGAAAAAGAATTGCATAAAATGATACAAAAGCATGGCGTGAAAAGCGAAACAGAACTTTCACCGGAAGCATTAAAAGAATTAGTTGAAATATACAAAATTAAAGTCAAAGAAGTTCTCGGAAAACCTTTCCCTGAAGATGCTATGGAACAATTGTGGGGCGCCGTTGCCGCTGTTTTCCGGAGCTGGAACGGAAGAAGAGCTATTTCATACCGCCGCATTGAAAATATTCCTGATGGGTGGGGAACCGCTGTAAATGTTCAGTCGATGGTATTCGGAAATATGGGCGACACTTCTGCTACAGGAGTTGCATTTACACGTAATCCCGCAACCGGCGAAAACTATTTTTATGGCGAATGGTTATCAAATGCACAGGGTGAAGATGTGGTTGCCGGTATACGCACACCCAACCCGATCAACGAAATTGGAAAGAGCGAACATACGCAACATCTCACATCTCTGGAAAAAGCGATGCCTGCTGCTTATAAGGATTTACACAGCATTCAACGTCATCTTGAAAATCATTACCGCGATATGCTCGATATCGAATTTACCATTCAGGATACGAAACTTTATATGTTGCAATGCCGTGTTGGTAAACGTAATGGACCTGCTGCTGTGAAGATGGCGCTCGATATGTATAATTCTAAACTCATCACAAAAGAAGAAGCTGTTATTCGTGTTCAGCCGCATCAGTTCGATGAATTGTTACACCCCATACTTGACCCTCTTGCTGAAAAAAGCACAAAACCATTTGCTAAAGGCTTGCCTGCTGGTCCCGGCGGAGCTACCGGACAGATCGTATTTACTTCTGCTGAAGCCGTAGAATGGGCTAAAAGAGGCAAGAAGGTTATCCTTGTTCGTGAAGAAACCAATCCCGAAGATATTGAAGGAATGCGTGCTGCTGAGGCTATTCTTACTGCACGCGGTGGTATGACCAGCCATGCTGCTCTTGTTGCACGCGGATGGGGGAAATGTTGCATCGTGGGTGCAGGAACCTGCAAAGTTGATACCCATACCAAAACATTATCAGTTAACGGAACCATGCTGAAAGAAGGCGATTTTATTTCGCTTAACGGAAGCAAAGGAAATGTTTATGAAGGTGAACTTCCCATGAAGAAAGCCACTGAAGACAATCCCGATTTTGTTGCTTTTATGAAATTATGCGATGCTGTTCGCAAATTGAAAGTGCGTACCAATGCCGACACTCCTGAAGATGCTGCTAAAGCAAGAGCTTTTGGTGCAGAAGGTATCGGTCTTTTCAGAACGGAACATATGTTTTACGGAAAACATGCAGAAACGCCATTATTCCTGCTTCGTAAAATGATTGTTTCGAAAAACGAAGAAGAAAGACGTGAAGCATTAAATGAATTATTTCCATATGTTAAGCAAGATGTTAAGGATACAATGGAAGTTATGGACGGATTGCCTGTAACATTCCGCACACTTGACCCTCCTTTACATGAATTTGTTCCGAATAATATTGAAGAAAGAAATAAAATTGCCGACAGCCTTGGTGTCTCGGCTGAAGAATTTAATAAAAGGGCGGAGGCTCTTCATGAAAACAATCCGATGATGGGGCATCGCGGAGTGCGTTTGGGAATTACTTATCCGGAGATCACCGAAATGCAGGTACGTGCAATTTATGAAGCAACTGCTGAACTGATCATGGAAGGCAAAAAACCTTACCCCGAAATTATGATACCCGTTACAAGCATAGATACTGAACTGAAGGACCAGTATGTGCTGCTCGAAAAAGTTTATAAAGAAGTGCTCGTTAAATTTGGCATGAAATCCTTTGGCCATCTGCATGGAACAATGATTGAAGTTCCACGCGCATGTATCACTGCTGATAAGATTGCCGCTGTTGCGCATTTTTTCTCATTCGGAACGAACGACCTGACACAAATGACTTTCGGTTTTTCACGTGATGATATAGGCACCTTCCTTCCGGAATATCTCGAAAAATCGATACTCCCGGCAGATCCTTTTAACATCCTCGATCAGGAAGGTGTAGGCCCGCTGATGAAAATTGCAGTAGAAAAAGGCCGTAGTGTTAGGCCCGAACTGAAAATAGGTATTTGCGGCGAACATGGCGGCGAACCTTCATCGGTTGAATTCTGCCATAAACTCGGCTTCAGCTATGTAAGTTGTTCGCCTTTCAGGGTGCCTATTGCACGCCTTGCTGCTGCCCATGCTGTTGTTAAAGAACACTTAGCAGCTAAGCAACAGGTAAAAGAGGTGAAGGTGAAGAAGCAGGTTAAGAAGGTTATGGTGAAGAAGCAAGTTAATGCTGTTGCAAAGAAACCTGTTAAAAAGCTGTAAAGAAAACAATCAGGAAAAAAGGAAGAAAATAAGTTTCTTTCATTAAAAATATAGGGCTGTTCTGAAATGTTGTCCCTCTTTTTTGTCAGGCAAAACCTCAAAAGTATGTGGTGGAATGTATGTCTGGTATTCCGATGATGGGGTGCAGGGAAGATTTTTGTATTTATTTCTTGCTTTGAAACCAAAATTCCTGTAGGTTTGAACTTTGTTTTGCAATAATGGAACTGTAAATAATTTCACTAAAATTAATTCCAATGAAAAAAATACTTTTGCCGTTCAGTTTAATGACAGCATTCATTGTCCTGTCAACAGGCACACTTAGCGCTCAATCTGATAAAGAGATCATCAAGGCAGCAGACAAAGATATTAATGATAAGAATTATTATCTCGCATTTGAAAAAATTATTACGGTAAGCCAACCGGAGAAAAAGAAAGCGCAGGAAGTTCTTAAGAAGGTGTATCCGAACCTTATCGCAGATTATTTATCCAAAGCTACTGCTGTTAAAATTAACGACAAAGACAGCGTAATGGTTAAATGCGAAAAACTGGGACAGGTGATTGGGTTTTTAAAAGAAGGAATGGTGACCGACAGTTTATTTAAAAAGATGGCTCAACCTGATTTATACAAATCTCTTTCCAAGAAAAAGAAAATTGAAAGCACTCTTAAAACGTCAACCGGTAAATTGAAAACCATTATGGATTATATTGCAAAGCAGGAATTAGCGAATAAAATAAATGATTCGATCAAACAAGACAGCATAATGCAAACTGTCAAAGCCGATACAGGTTTAAGCAATAATACAAGTACTCAGCAAGTAACAAATACCAGTGATAACACTACTGTTGCCAATTCAAATTCTACTTTGCAAACCACCAACAATTCAGGTGAAAAGAAATATTACATCATTGCCGGTTCCTATACAAGTGAAGAAGCAGCGCAGACAGCAGTTAATAATCTGAAAGCCCAGGGTTTTGCTTCGGAAATTGCAGGGCAGAATGCATATGGTAACATCCGAATTTGCTATAACAGCTTTTTCAATAAAGAAGATGCCCTGAAGGAATTGGAGCGGATAAAGAGCTCGGTACAGGCCGATGCGTGGATGCTTGAGAAGTAGGGAAAACATATAGCCATGAAGCTATTTGCTTTTTTAATGGTTTCTAATCCTTTCAAATTTCAAAGCTTTTACGAACGCTCAAATTCATTTTCTTGAAGAATTTCCGGATATCGTGAAAAAAAAAACTGCGGATATTCAGCTTGTTACCATGTGGGAAACTGAATAAAACCAACAGCGCATAAACTTTTATTTTTATAATTGCCAAATTTACCATATGTTGAAAAATCATATGTCGTATTTTTTTTTACGTTAATTTTAAGAAAAGTATTGTTTGTTATAAATTAATTTTATATCTTTGTATTGCGAATAATGATTTATTAATTTTAATTTTCAATTAATGGCTACAGGTAAAGTAAAATTTTTCAACCGTAAAAAGGGTTACGGGTTTATCGTTGATAACGATACCCAGAAAGAAATTTTTGTTCACATTACTGGTTTAATCGACCGTGATATGAAGGAAGACACGGATGTTACCTTCGATATTGCTGAAGATGAAAAAGGCAAAAAAGCCATCAATGTCAAAAAAGCTTAGTTTCTTTAAACCCTAAAAAAAAATACCGGACTTACAGCCCGGTATTTTTTTTGAATTCGTATTGTTATTTTGACCTTACCCATACTTCATAATTATAGGTAATTGTCTTTTTATCGTTAGCGCCAATAGGTACTTCCCAGCTTACCTCTGAATACGGATTCAGCCCGTAATATTTTCCTGTTTTCTTTATTTTGCCATCATCACTAACTGCAGAAACTTCAGCAGTAAGGCTTTTGGTAACTGCCAGAGTGATTTTTTTATCCTGCAGGTTTTCGACAATAATTGATCCTTTAAGATTGACTTTGGTATAGGTATCTTTTCCGTATTTTTTTGTGACGTCGGTTTTTTCAATTTCTTCTTCCGTATTTTTTACAATAACGTCGGAAGCGCGTGAAAGCTGTATGGAAACATCGCTGCTTGTGGGGGTGTATTTCATCTGGTCCTGCGCTAATGGCTGCAGGTTTTCATCCATCACAAAAACCGGTGCGGTGGTAAAGGGATTATCGGTTGTATTTGTAATCTTGAACGAATGGTACACATCGAACTTCTGCTCAGAATCATTGCCAACATAGCTGTTATAGCTGTAATTTACCACATCGTAAATTTCCACATCGTAAACATCTTTGTATGGCAGATTGTTCGAGAATATCTGGAAGCTTGTTTTTGTATCCTTCGCCAATGAAACTTTCCCCAGCTTATACATATACAAATCGTTGGTTTTTTCTCCGTCGGTAGTATATGATCCGTAATCATTGTAGTCATATGTGGAGCCGGTACCGGTAGAGGAAGTAGCATCAAGGTTGTACGTCTGGTATGCATTGGTTTGAACCATCAGATTACCTGCATAGGCCGTGCCTTTCGGGGCGGTAGAATATATGGAAGTAATATTTGTTTCTGAGGATTTAGCGATGGGATCAATGGTGTAGCCATAGAAAAACTGCGGATTGCCGACTGTAAGCGTAAGTTCTGCATCATCAATGGCTTCCATGTTATTTTCTACAAGAGCTTTCATTTCAAGCTGAAGTTCTTTGTCGCTTATGAGTTTTACATTATAAGAAGGTATCCACTGAATTCCTGTCTGCATGTATATAAGTTTTATGGGCGTACTTTCAATGCTTTTTTCCAGTTCAACCTTTGCGATGCGTGTTACCGAATCAACTTCCATTTTGTCGGCAGGAGTGTCTTCAACAGAAAAATCGGTAACGCTGTTTATCATTAAATACTGGGTTTTTCCGTCAACAGTTTTTATTTTCATCATGCCGGAACTTTTAAAGTATTCCTGGAGGGTTCCGCTCACATCCTTGTATGTTTTTTCATCAGCCATGTAACCCACTTTCACTTTTTTCCCTTTGTTGGCAAAGGCAACTTCCGGAATATTCTTAGCGGTCCAGTAAGTTTTTATACTATCAGTAACATAACTTACTTTTGAAATTGTCACATCCTTTGCTGTATTGATCCAGTATGTTCCCAGCAGGGGCTGCATGGGAACAGAAAGTGAGAATTTTCCGGCAGCAGGTTTAACCGTTCCTTCCTTTACAATAAAGTAAGTTCCGTTTTTGAATACATTGACCTGTGTCGGTTTTAAAATTTCCTGCGCACTAAGCAACTGGCAGGATAGAGCTAGTAATAAAATAAAAGGAATTTTTTTCATGTTTTGTGATTTTAAAATTGCAGTTTATAGATGTAAATATAGAAAGATTTCACAAAGCTAAATTTTATTAGTGATAAAATATTTACGATTTTGGATTTAATATTTGGATTTCCTTCTGAAATCTATCCATGATTATTCACAAAAAAAATAAATCACTGAAAATTCCAAGTTCCCTGCCTCGCCGGTCAGGCAGGCAAGCCCCATGAAACTTAAGTAAAAAATATGTTTTCAAGTACTATTTTCTTCCCTTGGGATTTGGGATTTGAGGCTTGGGTCTTTGAAATATTTTTATGTATTAAGCATCACGGGCATTACAAGCATCAGCAGATCTTCATTTTTGCTGTCTTTTGCAACAGGCAGAAGCAAGCCTGCGCGGTTTGGAGCCGACAATTCAAGACAAACTTCATCGGTATCAATATTGTTCAGCATTTCAACAACAAACTTAGAGTTAAAGCCTATTTCCATGTCTTCGCCGTCGTACTGGCAATTCATGCGTTCCTTTGCTTCATTAGCAAAATCGAGGTCCTCGGCCGAAAGAGTAAGTTCTTTTCCGGTAATGCGGAAGCGAACCTGGTGAGTTGACTGGTTCGAAAATATAGAAACACGTTTTATTGAATTCAGGAATGGTATTCTTTCAATGGTAAGCTTGTTCGGATTTTGAGTTGGAATAACAGCGTCGTAATTCGGATATTTTCCGTCAATCAGGCGGCATATAAGGCTGTAGTTCCCGAATTCAAAGAATGCATTGGTGTTGTTGTATTCAATTTTGACATTTGCTTCTTCGTGGGCAAAAAGATTTTTAAGCTGGTTTAAAGGTTTCTTAGGCAGAATAAAAGCCGCTGTTTCATCCGATTTCACATCGGAGCGAGTATAACGAACTAATTTATGTGCATCGGTAGCAACAAAAATTATACTTTCAGCTGCAAGCTGGCAGAACACTCCTGACATTACAGGGCGTAATTCATCGTTGCCTGTGGCAAAAAGGGTTTTGTTTATAGCAGTAGCGAGAACAAATGACGGAACTTGCAGAGCTGAAGAACTTTCAAGAGTGGGAGTTTTAGGAAATTCTTCCGAGTTGTGGCCCGATAATTTGTATTTTCCTTCTCCGGCTGAAATTTCAACGGAATAAGTTGATTTCACATCAATGGTGAAAGTAACAGGGATGTCGGAAAATGTTTTCAGGGTATCCAATAAAATTTTTGCAGGAATGGCAATGCTGCCGGGCTTTTCAGCCATGGTAACCGCAACTTTGGCAGTCATGGTGGTTTCAAGATCGGATGCCGATACAGTAAGCCCGTCCTTATCAAGTTCAAAAAGAAAGTTGTCGAGTATGGGAAGCGTGTTGCTGGTGCTTATTACTCCGCCTATGGCCTGCAATTGCTTTAGCAATAATGTGCTGGAAACTATAAATCTCATAATTTAAAAATTTTATCAATTAGAATACAAAAATAGGTTTTTTATGAAAAAATAAAAATTATTTTTTCTTTGTGTTGATAATTTATCTTTTCTCTGCTGTTTCCGCAGCTTTCAGGAAATAAGAAAGTGGCCGGAGAATGCTGTCAAACACATAAAACTGAATAAGGGCAAAGTCTTTACCGTTATTGAACAAGGCATAAAGCCTGTCCTTGTCATAAAGCGTGGGCGTACCGTCAAGTTCCACTTCGCCTTCATTGGCTTTTTTATGGAATGTTTTAATCTTGCTTTTGTTACCCGATAAATCTGTAATGGAAAGAATATGGTAAGGAGTTGTGGATAATATTGAATCTTTGTTATGAAGTTCTTCGTTGGTAATGATGGCTTCATATTTAATGTCGCGGAAAGCAGCTAGGAAATCGAGAAGTTTCAGGGTATCGTAATCGGCAAACTGTTTATTTACGGAAAGCGGGGTAAGAGTAAAAGTAGTATTACCCGTATTTTCAATTTTATACGATTCTCCGGGTTCGGAAGGAAATTCCATGTTTACCGATTGAATATTTGCAAGTTCTACATTGAACATCGTGTGGTCGCGCCAGTCATTCAGAAGGGTGCTGTATCTTGATGAAAGGAAGCCGTTAAATCCGGGAATATGCATAATGTAGGGTTGTTCGGCATCTTCAATAATCATATAGGTTCCCATCATGCTTTGTGTCTGGTCGCCTACATAATATGTTTTTACAAGCTTTTCATGAGGGAAGAGTTTCAACCCGAAAAAGTCGATGCGGAAAACGGTCTGATAAATTTCAACTTTCACACCCACCGTTGCAATTCGTTTCATCACATTTTCGCGGGCTGTTTTGGAAACAGGTTCTTTTACTTCCAGCCTTTTCATGGTTTTCAGCAGGATGTTAATTCCGTCGTTCCTGGCAATAAGGGAATCGTTTAAAGTCCAGTAGCCCGGAGTATTTTTCTTTAAAAGAATGCAGTTATTCTGTTTATCGGTAAGAAAAAATTTGGTGACGAGCGATGTGTCTTCAACTGCAAAATCTTTGTCCGAAGGTTTGCCTTTATATTCATTTAAAACAAAAAACACTGCAATAATAAGCAGCACAATTGTAATGAGCAGTATCAGGCGGTTTTTTTTCATGATGTGACTATTTAAAACTATCCTTAAAGTCAGGGTTTACAATAAATTTCAATTTTCAACCTATTTGCAAAATAAAATAATTGTCGCTCTTTTCTTGTTTCCTTTTTATTATTACAGCGAAGTACGAATTCTTTACGAACATACGAAAAGGTTAGTAGTTCGTAAATTCGTATTTATTCGTACTTCAATGAGGCATGTAGAAATATGCTTTTCTATTTTTTATAACTTTGCTATAACAAATGTTAATAATTTACCTGCTGTACCTGCGTTTCCTGATAAAACCATGGATCAGTCCGAACAATAGTACAAGGAAAACTGGCAGCCCGATATTTACGACCTGTATCATGAATTTTTGCTTGGAGGTTTTTGTTTTGTCGAGCAGCCTGAGCTTCAGTTCGCGTGAACGCATTTCCATCAGTCCGGAATCATCGCACATATAATCGATGCAGTTTAGGAGGAAGTCCTTGTTGCCAAAGGTTTCGGAAGTATATTTGTCGTAACCCAATGGCAAAGGATATTTAATGTCGCCATAAGTCTGCACTTGGTTTTTTATGATATCTCCGTCGGAAACCACGATCATTTGTGTAGGAAGGCTTTCTTCGCGGAAATCAATTTCCTTGTCACTGGCAATAGTGTCCTCCACGCGGTTCTTAAACAGGGAAGTAAATTTTCCTTCCAGAAGCACTGCAACAGGAATGTTCGATTTATTGAACAGCCGTTCATCGGGTTCTGTTTTCATGATATCGAGGCTGATAGTCACGGGAGTGCTTAATGTTCGTGAATATTTCGATGAAGTAAGAAGAATTTTTTTAGTGATTTCTTTCGAGCCCAAAGTATCGATACTGCTTACAAATTCAAATTTTAAAGCATTCAGATTATTAACGATAGGGTGTTTAATGACAGGCATTACTACGGGAAAAAAATACCAGGAAAGGTAACTCAGCTGGGGTTGAGTTCCAAGGTTTCCTGTTTTAACCGGAATAGGCATAGCATCTAAGTCCTGTATGAGATCGTAGTTGAGTCTTACACCGTATTTGAATAACTGGTCTTCAATTCCAAGTTTTTGTGCAATGCCTACTGTCTGGTCAGAAGCGCGGAGGCTGTCCATGCTAGCAAAAACAGGATCGATAAGCCACAGCACTTTCCCGCCTTTCATAATAAACTGATCGATGATAAACTTATCCCTGATGTCGAAAATGGAATCG
>JAZDMF010000088.1:0-5467 GCA_043801235.1 Bacteroidota bacterium | reverse complement strand
ACGGAAAATACAACAAAGATGATTTTCATGAACCTGTTTATTTTCAAAAAGAAAATTCACAGCCAGACTATTCCGATGAAACCTCATTTCTTAATGCTGCATCCATCTGGCTCACATTCGAGGCTATGGAAGAAGCTGCCCGCCCTGATGAAGATGCCGAATGGAAACAATTTTCATCATCAACAAAAATTGCATGGAAAACAGGAACAAGCTTTGGTAACCGCGATGCATGGGCTATTGGTGTTACACCTGATTTTGTTGTTGCTGTATGGGCAGGAAATGCATCGGGTGAAGGACGTGCAGGATGCATAGGGCTCCAGGCTGCAGCTCCCATTTTGTTCGATATTTTCAAATTGCTGAAACCAACGGACTGGTTTCAGAAACCGGAAAGTGAAATGGTTGAAATACCTGTTTGCCGTTACAGCGGCTACAGGGCATCATCGCTCTGCGAACTCACCGATTCCATATGGATACCTGCCAAATGCCTTAAAACAGCAGTATGCCCGTATCATATCATTGTTCATCTTGACCAAAGCGGCAACCGGCAGGTCAACTCAAATTGTACAAGCACCGACAGCATTGTAAATACAAGCTGGTTCGTTCTGCCTCCGGCGCAGGAATGGTATTTCAAAAACAAAAATGCTTTTTACAAAACTCTTCCGCCGTTCAAAGACGGCTGTCTGTCTGCATCCGATAAAAAATCAATGGAAATGATTTATCCGGAGAATAACAGTAAAATTTATATTCCTGTGGATATTGACGGAAAGCCGGGAAGTACAGTATTTAAACTCGCCCATCATATTCCGGAAGCGGTGGTTTACTGGACACTTGACAATTCCTACCTCGGTTCAACAACAAAGACACACCAGATGGAACTCAAACCTGATAAAGGCAAACACAGCCTGACTGTGGTTGATAAGCAAGGTGAAAGCCTGACAATAAAATTTACAGTTGAGAGCAAAAAGGATGATGATTGAGGTTTATAATCAGGTTTTCCCAAGTAATGGCGATTGTTTTACAATGCCTTGCAAAAAAAATCAATAAAAGTTGGAATCTTTCATCAAAACAACAAACAAATTTTCTTTTTTCTTTTGTCAAGTATTATGTTAATTACTTACATTTGCTATTGTATATATTACCAAAATATACGGTATTGGATTGTCATTAGTATGTAAAATTAAAAGTGCGGAGTCAGCACTGGAAACACTGACATGAAAACATGAATAAACTTACGAAATTGATTCTGATCACTGTTGCTATCGTTTCAATGACCGCTTGCGAAAAAGGCTACATGGGTTTTGCCGGCTATATGATTTCAGGAGCTAACAATAATAAGGAATACTATAAAGGAGTTATACCCTGTTCCTTCTACAGGCGAAATTATGATGACGTTAGATGCAGAAAGATCACAGGAATACCCTTCATGGTGATAGAATACAACAGGACAGACCACCACATCATCGATTTTGAGTTTGGATTGTGTGAAGTTACTCAAACCACCCTTGCAACACCTTCCTTTCCTGAACCTACATTGGATGCAAGCACCTTAGACTGTTATAAAAAATTAGACCTGAAAGATCCTGTTGTACTTCTTGTAAATTGGCCGGTTACAGCCTGGGGCGAAACAGTCACCAATGGATCGCTTGGCGCTGGTGGTGTGATTTTTTATTATAATTCTTATGGGTCTACAAAATACACATTCAGTTACATAACCGGACAAATTACCGGTGGCGCCGAAAATCTTGATGGCACCGGAATAGAAACTGACACGATGATGGATTTTGATATGACAAAACAATAAAACAAATTTTTAATGATGAAAAACATTCCCCAAAATATATTTTCTGAAAAATTCGGAAAAACAGCATGCATATTTTTATCTCTTTTCTTTATTTCTTTTTTTATAAAAGCGCAGGATAAAATACACATGACTGACAGCACTGTTATTGAAGCGAAGGTGAAAGAAATCAATGATACTGAAATAAAATACACAAAATTCACAAACCAAACCGGGCCTGTTTACACTGTGAGCAAATCAAAAGTATCCATGGTGATCTATGAGAATGGTGAAAAAGATATTTTTAATAAAGGGAATAATCAGGCTTACCAGACTTTTGGTATTCAAATAAAAGATTCGTTACAGTTCATAGAGAACCTGTGGGGTGTAAAGTTTGAAAACACACAGGAAAATGAGGGCGGAGTGATGATAACAAAACTCGAAAGCAATTCCATTTTCAAACCTCAGACCCCTTTAAAAAAGTTATCATTTTACAATGTAAATAATGGCACTAAAGTAAGGGTTGTAACTACTTCTCAACTTGCACATGTGCTTTTCGAATCCTATAATCAGGGGATCTCAAAAATAAACCTGCTCTCAGGATCGAGCCGCATGTCAAAGTTATCATATTATACTAATGACCCCAAGGGTATTGATATCAGCGGTCTTTCAAAATTCCCAGGTACAGATACAACAAAAAACAAACTCGGAACTGACGAAAGTAAAAAGGCCGGTAGCACCGTTTCGAAAGTTTATCATCCCGGGCAAACATGGATAATGCAAGGTTTTTGTTCAGGAATGGTGTTTGGGTTACCCGGAATAGCACTGGTTGGTGTTGTAGCATTACTGCCGCCAAAGACCCCGACAGCACCACCCAATGTTGACGCTAAAGCTTGGTCATCCGGATACAAATCAAAGATCAAGAAAAAACGCCTCATAAGCGGGTTATTGGGTAGCATGGCTGGTGCATTTCTTATAATTGGCGCATTATCTTCCGCAAATTAGTATATCTCCCACTTTCATTGTTTGCAAAGGTTGTAAATGATCAGGAAAAAACCATTCGATCACTGTTGTATACAAGCAGGGCGAAAGCCTTACCATAAAATTTACAGTAGAAAGCAAGGAAGATAAAAAATAAGTTTACTTTTTTGAAATATCTGTAAGCATTGCAGGAATGCCGACACTGCATCCGGCAGGATTTTTAACTTTTAGTGTACGGTAATTAAAATATATTTCCATACCATCGGTATCATATTCTTTCAGCAATGTATCAATTGGTATAAGGGTCAATTCCTGCTGCTCCTCTTTGGATACGATTACAACGGTGGCACATCCTGTTTCCCTGTACAGGTGAGAAACTTTGCCCAGAGTGGTTCCCGTTGTAGGAACAGTTACAACAGTCAGAACTATAGTTTTCTCTTTTGCTTTACATCCAATGCAGACTGAAAGAATAATCATTAAAAGTAAAATGAATGTCTTCATAAAATTTCATTTCATTAAGAAACGCTTTTATATGAGCTTAAAATTTGTTTAGATAATAACAATTACTGTAGTGCTACCTTTGCCACTCTCTGAAAATCGGGAGTCCCTATTCTAACGAGGTACATTCCTGAAATCAATCCTTTCACATCAATGGTAGCCTCGAAAGATTTTGAAATTGAATTGATTTTATTTTCAGAAATTTTTTTTCCGGAAATATCATACAACTGTACCACATACTCATCATCTGCAGGAAGTCCGGAAACCTTTACATTAATTATATTGTCCGACTGATATACAGTGAATTCAGATTCTGTCGCTTCTTCTCCGTCTATGCCGACAATGCATGGTGCGATCTGGAATGAATAGATTCCTGTTGCCGAACCTCCGCTGCTGTACATTCCTGTATGCCAGAAAGTATTTCCGTCAACAGGATCTATAGATGTCTGGGAATAATCTCCAAAACGATTGTCTCCACCACCACCAATAGAACCGGAACCGGGAAATACAACGGTTTCAGCAAGCGACATGGTTCCCAATGGATCGGAATATAACCTGCCGGTATAAGCAAGACAAGCAGATATCGTACTTGAAGCTTTAGCGTAGCACAATGCAATATCACCGTTACAATCCATAGCCATGCTTCCGCACCAGCGATTTGTTGCATCAGGAGTATAAATTCCTTCCTGATATAACGACCAGATTTCTGATGACTGATCCTGGCGCAGTTCAACCCATTTAATACTTCGTTGCGTTGCACTTATTTTCACTGCCCAGTTAAGAACAACACGGTTGGTACCAATAAAACTGCTCCATTGAGCCCTGTACATGCACACTCCGCCTAACCCATCAAGTTTCTGAGTTCCCGGCTGAGTAATGTCATCCCAATTATAATCGTATGAAGCATCGAAAGCTGCAGTTGGTAATGTGGCATCCAAAGTAATATCTGCAGCAGGTGTTGCTCCCCAGGTAACACCCATAGACCAAACTTTAACAGCATCAATTTCACTGCCACCCCATCCATTATCGGTATAAGCGAAAAAAGGGCATCTTGTTCCTGAAGGTGGTATCAGGCCATCTGCATCGGCAGATAACGGAAGCCAGAATCCATCTCCAGCATTATAGGGTTCAGTAAAATTTTTATATATCGCCCTGGCACCCGGAGTTCCTGTAAGCATGGCAGCTCTCTCAAAACAATAAACTGTTCCTGCACCATTATTCGATGTCATGTAATATCCATTTTCCCATACTGAAAATTTCAGATAATCCGGCATCTGGGGAGCGGTAAACTGATACGCATAGTATGCTCCAGCAGGATCATTGGTCTGAGAAACAGCTAATGCAAAATCATTCCCCCAGCCATCAAGTTCAGCAACAAACCAGCGGTCGGCGAACTTATCGTATAATACTATAGGGTCGCCCATCTGGTTCGAGGCGCCTGTGACTGTACCTATATCGCCAGTAAATACTGGCGTTCCGGTACCTGATTTTTCGTAAACAGCAAATGGTGCGTCATTGACGGACTGAACATACTTTGTCAAACCGGCAGCTCCGGTTGGATCCTGAGGGCTGTAGCCACCATCCAGTCCAGACCATTGTTTAATGACACTTAGCGGTTGCTTGTCTCCCATAACTGTTTGCATTGAGGAGGAATCGTTACCATACTCTGCACCATCAAGTGTGCTGTATTTGAATGTCTGAGGTTTTCTGTAAGCCCTGTCAGGCATTTCCTTTGCTTTCTCAAAATCCATCTTGTCAATTTCATCCTGGCTGAAAATCAGATTAAGAGCTTTAGTTTCTTTGAAAGAAGTGGCTGTAACCACTACTGTAGGCCCGTCAATAACTCCGGGACCGCTGGTAGGTAATTTTTCCTGAGAAAAAGCACAGCCCGCAATAAACAGGCCTGTAAAAAGTAAAGATTTTTTTTTCATACTGTTGAGTTTGGTATTATCAAAAATACATGCAATTTCAATTTATTCAAAATAATTAACAAATATTTATTAAGGATTGGAATTTGCGATTTATTTGATTTAGAAATAAGTTGCATAATTCACACATTTTTCGGGGTTATTTGGAATATGGGTTGCTGAAGCTGTGAAATAAAAAAAGCCTTACTCAACGTAAGGCTCAAAATTTTAAATGTTTTAAATTATATAAACTACGCTAGTTTAACATTTACGGCATTTAAATCTTTTTTTCCTTGCTCGAGAT
>JAZDMF010000077.1:0-12650 GCA_043801235.1 Bacteroidota bacterium | reverse complement strand
TACGAATATACGAACAACGAATTTATAATACTTCGTAAATCGTAAGTTCGTATTCTGTTCGTAATTCGGTGGAATAATAATTTTAGTTCAAAAAATAACATAAATAATTACAAAAAATTTATCTTAATATGCTATTATTCTAACTTATAAAATTTACGATTCTTCCTTCAATGCTTTTATCAATGCAGGCACAATCTCGAACAGGTCCCCGACAATTCCATAATCAGCGATACTGAATATTGGTGCATCAGGGTCTGTATTTATTGCTATAATAATTTTTGAGTTCTGTACACCAGCCCTATGCTGGATTGACCCTGAAATGCCGCAGGCAATGTACAAATCAGAGCTCACCGAATGACCTGTCTGGCCAACCTGCCTGTCCTGTGGAATCCATCCTTTTTCCACAGCAACCCGTGAGCCGGCTATTTCGCCGCCAATTGTTTCTGCCAATGCCTCAAGCACTTTAACGCCTTTCTCAGATTTAATTCCTCTGCCCCCGCTTATAATAACCTTTGCTTCCTGTATATTTGAATATCTATGTCTTTCTTTTATTACATTAAGGATTTTTGTTTTTATATTTTTAAGATCAAGTTCAACCTTACATTTAATAATTTCAGGTTTAAGTACATTATCATATTTTACTAATTTCATAACTCCCGGACGTACTGTAGCCATCTGAGGTCTTGTCACAGGAGAAACTATTGTTGCCATAATATTTCCTCCAAATGCAGGCCTGGTCTGCAATAAATGCCCCTCTTTCTTATCAATTGAAAGTCCTGTACAATCAGCCGTAAGACCTACTCCAAGTTTCCGGGCAATCCGGGGCGCTAAATCTCTGCCTGTTTGAGTAGCGCTATATAATACAATGCCTGGTTTATATTGTGAAATTATATCTGAAATAGTATTTGCATACGCATTGGTCTGATAGATATTTAGTATCTCATCCTCGGCAATATATATTTTCTGTGCACCATAAGTTGTGAGTTCGTTTACAAAACCCGAGACATTATCTCCTAAAAGGACAGCACACACTTCCTCTCCCAATACTTTTCCAAGGTCATGTCCACAACTCAGAAGTTCCAGAGAACCCTTATTTATCAGGCCTTCTCTTTGCTCTGCAAAAATCCATACACCTTTGTATCCGCTCAAATCAACTTTTACTGCTTCTTCAGCATCTGATAAAATAGCCCCGTTATCACATGAATCAAGGCATGCACCGCACATAGTGCATCTTTCGTTAAAGGCAGCAACATCTTTGATAATCCCGATAGCATTATAAGGACATGAATCTATACACAGTTCGCATCCTGTACATTTGTCTATATCAATCCAGACTTTCATTTTTCAATTAAAAAGAATAAATTAAAAAGTAACACAGCAAATCTAAATAACCTATCTCCCAAATCTTTATCCATACTTTTTTAATTTTAAATTATTTTCTTCCCTCTCAATCTTTCCAGTAACTGCTTTGCAATTGAATCAGGAGTCCCTTCAAGCATCTCGCATTTTTTCTTTTGTTCAGGGGTAAAAACCTGTTTAACATTTGTTGGTGATCCTCTGAGACCGGTCTTGTCTGCCATCGCACCAATATCACCGGCATTCCAGATTTTAATATCTGCTTCTTTCCCACAGGCATACGTAATTTTATCTATTGTAGGGTATCTTGGTTTATTAATCTCTTTAACCACAGTTATCAGGGCAGGCAGACTACATTCTATTATTTCATATCCGTCTTCAATAACTCTTTCAGCTACTAATTTTTTTCCATTGACTTTAATATTCCGTGCACAGGTGATCTGAGGGATGTCAAGATATTCGGCGACCTGAGGGCCAACCTGAGCTGTATCGCCATCAATTGCCTGATAACCGCAAATAATAATATCGAATTTCCCTATCTTTTCAATACATTTTCCAAGAGTATATGCTGTGGCCAGAGTATCAGCCCCGGCAAATGCTTCATCAGTAAGAAGAATACATGTATCTATTCCCATTGAAACAGCTTCCTGCAAGGCGTCAATTGCCTGAGGCGGACCCATTGAAACTGCCGTAACACTTCCTCCGAATTTTTCTTTTAACCTTAACCCTTCCTCAAGAGCATGTACATCGTAAGGATTAATAATTGTTGGAATACCCTCCCTGATTAAATTTCCCGTTTTTTTGTCTACCTTGACCTCAGTAGTATCAGGAACCTGTTTAATTAATATAATGATATTCATATCTTTTATTTTACAATTCATTGTCGTTCGCTTCGCTGTCATTCAATAGTCATACAGTTGTCATTCAATAGTCATACGTTGTCATTCATTTTACGAATTATGAAATGTACGAATATACAAATTACTGATAATACGAAAAACGGTTGTAATGCAATAGTCATAAAGTAGTCATTTCATTCAATACCGTATTCTTTTTTTGCTTGTTTTTTAGAAACTTTTTCATTACGGAGATCCTCCAGAACATCAGCACGGTCTCTTTCTTTCGGATTACCAAAGCCGCCGCCACCACCCGCAATCTGCCTGTAAATGGTTCCTTCGGGTATTCCTTCAACTATATCTTTGCTTAAAGGTTTATATATTTTTTTATCCGGATATTCAAGCGTGATACTATTCAAAACACTTCCTTTGCCGCCAAACAAACCATAATTAGGCTCAACGTCACCATCACCAAAAATCACCATGGTTGCATTGTCGCCCCCCATTTTAATAATAGTTTCCACTCCGAGTCCGCCTCTCCATTTGCCAACGCCACCGGAGTCGGTAAGATATTCATGTTTCAGAATCTGATGAGGTGTTTGCTGTTCATACATTTCATAATCCTGATCAAGAAGTCCGCCTGAAGCATCAATCATACCGATATGATCATATCCGTCATCGCCTTGTAATGCGCCAGAACCACCTTTCAGTCCCATAAAACAAATATCAACATATCTCTCGCTGGTCCGTGGGTGTTTTCCGGTAAAGAGAGAACAAAGCAGATGGTTCCAGCCTGCTGTTACTCTATTTGGCATAGCAGGTCCGAGTGCTTTAAAAATACTATCCGCAATCTGTGGGCATAAATGATTCCCGAATGTTGTGGCTTTAGGATAAGAAGCATTGAGAATAGTTCCTTCGGGAACAATATATTTTAATGGCTTAATCATTCCTTCATTATGAGGAATTTCGGGATTAACCATTTGCAAAAATGTCAGAGTTATCGCAGAACAGGAGGATGTATAAGTTCCGTTTACAAAACCATTTGTCTGCGGCGATGTTTCAGAAAAATCAAAAGTAATATCTTCGCCTTCAACAATGATTTTTACTTTTATTTCAAACTCGGAACTTAAATGCTTACCATCGTAATAAACCTTACTGCTGCCTTTATAGACGCCATTGGGTACAGAATCTATTTCTGCACGCATCATTTTTTCAGTACGTCTGAACAATTCCTGTTTGTGAATTTCAAAGCATTCAATTCCGTATTTTGAAATTAGAGCGTTTAATCTTCTTTCGCCAAGGCTGCATGCGCCAATCTGGGCTTTGATATCTTCCTGCACAATTGTTAACCGGATATTTGCAAAAATCAGATTCCATACATCCTGTCGCAACACGCCTTTTTCGTATAATTTAACTGCAGGAATACGTAACGCTTCCTGCCAGACTTCAGTTGCGTTAGGATTGTAGCCACCCTGAACAGCTCCGCCGATATCAGCCTGGTGCCCTTTTGCAGCCGACCAGCCAACAAGGATATCATTAAAAAATATGGGTTTAAAAATAGCAACGTCATTATTCTGGTTTCCCATGGAGAATACGTCATTGTGAATAATGACATCTCCGGGAAAAATATCCTTACCGTATTGTTTAATGATGACACGGCAAACAGGTCCTAAAGAAAAGCTGAGTATGGGGAGGTTCTCAGTCTGTTCCAGCATATTTCCTTCTGCATCATATAAACCGGTTACAAAATCTTTTGCTTCGCATAAAATCGGGGAGCGCGTTGTTTTTGTAAGCGAAATGCTCATTTCGTCGGTTATAGACCTGAAGGCTCTTTGAAAAATAGAGAGAAGTATGTTATCAATTTTAATTTCTTTCATATTATTCAATTGTCATACTGTTGTCATACATTGTCATTCCGCTGCGCTGTCATACATGGTCATTCGCTGCACTGTCATACATGATCATTCGCTGCGCTGTCATACATAGTCATTCGCTGCGCTGTCATACATGGTCATTCGCTGCGCTGTCATACATGGCCATTCGCTGCGCTGTCATACATGGTCATTTGCTGCGCTGTCATACATAGTCATTCATCGTCATACATAGTCATTCGTTGAAATTTGTTACAGTTTATTATTGCTGAAATTTGCTTTCTTATCAAAACCATAAGGCATCAAAAATTTGTTGTATACTATAAAAGCTCCTCCGATTCCGGTTTCGCAATTGTATGATGCTCCAATAAAAATAGTTGTATTTATTTGCTCAATAAGAGCCGGACCTTCAATTTTAAAATTATTAATCAGAATATCGCCATCATATACAGGAACATCCTGCATTACATCAATTTCAGGAACATAAGCAGGTCTGCTGCCCTTTAATGCCTGTTCAAGTGTTTCAGCACCTTTTTCTTTGGTCCCGGAAAGAGATCGTGGCTTCTCTGTTACGCCTACAGCCCTAAGTCTAACATTGATAATTTCTAATTCTGTACCTTCATGCTTCAGTTCATAACCATACTTGCGGTTATGTTCTATGTGAAATGATTCAATAATTGAATTTGTGTTGAATGCTAAAATGTCATTTATGGAAACTTCGAGTGGTACTTCGTGATACTGTCCAACATAACGAAGATCAAGCGAGGGATAATATTCTATTTTTTCTTGGGAAATTCCTTCTTCAGATAATGTAGCAATAGCTTCGGATTTCATTTCGTCGAAAAAAGAAAGGAATTTTTTCTTTTCAATTTTTGAAAATCTTGTCATGTAAGAACGTACATAATCATGTTTCAGATCGCCCAACAGCATACCGGCAGCACAAAAAATGGAGGCAACATCAGGAACAACAAACATCGGAATTTCCAGTTCCCTGCATATTTCCCCTGCGTGAATTGCCCCTGCACCACCTGCACAGATCATCAGAAATTCCCTCGGATCATATCCTCTTTCGACCGATACCTGGCGCACACCCTGGGCCATATTCATGTTAATAACACGATACATTCCTGCAGCTGTTTTAATTGCGTCCAAACCAAGGGATGCACCTAAAGTTTTCTGAGTAAGTTCAACAGCTTTTTCTTTATTCAGAATATATTTTCCACCGGCAAAAAAATTGGGATCAAGGTATCCTAAGATTAAATCTGCATCTGTACAGGCAGGCTCAATGCCGTCTCTGTTATAGGAAATGGGTCCGGGTAATGATCCTGCGCTTTTTGGCCCCATCTGAAGCAAATCCCCTTTATTAATCCAGCCAATGCTTCCGCCACCGGCCCCGATGGTTATTATATCTAATGTTGGTAATGCTATTCTGTGCCTGTCAATGTTGCCTTCGGTACTTGTTACACACTTGCGGTTTACCACCAGTGAAGCATCGAAACTTGTTCCGCCCATGTCCATGGTGATGCAATTGTCGAAACCGAGCAATTCTGCATAATATGCACCGGCAACGGGAGCAGCTGCAGGACCAGAAAGAACGGTAACTGCGGAAATTTTCCGGGCAACTTCAGGCGTAACCACACCACCGTTTGACTGCATAATCAACAGCTTTCCGGTGAAGATAATTTCATGTAATTTGTTCAGAAGTGATTCTAAGTATTTATCAATAACAACACCGATGTAGGCATTAATACAGGTTGTGCTCACTCTTTCGTAAAACCGTACAGATGGAAGTACTTCATACGAACCGGAAATAAATAAGCCGGGCAATGCAGCTCTTAAATATTCCGTAGCAATTTTTTCGTGTTCTGTATTCAGATATGAATTCATGAAACATACAGCAATTGCCTTGACTTCCTCTTCTTTAAGCTTAACTATTATTTTATCAAGCTCAGAAGTATTTACAGGAGTTATTGAATTTCCTGACGCATCAATCCTCTCATCAATTGTGTATCTCAGGTATCTGGGAACTAATGGTTTTACATTTTGATAGTGGTTGTTGTATCGTTCTTCACGTATACCTCTGCGCATTTCCAGAGCATCTCTGAAACCTTTTGTCGTAATCAATGCCGTTTTTGCCCCGTTCATGGTGAGCAATGCATTAGTAGCAACGGTTGTTCCATGAACAATAGTATCAATTTCCTTAATGAAAGAACTTAATTCAAGATTTAATTTTTGGGCTATTTCTTTTATACCGGTAATAAAACCGATGGAAGAGTCCTGGGGCGTTGAGAGTGTTTTGTGAATAAATGATGACCCATTATCGCCTATCAGAAAAAAATCCGTAAAAGTCCCGCCAACATCAATTCCTAATTTGTACTTCATATACTGTAAATGACGAGTAATTTCACTTTTTCGATATTGGAAATTTTTGCACCTGAAAAATATATTACTTATTTTTCATATTTCCCGTCAATGACTTCGGTCAGAATTCCATGCGTTGCTGCCGGATGAATAAAGGCAAAATTCATATTATACTCAGCAAAAAACCTGGGTTTCTGGTCAATCAACCTGACCTTGTTTTTCTTCAGTAAATCCAGTGATTCCCCGCAATTATTAACATTGTAGCTAATGAGCATTACACCTTCCCCTGCTCTTTTTATAAATTTCGCTACTTCGCCGGTTCCATCAGTATCTTCCATAAGCTCTATTGCAGTGGGTCCAACCATAAAGCCTGTAACTCTTATTTTTTCAGGCTCATCAACATAGCGGTAGGCGACATCCCATCCAAAATTATCAATATAATCTTTTTCCGCTTTTTTTACATCATTAACAGCGATGCAAATATGGTCGACATAATTGGTCTTTAATTTTTCACTCATGATGCATTTTCCTTTATATTAAAGATTGTTTGTATAAATTAAAAATTTCTTTTGTATTAGTAACGTGAGATGAAAGGGATATTTTCAGTTTCATGTGAACCCGGAGGCAGTTTAAACATAATTGCGCCCTGCACCTGACAGGCTTCAAAACATTCACCGCATTGCTGGCAAAGGTCGAGAACAATGACTGCCTTACCTTTATGAAACCCTATGATATCCGGAGGGCATGCTTTTGCACAGGCTTTACAACCGTTGCAGCGGAAAGCATCAATCCATGGGTACATTCCTTTATGACTTGAGCCGGAGTGGGGATAAACACTCATCTTGGTGCCCGGTATTAACGGGCGGGCGCTTGAAATTTCAGATAATATCATAATTTTTAATTTTTATTATTGACTTCAAAATATTTTTAATTTAATTAAAACCGCATTCCTAAGCGGTAACCATCCTGAATGGCATCTATACCACGCCTGATCCAGACACAATCACCAATCATGGATACATCATTCTTTTTTAATGCCCCATAACGCAACTCCTGGTTAGGAATAAGTTTTGCAAGGATTACTGTATCTGCGGGCACAGTTTGATTTTCAAATTTTTGTTTTTCTTTTGTTTCTTTGTTCATTATCGCCCAGTCAGCAACAACACCGGTGTCAGTAATTTCTTTTACATTACCATAAGTCAGCTCAATTACTTTAGCTTGCTTGAGCCTGAGCCTGTATCTCCAGATATATGAGGGGTTCACATCCCATCCGAAGCGTGAAGCAGGATCAATCAACATAAGTTTTGCATCCTTCACTCCATTCTTTTCCTGTGCTTCTATGATAAATAGCGACAATGAAATTGCTGCTCCTGATCCACCAATGATAACAACATTTTTACCCAGCTTTGCTTTTCCGCTAAAAACATCGAAGATATTCACGACATGTGGTTTATCAATTCCAGGAATAGCCGGAACTTCAGGAACAGCGCCAGTTGCGATTACCAATGAGTCAGGGTTTTCCTTTTCAAGAATTTCTTTTGTCAGAGGTGTATTAAGAACGAATTTTGCGCCGTGTTTATCACATTGTGCCTTCATGTGATTGATCCATCTCATAAATTCCTGGTCATCCCAGTATTTACCTGAATTTTCACCCCAGGGGTTTCTTGAGGCATAAAACCACTGACCTCCTACATTCCCCGTTTTTTCATAAACTGTTACATCGTGACCTTTTTCAGCGGCAATGCTTGCAGCCTGTAGCCCTGCAATACCGGCTCCGGCAACAATTATTTTCCTCTTTATTTCTGTTTTAGGAAAACCATAATAACCCCATTCACGCTCTCCCTCATGGCTGCATGACGGGCGAACTGTGCAGGTAACCGGAGCATCCCTGAAAAGACGCGCCAGGCATACCTGACAGGCGATACAAGGAATAATATCTTCCTGCTTATCCCACATTATTTTATTTGGAAGGGCAGGGTCAGCAATCTGTGGGCGACACATTTCCCAAATATCTAATTTGTTGCCGGCAATAGCATATTCAGGAATTTCAGGAGTAAAAAGCCTGTATGCCATGCTAACAGGAATCTTCAGGGCTTTCTTAGCTCTTTCGGCAATGTACAGCCATTTGCCCATCGGGATATCCCTAGAGATAACCGAACCAAGTGATTCCTGCCATCCAACGGTTACACTTAAATAATCGCAGCTTGCGGTTTCAGCGATCAATAGCGATTCAAGGCTTTCCTCCTCTTTGTTTCCGCCGCGATCATCAAGCATTTCCCATCCACAGAGGCGAATACCGAGAGCGATATTATTGCCTACTTCTTTGCGGATACCTTCCACAATTTTTCTCATAAAAGTGCTTCGTCCGTGTATATCACCACCAAACTCATCGCTTCTTTGATTCGTATAGCTTGAAATAAAGTTCGAGACCAGGTATCCTACAATACCCGAAATTTCAATAATCTCGTATCCGGCTTCAACGGCTCTTCTTGCCCCCATTACATGTTCATGGATACATTCCTCAACTTCTGCGATGCTCATTTCTTTTTGCGGGCGGAATCTTCGCAATCTTTGAGGTACGGCGGAAGGTCCCACTGTATATGGAAGATTTATTCCTCCAACGCGACCACAGTGCATCAACTGAAGACATGCCAGTGCATCGCTTTTATGAATCACATCAGCCATCTTTTTTAAGCCGGGGATAAACTTGTCATCCCAAATTCCCATCATACCTGCATAACCCTGCCCTTCGCCTCTTGGGTCGGTATAAGCACCCTGTGTAGTAACTATGCCCGAACCACCCCTTGCATGCGCCTCAATATAGGCAAGTTCCTTTTCTGAGACAAAACCATCACTGTAATTATAGTTTGTTTCTGTTGATGCATATTTGATACGATTTTTGGACCAAAATTTTCCAATTTGAATCGGGCTAAAAATGTGTGGGTATTTTTTTTCGCCGGGTAACATACTTATCCTCCTTTATTATTTATAGGTTAGTAAAATTATTGTCATCTGCTGGATATATTTAAAAGTACTTTTAAAAAAAGTTGTTAGATACTGCCAAAATTAAAATATTTTTTATATATCGTTCGTGGTTTGTTGTTTGCTTTTAGGGTTATAAATAATCTTAACAGTAAACTACGTACAATATAAACTTTATTTTTTCAAATATAAAAAAAGAATTAAAGCAAACGGAAACAAGGAATATATTATTTTTTTTACAAAATGGCTGTATTTGCCCTAAAATTCTACCTGCTACATACAAAGTCTTATAATATGAATATGATTTTATAAAATCTCATAATAATAATATTACCAACACATTAGTCGTTAAGATGATTTTCGTTAAATTTCCTCAGCCTGTTTTCCAGAACCTCAAACTGATTCCGCTGAATCAGCGAAACACACGCCCGAAGTCCTTCTGTTCTTTCACTTCCTGTAATTGCCAATGATATCGCACTGATGCCATAGTATAATAATTCTTTCAGCAACTCTTCTCCAGACATGCCGGGATACGAAATGGTGAAATAAAATCCATCAGCTATTGGTTTATCAATATCCATATCGTAAACAATTTTAAAACCATAAGCGGTAAACATTTTCTTGAGTATTTTGGCTCTCTCGCCATATTCCCTGCACGCTTCAACAAAATCATAACTGCCATCATTCACCGCTTTTAATAATGCCATCAATGCATACTGGGCGGAGTGTGATGTTCCGGCAGTAGTTGAATACACGGTGCCATGCACCAGGCAGTGCCCGAAGCTTGCCGATGAATAATACCGTAACAAATCCTTTTGTTCAGAATTGAACAATGTATCGGAAATTGCGCACATGCCAATACGCTGCCCCGCATAACTGAATGACTTTGATGCTGAAATCAGGAGTATATAATTGTTTGTGTATTTTGCAACAGTATACTGGAATGGCGGAACTCCCGGTTTTGACAGGTCTTTCCTGAAATCCATAGCGAAATATGCCAGGTCCTCGGCAACAACAACATTATATTTATTTGCAAGTTCCCCAATAATTTTCAGTTCGTCTTCATTAAAACATATCCATGAAGGATTATTGGGGTTTGAATACAGTAAAGCAGAAATATTCCCTTTATCGAGATACGATTCAAGTTTTTCTTTTAATTTATCTCCCCTGAAATTATAAACATCAAAGCTTTCCTGCTTAAGTCCAATCATTCTTACCACTTGCTTATGAACCGGAAAGCCGGGATCGATAAAAAGAACTGTATCTCTTTTTGCGTTCATCCTGCCTGTGACCATAAATGTTGCAAAAGCGCCGTTAATAGAGCCAACCGTGGGTATGCAGGCTGCAGGGCTCACATCAACGTCAAGAAAATTTTTGATGAATCGTGAAATTTCTTTTTTTAGGGCAGGAATACCGTCAATGTCGGGATACAGGGAAGCAACTCCGGCATCGAGCGCGGCCTTTTCAGCTTCAATCGCAATTTTAGGAGCAGGCAAACCGGGAATTCCCATTTCCATCCGGATAAACTTTTCTCCGCTTTCCTCTTCAATAATATTAATGAGTTTTTTTATTTCACGGATAGATGCTTTTCCGATTTGAGTAATTTTAAGTTCTTTGATAATCTTATCAACTAACTCACTATTAATTGGAGTTGTTTTCATTATGATATTTAAGTTAATTGTTCATTGTTAATAGTTAATCGTTCATTGGGGATGCGCTTTCGTTTTTATCATTTAATGCTCTCTGGAGGTAATTGATGTACCCATTTAAGAGGCTTAAGGATCGGTTAATTTTATTTCTTCCTTCAGTGTATTCTTCCTCCGTAATGTAATTCTCATCTTTTGAAGTTATTAAATCATCAATCAGTTCAAATAAAGAACCGCGGCTATGTCTGCAAAACTGCATATTCTCCTTAAAGTGATATCTCCCATAACCCTCAGCAATATTTCTGGTAGCAGAATGTGAGGCTCTTTTCATATTATCGATCAAATCAAATTTTTCGGATGCAGGAAACTTTTTTATTAATTCTGAAATAAATTTCCTCACCTCCACGCATGCTTTCCAACATTCAAGGTCTTCAAAACTTTTTATCTTTTGTTTCTCTTTCATGTATTTTATTTGAAAAAGTTAATAGTTAAACGTTCATCGTTAATCGGAATTATATTTTCTTTTTCTTGTGCTTATTATCTATGAACGATTAACGGATAACGATTAACGTGTTCTTCTTCCTGCTTCAAAAGATAGTTTGTTAGCTGCTTTAATAAAATCGCTTGGCGAAATGGCCATCAATGCCGAAAGCCATATTTCTTCAGGGATATTATTAAACGGAGCAATTGTCGATAACAGTCCGAGAACAACAACGTTTGCTGTTTTCCCTGTCACATCGCCGAGATCGTATGCAATTTTATTCGCATCAATCTTAATGATATTATAATCTTTTAACGCTTTATAAATTTTATTTACTTCAGGGTAATCTTCTTTTTTTGCAGTAACGGGCAACACAGTAAAATTATTAAAGACGATGGTGCCGCCGGGTCTTAAAAGATCCAGAAACTCGGGACGCAGAACTTCGCTTATTTCCATCACTATCAAAACATCAACCGATGCAGGCGCCAATACAGGCGAAAAAACCGCACCACAACTAAATGTTGAAATAACAGGACCGCCTAGCTGCGCCATGCCATGTGTGTCGCCTTTTACAATATTTGTTTCGCAATAGGGCGTTTTTAAAATAACTTCAGAAAGAACTTTCCCGAAAAATAAATTTCCCTGTCCGCCAATTCCTCTTATCGCTACCCTTACTGATTCGGGTAATTTAAAATTTTTCATCGAAGGAATTTTTATTTCACTCACTTTTTCAAAAACAGGCGCTGCTGTTTTTCCAACGGCATTGTTATCATAAATAATTGCACCGGACGGACAGCGCTGCATGCATACAGGAGTGCTGCTTCCGCAGAATGTACACAGGTTGGTGAAATGGGGTTTCTTTTCATCATCGAATTCAATCCCCGGACAAATGTTGCAGCGGAAACATTTTTTACACAGATCGTAATTGCGGTTAATTTTACGAATTTTCTTTTTGCTCTCCACTTCCCGGATGCAAAGCCCTTCAAGAATCATAGTGGTAAAATTTCCTTTTTCTGCTTCTTCAAGCGCTTCAGTAAGGGCTTTATCAACTTTATTTAAATTATATGAATCTACCACTACCATTCTTCCGCCTTCTGCTTCAACAGCGCGTTTCAGG
>JAZDMF010000353.1:0-3156 GCA_043801235.1 Bacteroidota bacterium | reverse complement strand
AGATAAAGTTAATCAATAATGGTCCAGCCGTAGAAGATGTTGATGTACAGCTAACGAACAGTTCCGGTCAAATTGTACAAACAGACCTGACAAGCGCTAATGGCGAATATGAGTTTACGAATGTGCCTCGCGGAAGTTATACAATAACTCCCGTAAAAACAGATTGGATATTCGATCCTGTAAATATATCCATACCAATGCTTACTCGCGATCTGATCCAACAAAATTTTACAGCAAAATACACCCGGAATGTGGTTAGTGGATATATAAGTGATGACAGGGGTAATCCGGTCGTTGGAATGTCTGTAAAATTGTGGGCTTTTAGTGTTATTTTTCAGGAAATTACTACAGGATCAGATGGTTGTTATGAATTTAGAGACGTTGTCTCGGGAGGTTACATAGTAACTCCTAGTGCATTTGGCTGGGTAGTTGATCCTCTAAATAGATGCGTTAATGTGATGGCTGAGAATATAGAAAATGTGGATTTCAGAGCTGTGAACGTTCTCTATCCAGAGGAGATATCTGGTACTTTTGAACATGGACTCTATCCAGAGGTAATGTCTGGTACTATACAATAACGGATACAGCTAAAAAGGAAGGGTGGTCCTCCCACAAAAAGGACCGCCCTTCCTTATCTATAAAGCAGGTTAAAACATAGGCAATTTCAATTTTAATATAAACAGGAGGAAAAATGAAAATAAAAATCTCAGGAACGATACTGGCAATTATGGGCATTTTTGTTTTTGCGGTTATGGTTTTACCTAATCAATCTGAAGGATTTTCTGTCAGCGGAAACATTCTTATTGACTATGGAATGATACCACCCGAAGGAACTGTGTTGCATCTGCAAGGACAAAGTACCTCTATACCATCACAGCAGGTTTCCATATATTACACCGTGCAGACAAGCGACGGTTATTATGAATTTCCTGATCTTCTGGCTGGGAATTATACAGTGACTCCCAGTAAATCCAATTGTGTCTTCTCCGATCCTTCTTCAAGAAGTTACGTTGATCCCATTAGTCAAAGCGGTCAGGATTTTAATGGGATATATATGGTTTTTACAGAGGGATTTGTCAGAGATCTAAACGGTAACGGAATAAGTAATGTTGCCGTGACATTGACAGGCGGCCAACCTTATTATTGTTCAAACGTATGCATCACGGGTTCAGACGGTCGTTATGCCTTTAACCTTTACCCATGCATGGGGTATACACTAACCCCTTCAAAGAGCGGCTGGTCGTTTTTGCCGGTAAATGTGAGCTTTAATTCACTTGGGGGACCATCCTGCTGGGATTTTACGGGAAGGCAGAGAAATACACCATCTTTGCTTAATTTGGACATGTAATAGAACAAGAAAAACAATTAAATATAGATTGAAGCCATAAGGGGGAGTAAATTTACTTCCTTATTATAAAATAGAAGGATTTTTTACTCCCCCTTCTTTCAGGAACGTAATCAGGTTTAAATTGACGGAATTGAAAATACTCAGGGAGGATTTATGAAGATTCAAATGAAAAGGTTTTTTGCAGTTTTTATATTTTTACTGATAACTGTCCACTGTACACTGACCACTGTCTCTCACGCTTTTTTCATCGGTTTCGGCAGTGCGGGCGCGGTGGACCAGGTAATAAGGAAAGGGCAGGCGGAAGGGAAGATACCGAAAACAATCCCAGGCGATAATAATGGCAATAGTGTAAATGGAGCGGTATTGGTTTGGCAGAAGATATATAATAGTGCAAACAATGATCTTGATGCAGGCCGTGGTGTTGCTGTTGATTCTTCCGGCAATATATATGTGGCAGGATATTCCAATAATGGTATAAATTTGGACTGCCTGCTGATAAAATACGATATAAATGGAGATATTATATGGCAGAAGGTTTTTGATGGTGGAAATCAAGATGTTTTTTATGATATTGCGATTGATCATGCAGATAATATATATGTAACAGGATATTCCTCTAGGGGTACGGATGAAGACTACCTGACAATAAAATACGATTCAGACGGAAACACTATATGGCAGAAGATATCTGACAGTTCGGGTAATGAGGGTGGTTATAGCATTGCCGTTGATGACACAAGCAATGTCTATGTAACAGGAGCATCCAATGGTAATTACCTCACAACGAAACATGATCCAAATGGAAATATTTTATGGTCGAAATGGTATAATAGCGGAGGTTATGATGAAGGTCATGGTATTGCGGTTGATTCATGCGGCTGTGTCTATGTGACAGGATCATCTCAAAATGGTCCTATGTGGGATTACTTAACGATAAAATACGATTCCAATGGGAATAATGTATGGCAGAAGGCGCACACCGGCAGCTCAGCACCTTACGGAGGTGGAGCTATTGCAGTTGATTCCTGTGACAATGTATATGTGACAGGAACGTCCAATTATAATTGCCTCACGATAAAATACAACCCAAATGGGAATATTGTGTGGCAGAAAGAATATGACAATGGAAATTATAATTATGGTAAAGATATTACAATCGACTCTTCTAGAGATGTCTATGTAGCAGGATATTTCCATAATAATATATCAGGTAGCGATTATTACCTTATAATGAAATATAATTACAACGGAGATATAATATGGCAGGAAACATACAATATCGGAACTGATGGTGCCTGTTATGGAATGGCTATAGACGATACTGGGAATGTATATATTACAGGCAGATTCCATAATGGGATAAATTACTATGACTGTCTGACAATAAAATACCGCCAGTATTAAATAAAGTACATAAAAAACAACGGGAGGAGGATTTTATGGTAGAAACTGAAAGTTCCGTTCCTGCACTGGAAAGAGGAATTAAGCTACTTGACCTACTTGCCATGAATAAAGACGGGTTTTCCTTCGGTGAAATATTTCAAAAAATTGATATCCCGAGGGCGTCGCTTTTCAGGATTCTGGGCAAGCTGAAAGAATACGGTTATGTTTACCAGGAATTTACCACAAATAAATATATGCTGGGTTTCAAGATAGTCGATCTGAGTTCGATCGTGCTGAAAAAATTCGATATCCGTATGCAGGCAAGGCCCTTCTTGCAGAGGCTTGTCTCACAGACGGGAGAAAGCGCGGAGCTTGTAATAATAAAACAAGCGAAACTGTTTATGCTCGATAGAATCGACAGTATC
>JAZDMF010000071.1:0-28999 GCA_043801235.1 Bacteroidota bacterium | reverse complement strand
TGTCATTCCGAGTCCCCACCTTTTGTGGGACAAAAGGAAAAAATACGAATGACGTTTATTAGATTTGCATAAAAGAAGCATGATAAACTACAAAACCCGTCATTCCATTTGGTGCAATTTAAGCCCGATTCCGAGTTTGGGACTGTTGCTCTTTGAAAAAAATATTATTGGGGCGTTCTGCTCAAAAGCGGAACAACACCATGTTTGTAAGCTTGCATTCTCTTCATCAATCAACAGAGTTTACCATGCTCTATTATTAATAATAACAAAAATAATAAAGTTATGAGAACAAATGCAAATCAAAAAACAAACCTTCAACTGGCAGTAATTCATCAAAATACTGCTGCCATTGATGTAGGAAGCATGATGATGATGGTTTCATACACAACCAAAGAAGGAAATCAATGCTTATTGGAAGTAGATGCCTTTACAGAAAATCTGCATGAATTAGCAAAAACATTACAATCAGAAGGAATTAAAAAAGTAGCCATGGAAGCAACGGGAGTTTATTGGATGGCACTTTATGAATTACTGGAACAACATGGGTTAGAAGTAACAGTAGTGAATCCAAAACATTTTAAAAATGTAGATGCACAGAAAACAGATGTTAAAGATTGCCAATGGCTGCATCAACTCCATGCACATGGACTGTTAAGAGCTTCACACATTGCACCAGAACTGTATCGTGAGTTGCGCAGCTATTTACATGAGAGAAATGTACTTCAAAATCAAAAAAGTGATACGCTTAATCGGATACAAAAGCTGCTCACGCAAATGAATATTAAAGTACAGCATCTGATAAGTGATATTGAAGGAGTTTCAGGGATGCGTCTTTTGCGTAATATTGCTGAAGGGATAATTGACCCAGAAGAGTTATTGTCACTTATTGATGTGCGTAAATTAAAAGCTAGCAAAGAAGATTTGCTCAAATCATTAAGAGGTGTTTATAAAGAACAATATCTATTTATTTTAGGCAATTCTTTGAAGTCTTATGATTTTTTTAAGGAACAGATGAAGAATTATGAGTTGCTGATTGAAGCAGTATTACAGAAAATGTTACCAAAAGATAAACATGGTAATAAGCCTGAAATAAAAGCTAAAATAACTCTTGTAAGAAAAAATCAATATAGAATCAATTTAAAACAATACCTTAATCACATAGTTGGGGTTGATCTGACCAAAATAGATGGATTGGATGAAAAAAGCCTACTTGAAATTATTTCAGTTACCGGGCTGGATATGAATAAATGGCCCACAGCAGATCATTTTGTAAGTTGGCTAAATCTAATTCCACGCCCAAAAATAACGGGAGGTAAAGTGATTGGTTATACGAAAAGGTTTACTAATAATAAAGCTACACAGGCACTGCGAATGGCAGCACAAACAATGTGGCAAAACAAAGGGACATTAGGACGGTTGTACCGAAGGTTGTCAGCACAAAAGGGGGCTAAGAAGGCCATCAAGGCAATAGCAAGAAGGTTGGCTGTAATATTTTATAACATGATAAAAAATAAGACTGATTTTGATGCTAACAGATTAAATATAGATACTGAAAAACAACAGGCTAAAAATTTAGCACGTCTGCATAAAGAAGCAGCAAAATATGGACTCATACTCCAAAAAGCAGTGGCTTAATTATCAGACGATAAGAAGGCACGTCATTGTAAGCAAAGCGAGGAATCTGTTTATAATTATTCCAGCACATCAAAATAATATTCTGCCTATTTCTAAGAAGCCGGCAGCGGGAAAGAATTTTTAATGTATTTTTGCTTTCCTTAAATGCTTATGATAAAGGACAGCCTTTCAACAAATCCGGCTTCTGTTCCTAATAACAGCATGAGCTGGTTCAGGAATTTTCTGCTCATTCAGGATGAGGTTCCTGCCGGGATCAATGGCATAATTGACAATCAGCCATTCTCAAAATCAAGAATTGTTCAGGTTAAAATGGAAAAGCCTGAAAGTTTTGAAAAATCACTTTTTGCTTCTCACCAGCTGAAGGCCTCATCGCCTGAAGCGAAAGAAAGGGGGATGATGAACCCGGAATGGATTGCTCCGGTTATTTTATTTTGTTTTGTGCTGCTGGCAACAGCCCGGTATGGATGGCACAAACGGATGATACAGATATTTAAGGCCTTTTTTGTGGGAAGGCTTTTCGTTCAGCTTGCGCGCGAGGGCGGCCTGTTTAACGAAAGGGTAACACTCTTCCTTTTTTCATCCTACATCATCAGCTTTACTTTATTTCTTTTCCAGATAATCAATTTCTATATCGGAACACCTTCATCATCAACATCCAGCCTGATATTTTTTTTGCAGTTGCTGGCGGGGGTTAGCCTTTTTTATATTTTCAAAATTGCATTATTCCGTTTCAGCGGTTATGTTTTTAAATCGGTGAAAGAAATATCGAATTATGTTCTGACCATATTTGTTTTCGGACAAATAGCGGGAATCCTGATTCTCCCTTTTCTGGTTCTTTTAACTTATACAAAAAACGAAATTAATATTGCAGCCGGATCGATATTATTTTCAATGCTTTATGTATACAGATTTTTCAGGGGAGCGGTAACAGTTACATCTTCATCAAAAATTTCGACATATTATATATTTTTGTATCTTTGCACGCTGGAAATTTTACCGTTGCTGATTATTGCAAAAAAATTATTGATGTAAAAAACTGAGACAGCGGGCGTTTTTAAAGTACTTCGATAAAAAGTGTCTAAAGCAAAATTTAGTTCAGATGAGGAAAATTAAGAATATCCTGATTTCGCAACCTCAACCGGAAAGAGAAAATGACCCTTTCCTTGAACTTGCCAGAAAGCATAATTTAAAAATCCTTTTTCGTAAGCTTTTTAAAATAGAAGGAGTGCCTTCCAAGGATTTCCGGCAGGAAAGAATAAACCTGATGGATTATACGGCAATCATTTTTACCAGTAAAAATTCTATCGACCATTATTTCAGAATATGCGGCGAAATGAGGGTGGTGGTTCCCGATATCATGAAATATTTCTGCATTACCGAATCGGTGGCTTTGTACCTTCAGAAATATGTTCAGTACAGAAAACGTAAAATTTTTCACGGAAGGCAACACTTTGCTGAAGTTGTTGAGTTGATGAAAAAACACAAAAATGAGAAATTCCTTTTACCCAGTTCCGATATTCTGAAATCGGAAATACCCTTTCTTCTCAATGAAAACAAATTCAATTACAAGCGGATTGTTTTTTACAACACACTTCCTAACGATATTTCGGATGTGGATATTTCCCAGTACGACATGATTGTTTTCTTCAGCCCTGCGGGAATTAAAGCATTGCTTCATAATTACCCGAAATTCCGGCAGGATAAAATATTGATTGCCGCTTTTGGATCGACTACTGCTAATGCAGTGACAGAGGCCGGACTCACTTTGCACATTCAGGCACCTACACCCAAAGCGCCTTCCATGGCCATGGCCCTTGAACAATTTATTGAAAAATCGGCCAAGTGCAGGTGATCCCTGAATTTCTCCCTTGTTGTGTAGATTCATACACCATATATTTTGCAAACCTTTAAAAAAAAAGAACGGCTTTCAGAAAAAAAAAATCATCCGGGATCTTTTTGATAAAGGAAATGAATTTTTTATTCCGCCGGTCAGGGTGCTGTGGAATGCCTTTTCTTCGGAACAAACCTTTACAGTAAAAATTCTTACTGCCGTATCAAATAAAAATTTTAAAAAGGCCGTTGACCGCAACCGTATCAAGCGCCTTCTGCGTGAAGCATACAGAAAAAACAAACAGATACTGTACGATGCGCTTCACAACCGTCCCGAAAATTTAATGATCGTTTTGCAATACACCGGAAAAACCATACTGACCTATAAAGAAACCGAGGCTAAAATAATTTTAATTTTACAGCGTTTACTCATAAAACATGATGAAAATTCTGGGTAAGATACTCATCGGAATTATCCGCATATATAAAATGGTCATTTCACCTATATTGCCTGCTGCCTGCCGTTATACCCCGACATGTTCGCATTACGGAATGGAAGCCATCAGGAAATACGGTCCTTTTAAGGGAGCTTACCTTACTTTGAAAAGATTTTTATCGTGCGGCCCATGGGGAAAAAGCGGTTACGACCCTGTGCCCTGATGACATTTAATAAGAAGAAAATAAAAAACAATGAAAAAAAACATATCTTTCTTCAAAAAAACACGCACATGGATCATTGCTGCAGTTATAGTTATATCAGGTGTCCTGTCGTATAATTTTACCAACGATGATTTTGAGATCGGCAAGAACATCGACATTTTTGCAACGCTTTACAAGGAACTGAACAACAATTATGTTGATGAATTAAAACCGGGCGAACTTATGCAGACAGCCATTGATGCCATGCTCGAATCGCTCGATCCTTACACTGTTTTTGTCCCCGAGTCGGACATTGAAGATTACAGGCTTATGACTACCGGAGAGTATGGCGGCATCGGAGCAATGATTCATAAAAGCGGCGATTATGTTGTAATTTCCGATCCTTATGAAGGCTTTCCCGCCCAGAAAAATGATATACGCGCCGGTGACATAATTCTTGAAATAAATAATAAACCGGCCAAAGGAAAAACAACCGCTGATGTTACTGATATTTTACGCGGACAGCCCGGCACCACGGTGAAATTGCTTCTGAAAAGAGAGGGTGTGGACAAAACCCTCGAGAAAACAATTGAACGGAAAGAAATAAAAATTGAAAATGTGTCGTATTATGGCATGGTGGATGAAAGCAGCGGGTATATAAAGCTTGATAATTTCTTTCAGGATGCCGGCATGGAAGTTAAAACAGCTTTTATGGAACTGAAGGAAAAAGGCATGAAAAACTGCATTATCGACATGAGGGGAAACGGAGGAGGACTGCTGACAGAAGCCGTAAATATTGTAAATATCTTCATTGAAAAAAATATACTGGTGGTAAGCACCAAAGGAAAGCTGAAAGACAAAAACGCGGAATACAAATCAATAAATTCAGTTACTGACAAGGAAATTCCCCTGGTAATACTGGTCGACAGGAGCAGCGCATCCGCATCGGAAATTGTAGCCGGTGCCATACAGGATGTTGACCGCGGTGTTATCATCGGCGAAAGAACATACGGAAAAGGCCTTGTGCAGAACATCGTTTCCCTTTCCTATAACACTAAAATGAAAGTTACTGTTGCAAAATATTACATTCCCAGCGGACGGTGCATACAGGCAATTGATTATTCTTCGAAAAATGAAGACGGCAGCGTGGCTAAAATTCCCGATTCCCTGAAAACGGCTTTCAAAACAAAAAACGGACGCATTGTTTATGACGGCGGCGGAATAGAACCCGATATTTACCTGGAACCCTATGCTTATAGTAATATCGCAACCAGCCTTATCACTAAATTGCTTGTATTTGATTATGCCACTAAATACAGAAACCTGCACGACAGCATTGCTTCCGTTAAGGATTTCAAAATTACCGACGAAATTTATAACGATTTCCTGGCGCACATTTCAGATAAGGATTATGACTATACCACCAAAAGCGAGGCTTCACTGAATGAATTGAAAAAAAATGCCGAAAAAGAAAAATATTACGATGAAATTACCGCTGAATACGCTGCCCTGAAAACAAAAATGATGCACAATAAAAAAGAAGACCTTGAAAAATATAAGGAAGAAATTAAAGACCTTCTGAGGATTGAAATCGCTTCGCGTTACTATTTTCAGAAGGGACGTATTGCAGCAGCCCTGATAACGGACATGGATATTGAAAAAGCGATCGAAACGTTCAGCGATAAAAAAACATATACGGGAATTCTTGACGGAACAATTCTTCCGTTGAAAGAAAAATAAGCTGAATTAATACCGCAAACGGTTAAAAAATTAAATTTTGCAGAATAATATTGTTTTATTGCCCAATTGCTATTATTCAAACAACCTATTATATGTAAAGAAAATCAACAACAATTTAACAATATAAGCAATATAGCCATTTATAGAATATTGCTGAATCTATCACTTTAAGATGACGTATGGCATTAAAATAAAAAGTACAGATGTATATTTCATCGGGCTTTGTCTGCTTGCAGCAAGCATGCCTCTTTCCAAAGCAGGAATGAGCATAGCCCAGATGCTGCTGGTGGGTAACTGGTTGATAGAATGGCGTATTTCATGGAAGTTCCAAAGCTTTTTCCGGAACCGCACGGCTCTTATTTTATGTTCGCTTTATGTATTGCATTGCATAGGCCTTATTTATACCGTCGATTTTGACTATGCGCTGAAAGACCTGAAGGTAAAGCTCCCTATGCTGATTTTGCCCCTGATTATTGCAACATCCGAACCGCTGAATCATAAAAAATTCCGGATTTTTATTATTGTTTTATCATTAGGACTGCTTGCATCTTCGCTTCATGCTTTTTATAACTACATTACCCATGATTATCAAAACATACGCGATATATGTGTTTTTGTATCGCATCTGCGGATAAGCCTTATGATATGCATATCCGTTTTCTTTCTTCTGAAATTTATTTTATCGGATAAGGAAATTGGAAAGAATCTGAAAATTGCATTTGTTATACTGATATTATGGTTCGTGTATTTTCTGATTATTCTTGAATCCTTCACCGGGCCTTTATTAATTATTGTATGCACGTTCGTTCTTATCCTTATTTATTTATCGCGCATAAAGAAAATTATTGTTCGGGTTGCATTGGTTTCTGTTATTATTCTTATACCGGTTATCATATTTATATACGTGCTTCATATGTATAATAAATATTTTACGTACACAGTAAAGGAAGACACCGTGCTGGAATTATTTACCCCAGGTGGCCACGCATATACTCACAATACACTTGATAACGATGTGGAGAACGGAAATTATGTATCGAGGTATATTTGCCATGAGGAGATGCAAAAAGAATGGAACAACCGGAGCAAAATTAATTATGACAGTACTGACCTGCGGGGGAACAATATAAAATATACGCTCATACGTTTTCTTGCTTCCAAAGGGCTGCGAAAGGATTCGGCAGGTGTTGCAAACCTGGGCAGCGATGAAGTGAAAGCCATAGAGGAAGGTATTGCCGATGTAAATTTAATGAATATGCATTCGCTGCAGGCGCGTATTTACGAAACATTATGGGAATTTAAAAATTACAATGAAACGGATGATCCGAACGGTCACAGTTTGGTAATGCGCCTTGAGTACTGGAGGGCGGCCTTCGAAATTATACGGAAACACCCCTTGTTCGGTGTGGGAACAGGCGACATGAATATCGCTTTCGCGCAGCAGTACGATGAAATGAAATCGAAACTCAGCATGAGGTGGAGGCTGAAGGCGCACAACCAGTTTTTATCGTTGGGCGTGGGTTTCGGAATTCCGGGAATACTGTGGTTTTCGTTTATTTTATTTTACCCGTTGTTCGTAAGAAAACACAGGACGGATTTTTATTACATTATTTTTTTTATAATACTTTTCTGCTCCCTGCTTACCGAAGACACTATTGAATCGCAGGCTGGGCTAACGTTTTACGCATTCTTTAATGCATTGCTTTTGCTTGGAAGAAAGGAAATCACGGAAAAACCAGGCTGATAAATATTGTTTAATTATCATATTGCTTAATTGCTAAAATCATTACAATAGAAAACAGCAATTTAACAATAAAGCAATGTAACAATTTATCCATATAAAGTATAAGTAGTAATTTAGCAAATCAAAATTCTGCACATTTGAAAAAGATAGAATATAAAATAATAATAACCGAACATGATTCGGTAAAGGAACTTCCGGAAGCTGACCAGGAACTGTTGCGCCTTGCAGGTGAAGCATCCAAAGTGGCATATGCTCCGTATTCTAAGTTTCATGTGGGTGCGGCTGTAAGGCTTGCCAACAGTGTTTGCGTAAAAGGCAGCAACCAGGAAAATGTAGCTTACCCTTCGGGTTTATGCGCCGAACGTGTTGCCGTATTTGCCGCTTCAGCACAATATCCCGGCATTGCCATTGAAGTGATTGCCATCACCGCATTTGCCGAAGAGTTTGAAGTCGATTTCCCGGTAACTCCCTGCGGTTCCTGCAGGCAGGTGCTTTCCGAATACGAACACCTTTACGGAAAAAATATTAAAATCATTTTATCCGGACACAAAGGCAAACTACTTGTAATTGAAAAAGTGGAAGACCTGCTTCCGCTAAGTTTTAAAGCGGATAATCTTAGAAAATAATTGCAGTATTATTTTTTGTATTTTAAAATTTGCATTCTGCATTATTGAACCATCACCCTCCCTTTCATTCAAAACCCAAGCTTCAAGCCCCAAATCTAAAATTCGTCAGTAGTTAAAGTAATCAGAAATCGTTAATCATCAATCGTCATTCCTTGTCATTTGGTTTCTATGAATTGCAACAAGTTTCAATTTTACATTATACATTTTCCATCATCAATTTTACATTATTTCAGTAAACCATCACCTTCCCCGTCTTCACCCACTTTTCAATGTTCACATAAATTCTCTTTACTGAAAAGTAAAATACATGTTCACAAAAAAATTCCATATCATCACCACACCTATAGCGAAAAGTTTTGACAGGTAAAAATTCTTTTTGTATTTGCTCACAAGCACCCACAGTACAAAAGTGTTTATTCCAAGCCCGATTAAGCTCACAATAAAAAATTTAAAATACTGGAAAGTAATGGCGGGATCGCTGCTGTGAAAGGTCCAGTTCCTGTTCAGGAAAAAGTTGGTGGTTGCTGCTGCACAAAAACCGATGGCATTGGCATAATATTTCTGAATTTTTACTTTCTCTTTGAAAAACCATGTAAGAGAGAAGTCGATAGCCATCCCTGAAAGGCCGACAATTCCGAATTTCAGAAATTTATAAAGATTATCGCCGGAAAGAAAAAACCGCATGATATATTATTGAGGAGCAAAGATGGGAAAAACTCAGCGTTCGAGCAAAAAATTAATTCTTTCCGACAGCTGAGATAAGTTTGTTTTAATGCTCATGCCCTGGTAGAAATCGGATTTTATGATGCATTCTTCAAGATGAAACTTTTTTTGTTTCATATAAAAGAATAAGTTCCTTTGATAATAAAATTTGGCAAGGTATTCCTGCTCGGTTTGCCCGGGAGTGGGCACAAATACTGCTTTTTTGTTCAGCAGGGCAAGGTCCATAATGCTTGAATAACCCGGCCTGCAGATTACCAGCTCTGATTCAATAATGGCTTTTCGCATAGCAACGGTTTCAAGGTGCGAGATCATCCGGACATTTTCTGTATACCTGCTTTCGCATTCATCTTCTGTTATGCCCCTGACTATAAGTAATTTCAGTTTCTTTATGGAAAGCGCCTGATTAATTACGATAGCTTCAAAGATGGTCCGCTGCGGCTCGGGGCCTGATAATATTACCATAACATCGCAGATCTTGTCCGTCTTTTTTTCTTCATTTGTTATCGGGCTGAACCTGCTGAGAGGCCCAACGAAAAAAGTGTTTTTGTGCGCAGCATATTTGTGCGAAAGGATGCCGGAAAGACTCATGCCTTCCTCAAAATCGGGAATCCAGCATTCATTGTATTTTGTAATGTACGACCGGTGTTTTCTGTATAAAAAATATTCAAGGAACGTAAGCGATGGAGGGCATTTTATCATCACCTGATGAGTCATATAAATACAGTACGCTTTTTTATTGTACAATCCAAAACGGTTGTCGGATACAACAATATCAATTTTATTTTCCCTGATAATTTTATCCAGCAATTTTCTTTCCCCCCTTATTGCTTTTGTTATGCGGAGCGCCGAGCGAAGCATGGAAAAAGCCATGCTGCTGTTTCTGGGATATCTTATGTTATAGCCCGGGAAATCAATAAAAGCAAGGTCCGGAAATTCTTTTTTCAGGAAAGCCAGCGGCCTGTTGCTTGCTGCAAGAATCACGTTTGCGCCTTTCTCCATGAATTCACGGATTATCGGAACGCAGCGTGTGGCATGCCCCAGCCCCCAGTCGAGCGGGCAAATAAGAATATTTTTTTTTACAGAAGTGTTCAAATATAAAATTAAAATTTCAAAGCATACTGCAAAGCAAAGCTGCGCGGAGGTTGTATATCGCCGGGGCGTATCATGTATTCCCTGTTTGAAATATTTTTCACGATCAGCGATAATTTTGATGTTTCAGTTACCTGTAGTGATATCCTGCAATCAAAAATTGCATCGCCTGTATGGTGCTGGTTTCTGTACTGTTTTAAACCAGGCAGGAAAAAAAGTGTATCGCCATTCTGCTGTATAAGAGGATATCCGTTAATAGTTATAGGGTCTTCAAAAGCTTTGTCAATATTTATCATGAAACTGTGATAATCGAATGAAACGCCGATAGCTACTTTTTTGTATTCAACTTCAAAATCACCTTTTGCCGAATGATAATATCGGTATTTTAAAATATTGTCGTTGGTGCTCTTCAGCGAATCCCTGTTCACATCAAGATCAATAGGATTCGTGTAAGTATAGCCAAGGAGCAATGTTGCAGGAAGTCCGAAAAATTTTCCCTGTCCCATAATTGTCACATCAAATCCGTTAATTTGAGCATTGCTGATATTGTAAGCTTTAAAGCCCAAATAATTAAACTGGTCCTCCAGCGTAGGATTAGGTATGGAGTCGGGAACATATTCCCCAAAAGTGAATTCAATCATATCATGATACTGTGTCCAGAAACCTGCAATGTCAAGGTAGCCGTACCATTTGCTTACCCTGAACCCTTGCTTTATGCCAAGTTCTGCACTCCATCCTTTTTCGGGACGAAGCGTATCGTTAGGAAAAATTTTCAGGGACCCGGCTGTAGTCGAAATATATTTTTCTGCTATTGCAGGATAACGGAAACCCTGTCCGAATGAACCTCTGATGAATGTTGCCTTGGCTATCTGATAATTAAGTCCTGTGCGAAAAACAGGCTTTGAATTGTCATAATCATCATCCATTTTAAATATTTCGTAGCGTGCTCCAAACGAAATTGTCAGCAGTTTAATTTTCTTATCCGTCTGGACAAAAGCTCCTCCGCTGGCTGCATAATGATTGTCAGTACCGTAAATGTCGGCAATGGCGTAATTATATGTGCCTGTAAGACCCGTGGTTAACGTAAGGTCTTTCTTGAAGTGCCGCTGAAACTGATATTCTCCGTAATACAGGTAAGAACGTGAAGACTGTTCAGTATTATTTTTATTGTTTATCTGGTAAAATCTTGTTCTCAGGCTGTGCCTGTTTCCTTCTTCGTTAAAATAAACAATGTAGGGGTCAATGTTCATACGGCTGTTGTTGATTTCCTGTGTCCAGGAATCGGAAGGTCTGTAAGCTCCGGAATCGGCATCTTTCCATAATAAAAATTCATTTCCTTTCACATTCATGGTGTTCGCATTGATGCCGTATGACAAACCTTCAATCTTTTTATCACGGTAACGGGTATTAATATTGATTCTGTATCGTTGTTCATCATCTTTCAGTCGATATCCCTGATCCGAAAATAGGTTTGCGCCTATGGTCAGGTCAAAGTTTCCTATTTTCCGTGAATGCAGAAACTGAGTTCCCGCAAAAACAGGCTGTGCGCTACCCCACCATATTATTTCTTTTCGCCGGGGATTGTTATACAAGCCGCTGTTAAAAATAATTTTTGTTCTGGGTGTGTTCCCCGGATACGAGGTTCTGATATTAATAATTCCGTTCAATGCAGACGAACCATACAATGCTGATGCAGCACCTTTGATCACTTCAATCTGTTCTATGTTTTCAACCGGTGCAAAATTCCATTTCACATCACCCGCATCGCCTGATAACATGGGAAGGTCATCAACCAGAAGCAACACGCGGCTTCCTGCACCATAGCTGTATCCGCTTCCGCCCCTTATGCTTGCCTGATCATCCATTATCGTAACACCGGGAGTTTTATCAATAATTTGCTCGATAGAATTCGTATTTGTGTTTTCAATCATGCTGGGTTTGATGATTTGAATGGACACAGTAACATCGGAAAGTTTCTGCTCAAATTTTCCGGCGCTGACAACCATTTCATCCAGCATGCTTGATGAAGGCACAAGGCTGATGTTTATTGTTTCGATGGCATCGGCCTTTAAAGTCAGCTCCCTTGTTTCTCCGGCATATCCGATAAATTTGTAAGAAATTTTATACGCGCCGGCATCAAGATAAAGCACATAGCTTCCATGAATATCGGTGGTAATGCCATTCTTGTCATCAGCAACAACAGCTACACCAATAAGCGCTTCCTTGGTTTGTGAATCTATAACTTTGCCTGTTATCGTTGCTTTCTGAGCAAAAATCAGCATTGATAACGAAAAGAATAAAAATGTTAGGTAAAACTTTTTCATCCGGATATAATTTTGTTTATGTTATAATTCAGAGTATTTGAAAAAATGATTCTTTGTTACCTGCCTGCCGGCAAGGCAGGCTCGCTCCCGCAACCGCAACACAAGCTTGCTCGTGAATATCCATGCTGAAGGCTATTATAAAAAATCTTTTTATAATTCTATTCATAACCGATAAAAATATTTTTTTGCATGGATATTTCATACTTTTTCGTTTTAGGTAAAGAAGTACAAATATAATATGATTCCCAAATGAATTATCCGAAAATTTTTTAGAATAATATGTCAAAAGTAAGATGATTCATGTCAAAAGTCAAATGGAAAATTATACAACAATTAACATCAGACATTTGACAAAGACTTCTGGCACCTGGCATCAACATGTTTTCAACCGGCATTTGTTGGAATATTCGGTTTATTATCAGGATTAAAAGGAGAAATCCTTTTGTGGATACGCATGGCCCTGAAGGATAAGATAATTGCCAAAGCGAGGCAGACAAAAGCAAGAATTTGAAGTCCTTCAACATCCTTCTGGAAAAGGAAATAATCATAAAACCCATGGGCTGTAGTTGCAGCAATTACACCGGTTAATAATAAACCGAAATTATGCTTCTTGAATTTTGAAAGACCGACAAAAAATCCCATGAGCACTCCAAAAGCGGCATGACCCGGAACAGCTGTAAACATTCGAAGCAAGCCGGTCCCTACACCGTTTTGAAAGACGTAAAAAATATTTTCCGCTGTGGCAAATCCCATTGAAATCACAACAGAATACACGATGCCATCGAAAGGTTCGTTGAAGTGCCGGGTGTTGTATGGAAAGGACCTTAACAAGAGGAATTTTGACAACTCTTCACTTAAGCCGACAAAAAGAAATGCGTATATCAGAATACCAAATGAACTGGGGTGAGAGTCAGGACTGAAGTGGTCTCCAGCCATTTCAATAAAAATGGGAGGAATGATGGTGAGAGCACCGAGGAAAAAACATGTCAGCAGCAACCAGAAAGGTTCTTTTTCATATTTATCCCTGAAATAAATGAATAATACTATGGCTATGCCGGGGGCAATAGCCAGGTGAAGCAGTCCTAATTCCATAAGTTTTTTTTGTTTTTTTTACAGGTGGTAAATTTACATTATTTTTGAAGATTGAAAAGAAATGATTATGGCAAAAGTTATTATTGAAAAACTATCGGAAAAAGAAATTGCTGAACGCAATATCAAATCATGGCCCGTATGGACCAAAGAAATCTCGCGCTTCGACTGGTATTATGATAGCGATGAAGAATGCCTGATTCTTGAAGGCGAGGTAAATGTTGAAAGCAGCGAAGGAAGTTATATTGTGAAAGCCGGAGATTTTGTTACTTTTGAACAGGGCTTGAAATGCGTTTGGGATGTAAAAAAACCAATTCGAAAACATTATAATTTTAAATAAAAAAAGTATAAACTGAATAAACAAAAAAAATATGAAAGCAAAACAACTGTTATTAATTCTCGTGGCATTTTTATTCGTCACATTCACCGGATGCAAAAAATATGAAGACGGTCCAACAATCAGCGTACAGTTAAAATCATGGCGCGTAGAGAATACATGGAAAGAAGATGAATATATTATTATTGCTACCGGAGTTAGTGTTCCGGTAAACAACGATGTTACTTATGAATTTAAAGGAGGTGGTGATTATATTGAGCATTGGGGTTCATCTGTCAGCCTGAATGGCTCATGGGAATTTGGCGACAAAAAAGAAACCATTAAAACCACTATTAGCGGTTTTACTGATGAATCGAAAATACTGCGGTTGAAATCGAGCGAATTATGGGTTGAGGATATGAATGGCATAATAGAAACACATTATGTTTCTGCCGATTAATAATTTCTGATATTTTTATATCCCTGCCTTAAATTCCGGCAGGGATTTTTTTATTTCTTAATATTACTGAGGTGATTGCAACAACATGCATCAGTTCTCCTGCCAGGAAAATCCACCAGTTGAAATATACAGGAATGTATGAGCATGCATAATCGATGATTTCATTTTTATTGCTGAAATCAAATATTTCCGGTAAGGAATATTTTGCAAGAAGAAATGCCGAAAATTCCCGGGTGTATGCGAATATTACAAGAACCGAACCTGCAATCAGAAGGGTCCATTCCATTAGGTTTAATAAAGCTTTTCCTTTATTTTCGACAAAATAAATTATGCAAAAGGCAAGGAGGATCATGGTGAGTGAATTTATGAGAGGCGCCAGAACAGGACCGACCCAGACGGTGGGAATTAAGAAAAGTATATCCCAGGTCAGAAAAGATTCCGGCCAGTTCAGTATGACCTTAAGGAATGCATAATAAAAAATATCCCATACAGCAAACGAAAAAATAAAATATGCAAACCGCTCGATATTCTTTTTCCCTGCAATAACGCCAATTCCCGCCAGCATAACAAGGGTGGCCAGTTCGCGAAGGAATTCCGTGACCGCAATATCAAAATCGATCACTATTAAAGGAAAAGAAAATCCTTCCGGATAGTAAAGCTTCCTCAGGTAAATAACAATAGCTGTTTCGAGAAAAGCCATAGCAATACTGAAAATACCAACCCAGGCTATTGTTCTGATTGCCTGCCTGACCGGTAGGCAGGTTTTTTTATTCATGATTTTCTTTATGAATTTCACTTTGTTTGTTTTTAAATGCAATTATGAATGTCCAGAACATCATGTTCAGTAAAAAGCCAAGCAATAGTGTCATTCCCCATGTTCCTGTATGATACATGGGATGGGCTATGCGTTCCTTTATATCTATCATCATGGGAAGGGGATTTGCTATAAGATCCCAACTGTTCCATCTCAGATATCGACCAACATACACTCCGAAGCTTCCAAGAAACAACAACGCAGCTAAAATCAAATTTGTCACATTCACGGGCAGGAATTTTATTAAGAAAATTCTGATGTTAATTAAGCTGGAAAAGCCCATCATCAGGCCTGCCCATGCAAACGATGTTATCAGAATTAAGTCGTACCAGATAGGGAATGCCGTTTCATTTCGCAAGTGAAAAAGATCGGTAATAATGTAAAGGGAATTTGGGAAAAATAAAAGCCACAGGATGAATAGAAAAAAATTTAACAGGGCATTTTTTTCTTTGACGGAAATGATGACAACACTTAACACCCATGGTATACCTGCAAGAAACAAATTCCAGTTCAGGAAAAAATAATGCGGTGTATGCGTAATCAGCGAACGGAAAACGAAAAGAGCAAAACAAAAAATGCACATCCCTGCAAGCAGAAAAGTGAAATTATTTTTTTTTGTAATGCTGATAATTTCTTTCATGCTTCAAAAAAATTTAGGATAAAAGATCAGTATTCCTGTTATCACTGAAATAATTGCGGAAAGTAATACGGCAGCAGCAGACACATCTTTTACTTTCCTTATCATTTCGCTGTATCCGGGCGAAATAAAATCGGCCATATATTCTATTGCCGAATTGAACATTTCGGAAATAAATACCAGCCCGGATACTATCAATATTGCAAGCCATTCGGTTTCTTTCAGCCCTGTGGCAATACCTGCAAACAGTACAATTGCCGCCACAAGGCAGTGAATACGGAAATTATGTTCATACCTGAAAATAATTTTCATCCCGTTAAGTCCATAACGAAAACTGCGGAGGCGTTCGAAAATTGAAAATTTTTTGATGCGGGTTGTTGGCGCCATGGCTTTTAATCTTTCCAGACCTGATTGTTGCTCATATATATTTTAGTATCCGGAAGTGCAACTTTGATTTTATTCAGTGTGATATCATCAACACTTGAAATATAAAGTATCTTTAAGTTTTTCAAAGCCATCACGGGAGCGTAATCCTTCACAGGGTTTTTGGAAATGTCAAGAGTTTCAAGCTTGCTTAGTTGTTTCAGCTTTGTCAGGTCTGTTATATTATTTTCACTGAGATCGAGCCAGGTTAAATTGTCAAGCGATTCAATAAAAGTTATGTCGCTTATTCCAAGTTCGCTGGCAAAAAGTCTTTCAAGTCCGGTGAGTTTTTCTAATTTTTTATAATCGGCAAGCGGATTATTTGATATATTAAGGATTTTTAACCCCTGAATATTCTGGAGCATATCAATATTATGAATTTGATTATTGGCAATGTAGATTGCATTTATTTTTTCAAGTTTCTGGATTTCGTCAATAGAACTTATTTTATTGTTTGCAGCATATAATTCTTCAAGGTTGCTGAACCGGCTGATATCACTGATGTCCGCCAGGTTGTTGTCGGATATATAGAGAGTTTTCAGTTTGCTGAATCCATTATCCTTTTCTTTTGGGTTTCTTGAAATCGCATGAAAATCGCTCAGGTTGTTATTTGATATGTCAAGTATTTCAAGTTTTTCAAGCTTGCTTAATTTATCGAAAAGCGGTTTTTCGAAAACAGAAATATTGTTTCCCGAAATATATAATTCTTCCAGGTTGTCCGGAATACTAAGGTTTGTGAATTCGCTGTTTTTGACGTTGTTTGCAATTAACGATGTTAGAGCATTCATTTCCTGCAGGAATGAAAAATCCTTGATTTTATTACCGGAAATAATTAAATCTTTCAGATTTTTCATTTCGGGCAATGACTGTATTTCGGCTGCGTTATTGGAAATGTCAAGAGTGGTCAGGGCATTAAGCTTTTTCAGGGAATCAAAAGAAATAATGTTGTTACCTGAAAGATATAACTCCTCAAGGTTTTTCATTTCAGGCAGGCTGTCGAGGTTAGCAATCCCATTAGATGACAGATTCAGAGTTTTTAGCTTGTCAAAATAAGCTAGAGAATTCAAATCTGTAATGAAGTTTTCTGTTAAATTAAGTTTTGTAATTCCGGTAAATTCCCGGAGCGGTTCAACAGAGTTCAGATAGTTTCCTGATAAATCAAAGTTTGATAGGTTGCCCGACAAATGCAACGCCAGGAGTTCATCCGTAATTTTCTGCCTGTCGATGCACCATGACTTCCAGCCCCGGTTGCGGCTATGTTCCATGAAATCATAAATTTTCTTGTCAAGCACATTCTTGTATGAAACTGCTTGTCCATACCTGTCTGAAAAATAAAATGCATCACTTTCATTGTGGTTATTCTGAGAAGTCAGCAATGAAAGATCGTTTTCCATGCCATATTTTACAAGTTCGGGAAGATTTGCATACGACAACTCAAACACATATTTAAGATCGGTTTCCTTTGAATGCTTCAGATTGTAACCCGATATGTACATATCCCAGTTTACGGCAGGCAATGCAATTAAAGCAATATAAAAACTCCATCCGTTGAAGCGGAAAAGATACCAGTTGCTTTTTGCAGAAACTACTTTTACCATAGCCGATATCAGGCCGGCGAAAGTTAACGCCAGATAAACATACACGCCTATTCTTTTATAAGTGAGCGTATATTCATGAATATACAGACCGTTCCTGTAGAGAGTTGAAATCACGATAAACATATTCTGAACAATCCATACCATGGCAAGTATTTTAACAGCCCTGCTTTTTTTATAAAAATTCATGTCGGAACGGAAAATGAAAAGCAGCACCCCGATAGCTATAATTATGGAAAGAATAATGGTTCCCACTGCCTGGTGAAGCGATTCGGCCATGGTCACTCCTTCCGGAAGAACCTGTCCCGCCCACAGGTAATTGATGTCAATTACATTCACACTTAATATTAGAAGGTTCAGTAATGCAAGCAAAGTGATTCCCGCTTTCCATTCGGTTTCAATGCCCATGAATTTTCTTCGGCGTTTATTCCCTGTGTCCTCATGGACATCAGGGCTTAGTTTGTTTGGGGCATTGGCATCGAATCTCTGAAAAGCGGGAAATGTGCGCTGATAGAAAAAAGCGTAAAGTATAATGAATCCTATTGTTGTAAACCCTATCCAGTGATATGTGATGAAATCAAGATTGATGTCTTTCGTGAAATTATAAAACAGCGGATTGGCTTTCTGGTATAGAATAAACATTACAATAATAATTAAAATTATTACCAGGCCTATTGTTAACCTTACCCATATATTTTTCCGGGTGCTTTTTTCATGCTTTGGTTTTTTCTCGATTATATCTATAATCATGAACGATATGGATGCAATTTCGGAATACAGGGAATGAATGAAAGCAGCTATAATCGACGATTTCCGGTTAAAGCTCACAGCCGCCAGCAACAACAGTGAAACAATGTTTGCTATTACAGAAAGCGTACTTCCGTGCATGAATACGAAGGCAGCAGAAATTACGGAACCTGCTCCTAAAATTATCCAGTTTCTGTTTTTTAAAAGAGAAGCATCCTTTATCAGCAGCATTACAATAAGCGAAATGCTGAAAATCAGAAAATTTATTCCGGCCAGCTGCCGGTAGAACAAAAAGCTGTAAACTGCTACAGCGATTATCAGAATAAAATCATTTTTTTTCATGGCTTAAAGTTTTAAAAGTGCTTTGAATTACAAAGTGTTTTTATAAAAAAATTATTTTCGTTGTTTGATCAGTTTTTCAAGTGCGTCAAGATGTTCCAGGAATGCTTTTCTGCCTGCGGATGTTGCCGAATATAATGTCTGCGGCTTTCGTCCCACAAACTGTTTATGCACTTTAACGTATTCGGCTTTTTCCAATGCGGAAATATGGCTGGCAAGATTACCGTCGGTGAGCTGCAGCATTTCTTTCAGTCTGTTGAAATCAGCATGTTCGTTCACCATCAGGACAGACATTATTCCAAGCCTGATGCGGTTTTCAAACGCCTTATTAATATGTTCGATCGGATTTTTCATCGCTCATATTGCGAAAACATGACCGTGCCATATATTATGTGAAGGACTCCGAAACCGAGCGCCCAGAACAAAAGGCCATACCCGATACATATACAGGCGATAAGACCGATAAGAATTTCGGCCATACCCAGGTATCTTATTTCTTTAAATGTATATTTTGATGCATTCACAAGCGCCAGCCCGTAAAACACCAGTGTGGCAGGAGCTATCAGGTAAATAATATGATGGTAAAGAAGAATAAAACAAAACAAACCGCCGGCAACCAAAGGAATAAAAAGGTTGATTATGGTAAGCCTTGCCGATACACCCCAGATGGGAACACCTTTTTTACGGCTGTTGCGGACTGTAAAAAGAATTCCAAATGTAATGGCAAGGAACAAAACAATTAAACCGTCAATAAAAAAGAATAAAATAAAATCAATGTTCAAACGGTTTCCTATTATTGCATTTTGGTAGTATTCATCCGACAGGATACTCATTTCTAAATACAGAAATGCGCAGAGAGCACCAATGAGGGCGAAAAATCCTGCAAATACCCCCGAAAGGCCGCTCAGTGAAATGAACCTCGATGACTTTTCCATAAGGTTGCGGATTTCTGTCAGCGTTTTTAAATGATCCTGTTCTGTTTCCATTTTGAATAAATTTAAAAGTACTTTGTGCTGCAAAGTAAAACAATTTTTAATGCCAAAGCAAGAAAAAAATGAAATATTTTTATGGAAAGACATTTCTTACCTAATCTTTTGTGTGAAAAAAAAAGAAATTAATTGTAATTTGCGTCTTTAAATTAAAACGAAACCCATAAAACATAAATATATGAAACGAACATTCTTATCAGCAATAATAGTTTCGGCATTTTTGATTGGAACTATTCACTTCGCAGGATGCGGAGCCGGCGGGGCCGACAACGAAAAAACAAAAGAGTCCCTTACCACTGGTGATTATTATACTGACGGCATTCAGGAAGAAGGCAGCAATGAATTTGAGGAAGCGAAGAATGAATCGCCTGCTACAACTGCACAGAACCAGGCTAAATCAAAGGACGGCAATGCAACTTCTGCTACCGGCGGTTCACAAACCGATCTGACAACCACAGAGAGTATTCCTGTTGAAAAAGTTGCATCCAAAATAATTAAAACGGCCGAAATCTCCATGCAGGTGAAGGATTATAAAAAAAACAGGATGGAAATCCTGGAAACGATCAAAGCAAGCGGGGCATATATTGCAGCCGAGAACCAGGCCAACACTTCGTACAACATTAACGATGATATGGAGATACGCATCAAACCCGGCGGTTTTGACAGCCTTGTTGAAAAAATACTCGGAAAAGCAATTTATGTTGACTACAGCAAAATCACGGCCGATGATGTTACCGAGGAATATGTTGATGCCGAAGCGCGGATGAAAGCAAAAGAAGATGTGGAAACTCAATACAAGGAAATCCTTAAGAAAGCCTATACTATCAGCGAAATAATAGCTGTGCAGGAAAAAATAAACAAGATACGCGAAGAGATCGAAGCATATAAAGCCAAGTTAAAGTTTATGGACGATAAGGTTTCGTATAGCACAATCAAGCTTCACTTCTATGAAAAACTCGACGAAATAGCCGCCCCTGAAACAGGTTTCTTCTACAGGACTGGTAAGGCTTTCAAATCAGGATGGAACGGTCTGCAGATGTTCTTTATAGGTATCATATACTTATGGCCGCTGTGGCTCATCACACTGATTGCTCTTTACCTTGTCTTCTGGTTTATTAAAAGAAACAGGAAAAGAAGAGAGTTGAAAAAGCAATAAATCCTAAAAGACCTTTTAATAAAGCTTTCGGTTATTTTCCGGAAGCTTTTTTTATTTTTGCTGATCTATGTTTATTTCCCTGTTTTTCAGAAGTGCCAGTCCGGATGAAAATTAAAACCAAAATATTGTAAACAAATTTGTTAAATAGAAAATTAATTTTACCTTTGCACTCCCATTTTATACCGATACGGAAATGGTTTGCAATAATTTCCTATCGGCATAACAGAATCTAAGCATATTTTGCTTTGACTGCCTTGTCGGCAGACAGGCAAACCTGCTAAGATTCTGTAAATAAGGGGAACACTCATTTTGAAATAATTAACTATCAGCAATGGATCAATTAACTTATAAAACCAGATCTGCCAACGTTAATACTGTCAGCAAAGAATGGCTGATTGTGGATGCAGAGAACGAAGTGCTGGGAAGGCTGGCTTCAGTAGTGGCAAGATTGCTCAGGGGCAAGCATAAAACCGATTTCACACCTCATGTTGACTGCGGCGACAATGTAATTGTGATAAATGCTGCAAAATTCAGGCTTACGGGCAAAAAGCTTACTGACAAGGAATATGTACGTCATACAGGTTATCCCGGAGGTCAGCGCTTTGCAACACCCAAAGATCTGCTAAAGAAAAAACCTGAATCAGTTATTGAGAAGGCTGTGAAAGGAATGCTTCCAAAGAACAGGCTGGGAAGCCGGATTTACGGAAATCTCTATGTGTATGCCGGAACGGAGCATCCTCATGCTGCCCAGCAACCAAAGGCTATTAATATTAAAACAATCAAATAATATATGGAAGTCATTAACGCAACAGGCAGAAGGAAAAACGCCATTGCCAGTATTTTTGTGAAGGAAGGTAATGGTACGATTACTGTTAACGAAAGGGATTATAAAGCATACTTTACAATACCTACTTTACAATATGTGGTTAACCAGCCCCTCGAAATAGTTGAATTGACAGGAAAATTCAACATTATTGCCCATATTAACGGCGGCGGAATTACAGGACAGGCCGAAGCTTTAAAACTTGCTATTGCAAGGGCTTTGTGCAAGATCAATCCCGAACTCAGGCCTCCTTTAAAGGCAAAAGGTTTGCTCCGGCGCGATCCCCGCATGGTTGAACGCAAAAAACCAGGCCAGAAAAAAGCCCGCAAAAGATTTCAATTCAGCAAACGTTAAAATTTATCAGGAAATAAATATAACATGGCAAGAGTTAACTACAATGAACTGTTAGACGCAGGTGTACATTTTGGCCACCTGAGAAGGAAATGGAATCCGAATATGGCTCCCTATATTTTCATGGAAAAGAACGGGATTCATATCATTGATCTGTATAAAACAGCTGCAAAGATTGACGAGGCTGCATCGGCAATAAAACAAATTGCAAAATCAGGAAAAAAAGTACTTTTTGTTGCAACCAAAAAACAGGCAAAAGATATTGTGGCCGAACAGGTAAAACGTGTTAACATGCCTTATGTTACCGAAAGGTGGCCCGGAGGTATGCTCACAAACTTTGCAACAATACGTAAAGCTGTCAGAAAAATGTCGGGCATCGATAAAATGTTTACCGATGGCACTGCCGACAATATGTCGAAAAAAGAAAGATTGCAGATCACCCGTGAACGGGCAAAACTTGAAAAGAACTTAGGCAGTATTGCCGATCTTACACGACTGCCGGCAGCGCTGTTCATTGTCGATATCAGCAAAGAACATATTGCTGTTGCCGAAGCTAAAAAACTCAGCATCCCTACTTTTGCTATCGTTGATACGAACTCAAACCCCAACGAAGTTGATTTTCCGATTCCTGCCAATGATGATGCTGCAAAGTCCATTTTACTTGTGGTAAATGCAATGGTTGAAGCCATTGAAGAAGGACTGGCTGAAAGAAAATACGATAAGGACAAGCAGGAAGAAGAAGAAAGGGAAGAAGCTGCCGAAGCTGATGAACTGAAGTCGGATACTATTGCCGCACTTGAAGTACAGGAAGATGAAGAAGAACTGAAAAAAACAAAAAAAGCCGTATTGAAACAGGGAGCGATAAAAGGCAAAGAAGGCATTGAGGAAGTAAAAACCCCCGAAAAAAGAGAAAGGAAATTTATCCCGCGCGGACCAAGGCCACCATTGGGAGCCAAAAAGCCTTTTGGCGGAAAAAAACCGATTAAATAATTTTTTTTAATATTCTGAATAAGATGGCAAATATTACAGCAGCAGAAGTGAATAAGCTGAGGCAGATGACAGGCGCAGGCATGATGGACTGCAAAAAAGCATTGGTTGAATCGGACGGAGATTTTGAAAAAGCGATTGATTATCTCAGAAAAAAAGGACAGAAAGTAGCCAGCAGCCGTGCCGACAGGGCAGCCAACGAAGGAATGGTTCTAACTAAAACTTCGGCCGATCACAAAAAGGCAATAATAGTTATGATAAGCTGCGAAACTGACTTCGTTGCAAAAAGCCAGGATTTTATTATGTTTACCAATGATGTTGCCGAGTACGCTATTCTTAAAACTCCCAAAACTGTTGGTGAATTAAAATCGGCCAACCTGAATGGCAGGACAGTTGAAGAAAATCTTACCGACCTTATTGGAAAGGTTGGCGAAAAAATGGAAGTTGCCCGCTACGAAATTATTGAAGCTGTAAAAACTTTTGCATACAATCATCCCGGAAACCGCCTCGGAACGATCGTTGGTTTTAATAAAGACAGTATTGATAACCTTGAACAGGCAGGAAAAGAAGTTGCAATGCAGATTGCAGCAATGAATCCTGTTGCTATTGACAAAAGTGATGTTACCCAGGAAGTGATTGACAGGGAACTTGAAATTGGCAGGGAACAGGCACGCCAGGAAGGCAAACCCGAAGAAATGCTTGATAAAATCGCACAGGGCAAACTGAATAAATTCTTTAAGGAAAGCACTTTACTGAATCAGGATTTTGTAAGGGATACAAAGAAGACAGTAGGACAATATCTTATAGAAACCGATAAGGAACTTAAGGTTACCGCATTTGTCCGCCTGATGCTCGGCGCATAAATTTTCATAATATTTATTGAAAAGAGAGGACTTTGGTTCTCTCTTTTTTTGTTCCGGAAATTCGCAAGTGGTTAATAATTCATTGTTCCCGCAAATTTGGCAGATAATCGCAGAGAAAAAACATAGAAGGTCCTGCGTAAATCAGTGATATCAGCGGGAAATTATAAAATTAAGGGAAAAATATATGTGCCGCAAAACCATATAAATGAGCACAAAAAAAGCCTGTCTGTAAATAACAGGCTTTCTGAACTTTTATCATTTATCCGTTTAATCAATCGGATACCAGTCCATAAGCATCTCTTCCATCTTTTTCCAAAGCTGGCTGACATCATTGGACATAATTACAAGGTTAGATTTCTCACCCCGTAAGTCCATTACATGGTTTTTTAATATTGCCTCCTGTACAAACCCTAATTTTTTAAAAGCATTTATTGCAGAAATCTGTTTTGCCGCCATTTGGGCAGTTATAATATCAAGACCAAAATTCACAGCATGATCAACCAGTTCCCGTGCAAGAACAGTTCCCAGTCCTTTTTTCTGGAAACTGCTTGTGATAACCATTCTGATTTCTCCTGTATGCCGCGACCATCCGAAATTTGTCCTGTGTAATGTTGCATCACCGACAATTTTATTATTATCAGCAATGGCAAGAATAGGTAAAACCTTAGAGTAATCAATATTATCAGCCCAAGCTTTTATTACCTCTTCTTTTGTAACATCATCTTTTAGGAAAAGCCTGTCATCTGTCGAGAGTGATCTGAAAAAATGTAAAAGTTCATCTTTATCTTCTCTGACCATAGGTCTCAGAATGATCTCTGTATTGTCCTTAAGAGTTTTCTTTTTAGGGTATTCTGATAAGTCCATTTTGTTTTTTTCTATTATTTAAAATATATATGATAATTAACTCTCCGGTGAACGTATAATGAATTACTTCATCTGGTGGACCCCATATTCATAACCTTTTTTAAAAGCCTTAAGATTAAGATTTTCAGTACCAGCAGGAATAGAATCAAGTAAAGCTTTTTCGACTGAATCGAAGGTCAGTAATTTAGTAACGGCAGTAAAAAAGCCGACCATCACAATATTCAGAACGAGTCGTTTTCCGATTTCTTCAGCAAAGCGGGTTGCAGGAATCTTATAATGCTTTATACCCTCAGGTAATTTACCGGTTTTTACAAGATCCTCTTCTGTAATAAGAATGCCGCCGGAGGCTAATTCAGGGACAAATTTATTATAGGCATCCTGACTCATTACTACCAGAATACCGGGCTTTTTAATATACGGATAAGCGACAATTTTATCACTGATTATTAACTGGGCGCTGCAAGCGCTTCCTCTTGCTTCGGGGCCAAAACTCTGGGTCATGGTAGCAAATTTATTATCATAAATTGAAGCCGCTTTGCCTATGATCTGGGCTGAAAGAATAACTCCCTGGCCTCCAAGCCCTCCGACTTTGATTTCTTTTTCCATTATTTTTATTCTCCGTAAGGTATATAAGTTTCTCCGATAACATTTTTCAGATGGGTATTCATAGCTTCAAGAAATGATGGTCTTTCTCTTTCAATGAATTTACCGACAATAATTTCTCCTTTGAAATTGATTCCTACTGATTTTGTATCAGCGCCATTCTTTACAACGCTTTTCTCTTTATAGTATTTCATCTCGGCGAGTCCGTCCCCAAGCCTGTTTCTGCGTAAATATAATGTCGGGCAGGGAGCGATGATTTCAATAAAGGAAAATCCTTTCTTTTGTATAGCTTCTTTCATGGAACGTGCAATCTGGCGTACATGAAAAGAAGTCCACCGAGCTACATAAACAGCGCCGCAACTATCTGCAAGAAAAGGCAGATTGAAAGGTTGTTCAAAATTCCCGTAAGGTGAAGTGGAAGCGATTGATTCAAGATGGGATGTCGGAGTCATCTGACCTCCGGTCATTACATAGGTAAAATTATTTACGCATATCACAGTGATATCAATATTTCTCCGTGCAGCATGTATGAAATGATTTCCTCCGATAGCAAAAAGATCTCCGTCGCCTGAATAAACGATAACGTTCAGCTTGGGATTGCCAAGTTTCAAACCCGTAGCAAAAGGTATTGACCTGCCATGGGTTGTATGGTATGAGTCAAGATTCATATAACCTGCGACCCTTCCTGTACATCCGATTCCGGAAACAATTGAAACTTTGTTCAGGTCAAGTTCACTTTCAGACAATGCCCTGGTAAGACAATTTACGGTTGTTCCGATACCGCAGCCCGGACACCAGATGTGCGGAAGCCTGTCTTGTCTTAAAAATTCATCTACCGGATTTTCAATAGTCATAGTCGTCATTTTGCAGCCTCCATGATTACATTATAAATATCTTCAGGATTATGAACGGTTCCTCCGGCATGAGAAATCAGGTAAGTTTTAGCCCTGCCGCCGGCATGTCTTTCAACTTCCAGCGCCATTTGTCCCATGTTTATTTCAGGCACGATAAAGCTTTTGATTTTTCCGGATAATTCTTTTATCCTTTTTTCAGGGAAAGGCCATGCAACGATCAGCCTCAGGTGACCGACTTTTATTCCTTTTTCTCTTGCCTGATTTATTGCAGGAAGACAAACTCTTGATGTGATTCCGTAAGAGATGACAACAACCTCGGCGCCTTCAATTCCATCTTCTTCATATCTTACTATCTTATCTGCATTTAGCCTTATTTTATTGACAAGGCGTCTGATAAGCTTATCCTGAGCCTGGGGTGAAATCACAGGATACCCCTTTTCATTATGGGTAAGACCTGTCACATGGATTTTATAACCTTCTCCTGCTTTCACAAATTCGGGGACCAGGTCTTCGCCCGGTTTGAAAGGAAGAAATTCTTCCGGCGGTAATTTTGTATATTTTCTGTTAACAATTTTTATTTCACTTTCGTCAGGAATAACGACTTTTTCAATCATGTGTCCGACGCATTCATCCATCATAAACAATACAGGCGTTCTGTATTTTTCAGAAAGATTGAAAGCATCTATCATTAATGTAAAACATTCCTGCGGGGAATTAGGGCAGAGAGCGATAATTTCATAGTCGCCATGGGAACCCCACCGTGCCTGCATCATATCGCTCTGTGCGGGAAGTGTAGGAAGACCGGTAGATGGTCCGCCCCGCTGAACATCAACAATGACAAGCGGAGTCTCGGTTATTGCGGCAAGACCAATATGTTCCATCATTAATGACAGACCCGGACCACTGGTAACCGTCATGGACTTTTTACCTGCCCAGGAAGCGCCGGCAATTGCAATGGAAGAAGCTATTTCGTCTTCCATCTGAATAAACACACTCCCTTCAATCATCGGGAAACGCAAGGCAATGCGTTCAACTACTTCTGTTGAAGGAGTAATAGGATAACCTGCAACAAACCTGCATCCGGCAGCAATAGCGCCTTCACAGCAGGCATGATCTCCATCCAGAAAATGAATGCCGGTTAAAACCGCAGTATTATTATTTGATTTCACTTTTGTATTCCTCCTTTAATTTGTGTCATGTCAAAACCTTTTTCAGCAAGGTCTTTGATGCGGACCCCGTAAATTGAAAAATCAGGGCAAAATAAACCGCAAAGGTCACATCCGTTACAATCGTCAGCTTTCATATCAACAGGATAATGATAACCTTTACTGTTAAAATCCCGGGAAAATTCCAGAACGTGACTCGGACAAAACTCAATGCAAAAACCACAGCCTTTGCATTTTTCAGGATAGATAAATACTAATCCTTTTGCAGCTTTAGCCTCTTTTTTTTCTAAAGTCTCCATAAAATTTTATTAATAAATTTTCTTTTTCGTAACAGGCACAAATGTATAAAAATATAATTGTGCATTTCACAAATAAATTTATTTTTTTATAAAAATTTTTTTTAATTCATTTAACTGAATATATTTGCAGCGGAAACCAACAAAAACTTTATCACAATGGCTTATATAATAAGTGAAGAATGCACTGCATGCGGCTCATGCAAGGATGAATGCCCGGTTGAAGCAATAGCTGAAGGCGACATCTATAAAATTGATCCTGATGTTTGCACCGATTGTGGCGCTTGCGCTGATGTTTGCCCGGTAGAATGTATCAAACCGGAATAACAACATCACAAAAAAAATGAAAGCACCGGAATTTCCGGAATGCATCTGAATTAAAAAGTCCCTGATCACGGGACTTTTTTTATAGCAGAAAAGAAATGTATTATTCGGGCACTGCAGGTGCAGGAAAACCGGTATATGATTCCATAATTTCCTTTTCATGCTTTTTCACCATTTCCACGTCGCATTCGGATGCCATAATACCGCTTATTTTATTCACTTTTTCCAAAACCATATCAGCCCATTTTTTATTTTCCTCCCAGTTTTGACTAATATCCTGCTTCCCTTTTTGTGTTTCTTCTTTTGCCCTGCGGTATTCGGCTTTGGCAGCTTCCGGAGTATTCGGGTCATTAATAAGTGAATCATACAAATGGGTAGCATCGTCCAGTTGGGATATGCCATCTGTGGTCATCTCGCCCATATTTTCCATAAAACTATTTGCCTGCATGATGCTGAAAATAGCCCCGATCTTTGCATTCATTTTTACAAAGGAGGCATAATCGGAAATACCACCGTCCTTAACAGTTTTTTCAAAATCATCGTAACCCTGTTTGCCTGCAACATCTGCATCCTTGTTGGCATTCACTTCCTGAAGCATGGAAGGAGCCTGTTTTTTTAAGTTGTTGTACACCTTAATGTAATTGGCAATGTCTTCATCTGTAAGGCATTTTTTGTCTGATGAATTAAAAATGCATGATGAAACAAGGATTGAAATTAAAAAAAATAATATTAGATTTTTCATATTTCAGGTTTTGGTTTTACAAAAATAATGCCTTTTAATGAATTATGAAAATGGAAATGAATCAGGTATTTTCCCCAAAAGTCGCAAATAACTAAATAAAGACACCTAAAGATGTTGATAAAACAGAGCTTTAGTATGTCTTTTGTTTCACCAATAAGGTGAAATTTGGGTTTTCAAACTTGCAATAAGAAACCCAATGGACAAAGTTACA
>JAZDMF010000061.1:0-2120 GCA_043801235.1 Bacteroidota bacterium | reverse complement strand
TGAAATGCATTGGCAGTTACCGGCAGCCCTGATGTTCCTCCGAAGCCATTTACGCTTCCCCCCCAGCCCGACATATAAATATTCCCGCAAAGGTCGACAAGGAAAGCTGTAGGTGAAATATTCGGAATGCCGCTGCCTGTGCCAAATGCCGTCGACCATGTTAACAAAGTCAAATCCGGATTCAGCTTGCTGATGAACTGCCCGCTGTTCGGAGTGTTCCACAAAGCATTATATATCCATGTGTTTCCGGCAGCTTCCGTCTGGCCTACCACATAAACATTATTTTGCTTATCAAGTTCAAGAAGGTAGGTCTGATCATATGCAGATGATCCGTAGTATGTAGAACGTATGATGGTATTTCCGTTCTGATTAATTTTTGTTATGTACCCATCGCATGAACCACCCATGAAATTTTGCTGCAGGGTTCCGGGTGTCAAAGGAAAATTAGTTGAAGTGGTGCCACCGCATATATACATGTCCTGGTTATCATCAAGTGTAACGGCGTAAACGGCATCATCACCGCTGCCGCCAATATAGGATGACCAGATTAATGTGCTCAGATTGTTGTCCATTTTCAGTATGCATCCATCCTGCTGCCCGCCACCAAAGGTTTGCTGAAAAGAACCAGAGGTAATCGGAAAATCAGCAGATGAAGTACTGGATACAACATAGATATTGTTATTTTCATCAATCATAATTTCTCCGCGCACATCATCGGCATAATTGTGTTTCAACACCGCTGAGCCGTTCAGTCCGTCATTGCCCGAACCTCCGAAGTAGGTAGAGCCAATCAACTGTGTGCCGTCGGCGCTGAAATGAGAGATAACAATATCGGAGCCGCTGGTGTAATTAAGCACATAGGTAAGAGTGTAGTTTGTGCCCCCGTTAAACGTGTTATCGTATGCGCCGGCAGTGACAGGAAAATTATTTGAGCCAGTTGTTCCCAATACAAATAATTCATCGTTACTGTTGACAATAGTACTATTGGGGACTTCAGGGCCTGTGCCGCCAAGATAGGTTCCGTAAATAAGAGATTGCCCGGTAGTGTCGTATTTTGTTATGGCAATATCGCAATTCCCTCCTCCGAATGATGTCTGGTATGACCCTATAGTTGTAGGATATCCGATAGCAAAAACATTCCCTGCTGCAAATAAAAAACCCTGGCTGTCGTAGGTGGCGCTGTACCCCCAATTGTCGGCGGTTGAACCGGAATAGGTGGAAAAAATCAGGATGGGGTCTATAATTAAATCAACAGAACTATCATAACCATCAGGCAATACAAACGATAATGTATTTTTATGAAGTTTGAATTTGCATGTCACTTCCTTTTTCTGTCCATCAATTTCCTGGTAGGCATAGGGTTTTAATTCAATAACACGATTGACGGAAGTTTTAATGACAAGGTTTTTATCGTTTATTGATAAATCATCAGCGCCCTCGTATAACAGTTGAATATCGTCAGTATTAGCGCCGGGGTGTACGATATAATCATATTTCAGGTGAAAATCCTGCTCATAAACATTCAAATCAATATTATTGTAAAGGTTTGTGTAAGTAACTTTCTTGTATTTCCTTACATTTGAAGCCCAGTGTGACTGATCATTTCCGATAAAATAGTTATAATATTCACTTGATGGTGCTTCGGAAGAAACTACAGGTTCATTGACCGATCCGGTAAAATATACTTTGTACGCATGATAATTTACAAGGTTTGAAGGAGGCTTTTTTGTTTTTTTTGCATTCGAATCAAGAAATTTATAGCTCATCAGTTCCCGCACTGCATCCACATCTTCGAAAACATAAGTGAAACATTTTTTTTCAAGGAACACGCTGCCGCCGCCAATATCGGCCTTGTACAGGATGCTTGCATCCCATTGATTTTTATTTTCAGTGAAAGTTATTGTACCCGTATGCTGGTGAACTACCTGTGCAAAAACAGATACTGCGGTCAGAAAATATATCTGAAACGCAAGGAATAATAAAAATATTTTGCTTCTTTTATTCAATACTTGTCGAAAAGGATGCTTCTATATACAAAGATAGCTTTTTTGCCGGAAAGTTGCCTTGAAACAGAAAAAATATTTACTTCGGAATGATATTTTTTCCTGTTGCTGTGTGCT